>NZ_JBDZDI010000009.1:0-178495 GCF_040044975.1 Gordonia oleivorans
CCGACGCGGCGTCGTCGCCCTCTGGGGCCGCAAACGCCGCTCACCCAATGCCGCGATGATGCGCATCATCCTCGACCGCGACCACACCTGCCGCTACCCCGGCTGCGGACGCACCCGCCACCTGCACGCCCACCACGTCACCTGGTGGTCCCGCGGCGGCGACACCCACCCCGACAACCTCATCCTGCTCTGCTCCACCCACCATCGCGCCCTCCACCAAGGAGCGTTCTCCATCACCACCCACGCCCTGCAACACTTCACCTTCCACCGCACCGACGGCACCGAAATACTCACCGCCCCAACACAACACACACCCAACGGCTGGCAACCCGCACCCATCCCCCACGACGCCGTGGTACCCATCAACCCCGGAAAACTCGACCTCGGCTACACCACCGAAGTCCTCTACACCATCTGGGACCACCGCCACCGAGAACAACGCACCACCGAACTCGCCCACGCCGCCTAGCCGACAATCCCCAGCGTTCCGCGGAACGCTGAAGACTGCCGGCAACCGACCCGCGGCCGGTACTCAAAGCCCGGTCGCGCGTGACCGATCAACCGGCGAATCGGAGGTTCGTTGCACTCGCAGGGACGTGATAACTTACGTCGACATCTGCGATGCACAGCACTGGCTCGCCTGCATCGTGAAGCACATCACCACGAGGGAGTGGCGATGCCGTCACGTACGCAGACGTCACCGCGGACGATTACCGGACCGCGCCGACACTGGACGCGCCGAGTTCTATCCGGTATCGGGGCCGTGGCCACCGGCGTTTGCCTCACTCTCACACTGGCGGGTCCGGCGACCGCAACGACCCAACAGGATCTGCTCAACGCCATCGACGACGGGAGCAGGCCCGCTGCGGCCGCGACCGAGACATTTCTTCTCAACGGGGAAAGCAGTTGGCGCACGCCGACCGGTTCTGGTCCCGAGCAGACCTCATTTTTGCCCGCCTTCGCCTACGGCCTGACCAACCCCGATGTGGCGCCGCCCGGTTCGAACGATTGGTCATGCAAGCCCAAGGCCGGTCAGGAACCCGTCGTGCTCGTGCATGGCACCTGGGAGAATGCCGTCAACAACTGGGCGATGATCTCGCCGGCACTCAAGCGCGCAGGATTCTGCGTGTACGCACTCAACTACGGTATTCAGCCGCTGACGCAGGGCGGCGGCCTCGGAGCGGTGGTGCCCGGCGTCTACGCCACCGGCGACATCGTGAAATCCGGGAAACAAATCGGCATCTTCGTCGACAAGGTTCTGGCGTCCTCCGGCGCCACCAAGGTCAATATGGTCGGTCATTCCCAAGGCGGCATCTCCCTGCGCCAGTACATCCGATTCAACGGCGGCGAGAACAAGGTCGCCAACGTCGTCACCCTCGGTGCCACGAACAACGGCACCACCCTCGACGGCATCGCCACCCTGGGCCGGACCATCAACAATCTGGGTATCGACGTCTTGGGACCGATCACTTTGGGCGTGGGTGTGGCGGGTATTCAGCAGGTGTACGACTCACCGTTCATCAACAACCTGAACAGCGGCGGCGTCTACGCCATCGGCGACATCAAGTACACCATCGTGGGTACGCGCTACGACGAGGTGACCACCCCGTACACCTCGACGTTCTTTCCACCCGGGACAAAGAACACCCGCAACATCACGTTGCAGGACGGGTGCCCGCAGGACACGTCCGATCACCTCGCGCTGAGCTATTCACCGCGCGCGACGTCAATCGTGTGTCAAGGGACATCGGGAAGTGCCCACAGGCGGACGTGGGAACTGCCCGTAGGCGGTCACGGGGGGGTGCCCGGTGGCGGACATGAATGTGCCCACCGTTGGTCCGCCACCGGGGGTGTGTCAGTTCAGGGCGGTGACCCCCTTCCCGGCGAGTGCTTGGGCCAGGCGCACGGAGTCGCCGGTGGTCTGGCAGAGGTGGGCGTGGTGCAGCAGCCGGTCCACGGTGGCAGTGGCCAGTGTTTTGGGCATGAGTTCGTCGAAACCGGATGGGTGCAGGTTGGAGGACACGGCCACCGATTTGCGTTCGTAGGCGGCTTCTACGACCCGGTAGAGCCCTTCTGCGGCGTCAGCACCTACTGGCAGCAGGCCGACGTCGTCGATGACGACGAGTTCGGCGCGCACGATCTTGGCGATGGCCTTGCCCAGGGTGTCATCGGCGCGGTGCGCGCGGACCAGGGTGCCGAGTTGCTCGAGGCTGAACCACGCAACGGGCATGCCGGCCTCGATCGCTTTCTGGCCGAGGGCTTCGAGGAAGAATGTTTTGCCGGTGCCGGCGGGTCCGCACACCACGAGGTTCTCGCGTCGCTGCACCCATTCGAGGGTTTGCAGGGCGTGCTGGGTGGGTACGGGGATCGAGGAGGCGGTTTCGTCCCACACGTCGAAGGTTTTGCCGGTCGGGAAGTTCGCCGATTTGCGGCGTGAGGCCAACATCGATCGGGCGCGGCCTGCGGATTCTTCGGCGAGCAATGCTTTGACGACTTCGGCGGGGTCCCAGCGTTGTGCCCGTGCGGTTGCCAGCACGTCACCGGCGATCGCGCGGGCATGGGGCAGCCGCAGTTGCCGCATCAACGTTTCGACTTCTGCAGGCAACATCGTTGTTGTGGTCATCGTGTTTCCTCCTCGCCGAGATAGGCGTCGTCGATAGTGTTGTTGCCCAACATGTTCCAGACTTTGGTTCCTTGTGCCAGCGAGGTGTTCTCCGAGGCCTGGTGCCGCGTGTGGTCGAGGTCTTTGGCGGCCAGGATGGAGTCGAGATCACCGGTGGCGAATCGGCCGTGTACCGCGGCATGGCCCAACGCCCAGTCCACATCCGAGGTGGTGTGCAGGGCGGCCAGCGACACGGCATGGCGCATCTTCTCCCGCATGCGTTCGGTGCCGACGGCGGCGGCTTCTTTCAACCACAATCCGGCGCCCTCGCCGATCGCCAGGAACGCGTGGTCGTCGGTGTTGCGTGCCCGAATCCGATAGTCACCCGGGATTTTCGGTTCATGGTCGGGGAAGTGGGCGTCATCGATCGCCGGGGTACCGCGGCTGGTACGGCGGTGTCGGGCCACCTCGGTCGGGCCGCCGTCATCGAGCGCGCACACGATCACCTCATCGGTGGCGGGGTGATGACGCACCCACACCGATTGACCCAACAGTGTTGCCGGAACAGAGTATTGACAGTGTTCGAACGAGATCATCGGCGTGTTGCGGGGGACCTGGCGAGTCACCCCCAACCCGGTGGTGTGCGGCAGATCGGGGATCGGATGCAGTCGGGTGCGTTCGGCGGCGAGCATCTCGATCGGACGTCGTCCGGTGGTGCGGTGCTCCCGGTCGTTGATCTCACCCATGAACTGCTCACACGCGGCCACGACATCGCCGAAGGTCTCGTAGGCGTCGAGCAGATTGGTGTCGGTCGGCACGATATCGGCCTTGGCCAGTTTCACCGCGTTCTCCACCCCGCCCTTGGTGGCCGGGTCGGCCGGCTCGCAGGTGAGCACTGTGACGCCGTAGTAGCGGCCAAAACTGACCGCCTGCCGGTTGCGGATCGGTACCCCGGCGATATGGCCAGTGGTGACCGTTTTCTCGTTGTCGGTCAACACATACGACGGGGCGCCACCGAGAATGCGGAACACCCGATCCAGACCGGCGAACACGCTCGGCGCGGTCCGGTCGTGCAGCGCGATCACCACCCGGTAGCGGCACCACGCCAGCCACGCCACCAGTAACACCACCTTGCGGCCATCAACAACCGGCCCGTCGCCGAAGTCGTACTGCACCCACAGGCCGGGTTCGGTCACCCACGGCCGGTGCACTCGCGTATTACCCACGCGCCATTGCGCTTTCATTTCCGCGACCGCACGCCGTGTGGTACGTTCATTCCCTGTATAGCCAAGGGCCACAAGCTTTTCGTGTGCCTTGTCGGCGCGGATCTTTCCTTTCGTATCCACCACCCACCCCTCGATATGAGGCAGGTAGTCGTCGATCAATCGGGCGCGGCGCACCACCGGCGCCAGCCCGGCGGCACGGTCGTCAACCGCCCGTTTCACCGTGTGATGGCTGCAGCCGCACAACTCGGCCGCAGCCCGATACGACCCCGTCAGGTCGTAGGCATTGAGTATGTCCATGAGTTCTCCGTCAGACTTCAAGATGGGTCTCTCCCGTGAGTGAGTTCGATACGACTAGGCATCGCTATCGAAGCCACGGGAGAGGCCCGCACAGCGCAGACGCGCCGCCGGATGAGACAGGTGTGGGCAAAATCGTGTCCGCCGACGGGCACTTTCCTGACCGCCGATGGGCAGTCCTTATTGGCCGTCAGCGGGCACTTTCGTGACCGCCCATGGGCAGTTTTTCATGTCCGCTGACAATCGTGCTGCGCGCATTTGGCGCGAATGTCCCGCTGGTGTGTACACCCAACCTGTGGCTGGTGGGGTAGCCGCACAATTCCAGCGACACGGCGCGGCAGTGAATGTCGACGACGGCGAGACCTGTTGGCACGCAGCCCAACGCAGTGGCGTCTCAAGGCGCTGAGCAGACCCGCCCAGCGTTCCGCGGAACGCTGAACGTGAACGCGACAGGCGCTCAGATGCCGTTGACCCGAACCGGAGTCGCGCGGATGTCCGTACCACCGTCGCCGAGTTGACCCTTGCTGCCGTCTCCCCAGCAGTACACGCCGCCATTGGCGACGGCGCACGCGTGCAGCGTGCCGACGGCGACCGCACTTGCGTCCGAGATCCCGGAGGGAGCCGCGGTCAGTTCGCCGTCGGCGAGTGTCGTCGAACCGCTGCCCAGCTGGCCCGAGTTGCCATCGCCCCAACACCGCAGTCCGTTCGAAGCGATTGCGCAGGAGGAGTATCCGCCGGATGCAAGGACCGTCACGCCGGTGAGTCCGAACTCAGGCTTGGCCAGCGGGTTGGACCAATCGGCCCCGATCACGTACGGACCCTGCCATCGTCCCCAGCACTCCAGAGGCCCCGACTGCGAACCGGCGCAGAAGCCGTTGTGGACGCTGCCCAGTTCCGATACATCGCCGAGCCCGGCCACCGGAACGGGCTGCAGCCGATTTACTGTCGTACCGTCACCGACGTTGCCTTCCTTGTTGTAGCCCCAACACGACACCCGGTCGCCCACGAGAGCGCACGTCGTCGCATACGCCAACGCAACGCTGCGTACTCCAGTCAGACCCGGCACCTTCGTCGGAGTGCCGCGGCTGGTGGTGGAGCCGTCGCCGAGTTGCCCGGCTTTGTTCTCTCCCCAGCAGTACAGTTCACCGTCGGCGACAGCGCAGATGCCGTCATTCTGCATCGACACCGCGGTCACCCCGGCCAGCCCGTCCACCTTGGTGGGGATGGATGTATGCGGCCGATTGTCTTCTGAGCCAGACATTTCCGCGCTGACGTCGACACCCCAACAGAACAGGTTCCCCTCGGACACCGCGCACACGCTGTCGTTGATCGCCGAGATCACCGACACCTTCGATATCCCGGCGACCTGCACCGGTGTCGGCGACGTCGTCCTCGCAGCAGTACCCAGGACGCCGCCTTCGCTGGCTCCCCAGCAGTACACATCTCCGTCGCGCACCGCACAGCTGAACGACGTCCCGGCAGCCACCTGTGACACACCGTTCTGCACGGCAGCCGCAACCGGTCCCGGACCGGACGACGAGTCGCGGTTCTGCACCACCGCAATCACCGCGCCGACAAGCACGGCGACCAAGGCCACCGCGCCCACTGCCACCGCCAGTCGTGTGATGCGACGACGAGGCCGACCGGGCACCGGGTGCGACGGTCCGATCTGGGTCGGGTCATAGTGGTGGGCCACGTGCGGGAAAGCGGGTGTGGGTCGGGTCGCGCCGGCGTGGTGCGCCACCGACATCGCCTGTGCGAGTGCAGCAACGAATTCACGGCAGGACGCATACCGCTGTGTCGGGATCTTCGCCAGTGCACGTTGAAAGACCGGATCGAGCACAGCGAGATCCGGACGTAGCGCACTCACCGAGGGTGTCGCGTGGAAGTGGCCCATCATCACCATCGACGGGCTGTCGCCCGGGAACGGTACGCTGCCGGTCATCAAGAGGAATAGCGTGCAGGCGAGACTATATTGGTCCGATGCCGGGGACGCCTCGACGCCGTCGAGTACCTCGGGTGCCGAGTACGAGATCGTCCCGATGAATGCTCCGGTTCCGGTCATCCCGGTGGCGGCGGACAGCTTCGCGACGCCGAAATCGAGGACGGTGACGCGCTCGAGTTCGCCACGTGTTCCACGGCCCACCTGAATGTTCGCCGGCTTGATGTCGCGGTGCACGACGCCACGGGAGTGGGCGTAGTCGAGAGCATCGGCAACCCGCATCGCCACGTCGACGACCTCTCGGTCCGGCAGCCGAACACCGGACAAGTCCGACCCGGCGAGGTATTCCATCGAGAACCACGGTGCGTCGTCCTCCACCCCGTACCGGTACAGCCGGATGATCGACGGATGATCCAGTGCCGCAGTGGTTTGCGCCTCGCGGGCGAAGCGCGCCGCGAACTGCGGGTCCGCACTGACCGCACTCCCGATCACCTTGAGGGCTTCTTGCCGCCGGAGTTGCGGATTCTCGACGAGGTAGACCTCACCCATGCCACCGCGACCCAACCGCCGAATCACCTGATAGCCCGCGAAGTTCGAGCCGGGAGTCAATGACATGAAGATGTCCTCCTCAATAGGAAGTCGACGGTCCGTGCGCTCACGGGAAGACCACTTGGGTGGGCGCACTCCGGCTGGCGCCTCGGGTTCCATCCCCCAGTTCGCCGTAATCGTTGTCGCCCCAACAGCTGACGCCATCGGCCACGCCCACACACACCGTTTCGTTGCCGACACTCACGTCCGAGAGGGCGGTCAACCCAGGGACTGCGGTCGGCACCAGCCGATCGGTGAAGGTTCCATCGCCGATCTGGCCCTTGTCATTGGAGCCCCAACACGACACCTGGCCACCGCTAACCGCGCAGGTGTTGGCGTATCCGGCGCTGACCGCGGCAACATCGGTCAGGTTCAGCACTGACCGAGGCGAGTTGGTGCCTGCCGCAGTGCCACCGTCGCCCAGTTGCCCGTTGTCGCCGTCTCCCCAGCACCACAGGCGATCGCCGTCGGTCGCGCAGGCATGCCACGTCCCCACCGAGACCTGGGTGATACCGCTCAGGCCGGACACACGCGCGGGACTCGGTGAATCCCCGGAGTGGCCGACGCCCAATTGTCCGTATTCGTTATCACCCCAGCAGAAGAGCGACCCACCGGCCACGGCGCACGTGCTCCCCCATCCGGCCGAGATCGCATCGACGCTCTCGAGCCCGCGAACCTCCGACACGGGCGCGACGTCGGCGGTGCTGCCGTCCCCGAGTTGACCATTCTTGTTCTCACCCCAGCAGTAGGCCTGCTCGTCGACGAGTGCGCACGCATGCCATTTTCCCACCGTTAGTCCAGTGGCCTCGCCGAGCAGCGGCACCTGAACCGGCGTGCGGCGGTCGGGGCCACCACCATCGCCCATCGCGCCGTCTTCCCCGCCGCCCCAACAGAAGACCTTTCCACCCGCCAACGCGCAGCTGAAGGACCAACCCACGCCGACCGCGGTCACATCGGTCAGTCCGGCCACCCGGACTGGCTTGGTGCGCGCAATGGTCGTCCCGTCGCCGACCTCTCCTTTGTCATTTCCACCCCAGCAGAATGCGGAACCGTCCCGGACCGAGCAGGTGTGCTGCTGCGCGGTGGCGACGGTGCCGAGTCTGATCGGCACGACCTGCGCAGCGGCACGTTCGGTGCCATCTCCAGGTTGGTCCGTTCCGGTACTCCTGTTCAGAACGACGGCCGTGCCGACGACGACGATGAGGAGGGCGAACACGACGGCTCCGACGACGATGAGTCGCCGTCGCACTCCCTGCTTGTGACGGCCGACGGGATCGACCGAGCTAAAGGCCGCTCGAGTGGTCGTCGCGCGTACGGCCTCGGGTGGGTATCCGGTCGGTGATGTACCGGCGATCGTGGCCGTCCCGGGCGGACGACTACCCGGAGTTGGTGGTCGGACCGTCGACTGCGTCGGCCGCCCGGGTGCAGCACCGGCCAGCGCTGGATCGACGAGAGCGCGGGCGAAGCTCCGACAGTCCGGGAACCGCAGGCCGGGATCCTTGGACAGGGCACGGGCGAAGACCGGATCGAGCGCACGCAGGGCCGGACGGCGAGTGCCGATCGGCGGAGCGGGTCGCGACAGGTGGGCAACCATCAGGACCGACGGGACGCGGGCCTCGAAAGGTGGTGTCCCCGTGAGCAGTTCGTAGGCGGTGCACGCCAGGCTGTACTGGTCTGAGGCCGGCAGCAGCCCGCGGCCGTCGATGACCTCGGGCGCGGAGTAGGTGAGCGTGCCGATGAAGGCACCGGTACTGGTCAATCCGGTCTCGGTGGTGAGTTTGGCGATGCCGAAGTCGAGGACCGTGACCCGGTCCACCCGGCCGTCGGCGCCACGGCCGAGATGGATGTTGGCCGGCTTGACGTCGCGGTGAATCACGTTGTTCCGGTGCGCATGGTCGAGCGCGTCGGCCACGCGGGCGATCACCCCCAGCGTCTCGTCGACGGTGGGGCGGTCCTCGGTGAGATCGTGACCGTTCAGGACCGGCATGGTGAACCAGGGCAGTCCGTCCTCGATGCCGTGGTGATTCACCGCCACGATGCCGGAATGACTCAGTGCCCCGGCGACTCGCGCCTCTCGGGTGAACCGCTGCTGGAACTGGTGGTCATCGTCGGCGATGGAGATGATCTTGAGCGCCTCAGGCCGATCGAGTGCGAGGTTGGTGACCAGGTACACCGCACCCATCCCGCCTTGCCCGAGCAGACGCTCGATCCGATATCCGGCGAATGTCGAACCGGGACTCAGCATGTCGGACGTCCTTCGGCGTGGTACACGGCTGGGTTCCGTCGTGTCAGGACGCCGCGGTAGCGATCGATGAGAGTTTGAATTGTATGGTCCGGCGCCGCCCATGGCCTGGACCCGCGACGGTCATCGCCGAACATTCCTCCGGACGAGGGACACTCGAGCGATCAGCACGGGTGACCACCGATGCCGCCTCTACCAATCGAGACGAAACTTCCTCCCCCACCTTCGGGTTCCTCCCCCAGCACTTTCCCGAGAACGAAATGACAAGTGGGGGAGGAACATTCTTCCCCCACTTTCAGCAGCTCCCGAGAGCACGCAAGACCCCGCCTCCACGTGGGAGACGGGGTCTTGGGTTCAGTTGTGCTGTGCTGCCGGTGAGATCACCGGCAGGAAGTCACCAGCTCGACTTCTGCACACCCGGCAGCTCGCCGGCGTGTGCCATTTCGCGCAGGCACACGCGGCACAGGCCGAACTTGCGGTACACCGAGTGCGGGCGACCGCACTTGTTGCAGCGGGTGTAGGCGCGCACGGCGAACTTCGGCTTCTTGTTGGCCTTGTTGATCAGAGCCTTCTTGGCCATCTTAGTTGTCCTTCGCGTTGTTGTCCTTGAACGGGAAGCCCAGGTGGCGCAGCAGTGCGCGGCCTTCCTCGTCGTTGGTGGCCGAGGTGACGACGGTGATGTCCATGCCGCGCGGCCGGTCGATGTTGTCGATGTTGATCTCGTGGAACATCGACTGCTCGTTGAGACCGAAGGTGTAGTTGCCGTTGCCGTCGAACTGGCGGTCGCTCAGACCACGGAAGTCGCGGATACGGGGAAGTGCGATCGACACGAGACGGTCGAGGAACTCCCACATGCGGTCGCCGCGCAGCGTGACGCGCGCGCCGATCGGCATGCCCTCACGCAGCTTGAACTGCGCGATGGACTTACGAGCACGACGGATCTCCGGCTTCTGGCCGGTGATCAGGGCGAGGTCGGCGACCGCGCCGTTGATCAGCTTGGCGTCGCGGGCGGCGTCACCGACACCCATGTTGACGACGACCTTGACGACGCCCGGGATCTGCATCACGTTGGCGTAGTCGAACTCGCTGTTCAGTGCGTCCTTGATCTCGGCGCGGTAGCGCTGCTTGAGCCGAGGCTGGACCTTCTCAGTTGTGGTCATGATCAGATGTCCTTCCCGGTCTTGCGCGAGATCCGGACCTTCTTGCCGGTTTCCTCGTCGACGCGGTATCCGACGCGGGTCGGGTTGCCGTCGGAGTCCACGACCATCACGTTGGACACGTGGATGGGGGCCTCCTGGGTCACGATGCCGCCGGACGATGCGCCACGCTCGCCGGCCGAGGCCGCGGTGTGCTTCTTGATGCGGTTGACGCCCTCGACCAGAACACGCTCGTCCTTCGGGAAGGCCTGGATGACCTTACCCTTGGCGCCCTTGTCCTTGCCCGAGATGACGATCACGGTGTCACCCTTGTGCACCTTCATGTCAGATCACCTCCGGTGCCAGCGACACGATTTTCATGAACTTCTTCTCACGCAGCTCGCGGCCGACCGGGCCGAAGATGCGGGTTCCACGGGGATCGCTCTCACCCTTGAGGATGACGGCAGCGTTCTCGTCGAAACGGATGTAGCTTCCGTCCTGGCGACGGCGCTCCTTGGTGGTGCGCACGATGACGGCCTTGACGACCTCACCCTTTTTGACGTTGCCGCCGGGGATGGCGTCCTTGACGGTGGCGACGATGACGTCACCGATGCTGGCGTAGCGCCGCGACGAACCGCCGAGCACACGGATGCACAAGATCTCCTTGGCACCGGTGTTGTCGGCGACCCGCAGGCGAGACTCCTGCTGAATCACTCGATTCTCTCCTTGACCTGGATGGTTATGTCCGCCGGATTTCCGACCCGACGCACACGGTCTGTCACCACCGGACACACGCCTGCCTGGGCTTTTCCGCTTGCGCGGGACCTCCCAGTGGGTTCGTGAGCCGATTCGCGGCACATGCGTGCTGCGGGCAACCCGTCAAGTGTAGGTGAAACCGCAGGTGGGAACCAAATCCGTGCCTGCGACAAAACTTTTTCGCCGTCTCACCCATCTGCGCCCATCCCCCGGACGAAGCACCGCGCGAGTCACCACCGGGCACGGCTGCAGCACGTCGGCCGAGCCCGGGCCCGTCCACCAGAGACTCCCGTCCACAGACTCCCGTCCACGTCAGGAGGCTCCCCTGTGAGTATCGACGACTTGATCACCGACACGATCGAGACTGCCGAGACCATCCCGATGACCGCGGCCCAGCGCGGCATCTACTACGCACAGCAGCTCGATCCCGACGTCCCCATGTCGGTGGCCGCATACGCCGAGTTCCGCGACGCGGTCGACGGCGAGGTGATGCGCCGCGCGGTCGCGGCGACGGCCGCCGAGACCGAGTCGGGCCTGCTGAGGCTCGTCGACACCGAGGACGGCGAGCCGCTGGTGCACGTCGATCGGGATCGCGTGATCCCACTCGGACGGCGTGACTTCTCGACCGAACCCGATCCGCGGGCGGCGGCCCTGGCCTGGATCGACGACCATCGCTCCCGGTCGACCGATCTCATGACCGACTCCCTGCTGGAGACGTATCTGCTGACGCTCGGACCCCGACACCACATCTGGTACTGCTGGGGCCACCACCTGGCGTTCGACGGCTACGCCGCGATGTACATGATGCTGCGCGTCGCCGCCCACTACACCGCACTGTCGGGCGATGTCCCGGTCGCTCCGGCGACCACCGCCTCGATGTCACAGGTCGCCGAGATCGATCGCACCTGGCGTGACTCCGACCGGTACGCCGCGGCCCGCGAGCACTGGGCCGCCGTCCTGCACGACCCGTCCGGCGAGCCCGCCGAGATCACCTCCCTGACCTCCCATACCGCGGCCGCGGCGCGAGTGGCCACCGTCCATCCGGCAGAGCTGACCGAGCCCCTCGTTGCTGCGATCCGCTCTGCCGGCACGGCTCACGGGGTGCGTCCCGCCTCCGTCATCAGCGCCGCGGCCGCTCTCTATCTCGCCCTGCTCAACGACCGCGATGAGGCGATGTTCTCGCTGCCGGTCGCCTGCCGTGACGCCGACATCCTGCGCACCTCGGCGGGTCTGACCTCCAATGTGGTGCCGATCCGGGTATCGCTGCACGGCGACGGCGGACCCCGTTCGGTGGCGGAGTTGATGGGCGCCACCAACACCGAGATCAAGCACGCCCTGCGGCATCAGCGATTCCGCCACGAGGAGATCACCGGCGATGTCCTCGGCAACACCGGCGGGCGACGCGGTTTCTTCGGCCCGATGGTCAACGTGATGCTGTTCTTCGAGCACATCGACTTCGGTTCGCTGCGTGGCGAATTGAACGTCCTGTCGACCGGGCCGGTCGAGGACGCTTCGATCAACGTCTACGACGGCTTCACCGGCGGCATGCGCCTGGATCTCGAGGCGAACCCGAACCTGTACTCCAAGGCCGAGATCGCCACGCATCATCGGCGATTCATCGACTTTCTCGAGCGTTTCGTGCGCGCCGATCCGCAATGCCCGGTCACCGCCATCGCGCTGCCGGGCGTCGACGAACGCTCCGCGATCACCGCGGCGTCGACGGGTGAGTATCTCGATCTCGGCGAGCAGACCGTCCTCGACCTCGTCGACGACGCCGCCGCGCGGTTCCCCGACCACCCGGCGCTCATCGATGCGACGACCGGCACCACCCTGACCTACGCGCAGTTCACCGAGCGTGCCGACGCCGCGGCCGCCGGCCTCGCCGCCCATGGAATCGGACCGGAATCGGTTGTCGCGGTGGCCCTTGCGCGCGGAATCGACCAACTCGTCGCGCTGCACGCCACCATCCGGGCCGGGGCGGCGTTCCTGCCGGTCAATCCCGACGAACCAGCCGAGCGACTCGCCCACATCCTCGACACCGCGCGGCCGACCACGGCCATCGTCGGGAACGCGGCACCACTTCGGTCCGTCGGCGATCTGTCCACCACAACCCTCGACGACCTCACCACGACCGCACCCGCGGCGGTGACCCGTCCCCGCCCCGATCAGCCGGCCTATGTCCTGTTCACCTCCGGTTCCACCGGAAAGCCCAAGGGTGTCATCGTCTCTCATCGCGCGCTGGTCAACCGCTTGCGCTGGACGCAACACTCCTACCCGCTGGGCGCCGACGACCGGGTGCTGCAGAAGACACCGGCCACCTTCGACGTGTCGGTCTGGGAGTTCTTCTGGCCGTTGATCACCGGCGCCACCCTGGTGCTGCCGACCCCCGACGGCCATCGCGATCCGTGGTATCTGCAGCAGGTCATCGACGATGCACAGATCACCACGACGCACTTCGTTCCGTCGATGCTCGCGGCATTCGCCGAGGCCCTCGGTTCGGCCGGCAATGAGAGGACCGACGACGAGAGCCTGTCGAGCCTGCGCCGGATCATCACCAGTGGCGAAGCGCTCACCCCTGCGACCGTCGCGGCCACCGCCCGCCTGTCCGGCGCGCCGATCCACAACCTCTACGGCCCTACCGAGGCCGCCATCGACGTCACCCACCACGACTTCTGTTCACCCGACGCCGATATCATCCCCATCGGCACACCGGTGTGGAACACCACCGTCGCGGTCCTCGATCGGCGCCTGAACCCGCAACCGGCGGGGGCGATCGGCGAGCTGTACCTCGGCGGTGTGCAACTCGCCCGCGGGTACGCGGCCCGCCCGGATCTGACCGCGTCGCGGTTCGTCGCCGGCCCGGACGGCGCACGCCTGTACCGCACCGGTGATCTGGTGCGGCGCCGCGCCGACGGATCGCTGGAGTACCTCGGACGCAGCGACTCCCAGATCAAGATCCGGGGCCAGCGCGTCGAACTCGGTGAGATCGAGGCGGCGCTCGCCCGGATCGACGGGGTCACCTCGTCCGGTGCCGTGCTCCGCGACGACGTCGTCGACGGTGAACCGTCGATCGTCGGATACGTCAGTGGCAGTACCGAACTGCATGATCAGGACCTGCGGTCGATGCTGCGCGACCGGTTGCCCGACCACATGATCCCGACGGCGATCGTCGTGCTGGACACGTTACCGGTGAACGCCAACGGCAAACTCGACCGTCGCGCACTCCCCGCACCGGAGATCACCACCGACGAACTCACCGCACGGTTCGTCGCCCCCACCGGGCCGGCCGAGCAACTCGTCGCCGACACCGTCGTCGCCGTGCTCGGCCGCGACTCGGTGTCCATGTCGCACAACTTCTTCGACCTGGGCGGTAACTCGCTGTCGGCGACCCGCGTCTCGGCACGGCTGTCCCGTATCACCGGTCACCGCATCGGCATTCGTGACATCTTCGACGCCGGCGACCTCGCTGCGATCGCCGCCCACGTCACCGAGGCCGGAGGCGCTCGCCGCGACGAGGAAACGCAGACCCATGGCCCGGTACCGCTGTCCCCCGCCCAGCATCGCCTGTGGCTGGCCAGCAAACTGGCCTCCGGTGCCACCGCGAGCTACCACATCCCGTTCACCGTCCGCCTCGTCGGCGATCTCGACGTGCCCGCCCTGCACGCCGCGCTGGGCGACGTGATCGCCCGGCATGAACCGTTGCACAGCACCGTCCGCGAGGAGGCCGGTACGGCCTACATCGAGGTGCGCGATCCGGCCGAGGTCGCCACACCCCTGTCGGTCGCCGACGCCGCAGAGGAGAGCTCCGACATCGAGTTCGCCGGGCTGCCTTTCGATCTGGAGAACGAGATCCCGATCCGGGCCCGCCTGCTGCGGATCGCCGACGGTGATCACCGGCTCACCGTGGTGGTCCACCACATCGCCGCCGACGGATGGTCACTGGGCCCGCTGGCCGACGACCTGGCCACCGCCTACCGCAGCCGCTGCGCCGGGAACGCGCCGCACTGGACACCCCTGCCGGTGACCTACTCCCAGATCAGCGCCGCCCGCCACGCCGCCCTGGACTCCGCGGACGGTGCCGCCGATCTGCGCTTCTGGACCGACGCCCTCGACGGCGCGCCGGCCGAGACCGAACTCCCCGTCGATCGACCCCGCCCCCGGTCGGCCACCCTGCGTGGCACGACGACGACCGCCACCCTGCCGGCGGCCACCCATGCGGCTCTGTGCCGTGTCGCCGACGACGGTGGCGCGAGCGTGTTCATGACGCTGCACGCGATCGTCGCGACCCTGCTGCGCACCGTGTCCACCCAATCCGACCTGATCGTCGGCACTCCCGTGTCGGGTCGTGGCGACGCCGACGTGGACGGTCTGATCGGCATGTTCGTCAACACCCTCCCGTTGCGCACCACCGTCGACAAGCACATGACCTTCGACTCGCTGCTCACCGCCGTCCGCGAGGTCGACCTCGACGCCTTCGACCACGCCGCCCTGCCGTTCGACCGGATGGTGTCGGAGTGCAACCCGGCCCGCACGACCGGCGTCCATCCGTTCTTCGCGGTGTCGATCGCACTCGAGGATCCGATGGTCGGCGCCCGCGACACCGGTGGAGCGGTCGATCTGGACTTCGCCGGCCTGTCGGCGACCGCATCGCGCGTCGACACCGGACTGGCCAAGTTCGACCTCGCGTTCACCTTCACCGAACATCGGGACGCCGCCGGCGCACCGGCCGGCATCTCTGCCGAACTCGGTTATGCCACCGCCCTTTTCGACGATTCGACGGCACAGTTGCTGCTCTCGCGGTTGCGTCGCATCACCGATGCCGTGATCGACGCACCGGCCACCCCGATCGGCGACATCATGGTGCTCGATCCCACCGAACGCCTGGGACTGGTCCCGGCGGTCGGCGACGCCGCCCGCCCGGTCGAACACCTCACCACCCTGCTGGCCGACGCGGTGCGCGCCGAACCGGATCGGATCGCGGTCAGCGACGCCGACACCGCGCTGACCTACCGCGAGCTCGATCAGCGCGCCAATGCGCTGGCCCGGGAACTGCTGCAGCGCGGCGCCGGACCGGAACGCTTTGTCGCAGTAGCACTGTCGCGCGGCGTCAACTGGATCACCGCGGTGTGGGCGGTCGCCCGCACCGGTGCTGCGTGGGTGCCCGTCGATCCCTCGTATCCCGCGGCGCGGATCTCCTTCATGCTCACCGACTCTGATGCGATCCTGCTGGTCACCGATGCGGCCGCGCGGTCTGCCGTCGCCGAGGCGGCCGGGACCCGGCCGATCCTCACCGTCGACGACACGCGCGAGACCGCGGCATCCGCGACCGGTCCGGTGGGCGATCACGAACTCAC
The DNA here is from genome assembly GCF_040044975.1 of Gordonia oleivorans. Taxonomy (NCBI): domain Bacteria; kingdom Bacillati; phylum Actinomycetota; class Actinomycetes; order Mycobacteriales; family Gordoniaceae; genus Gordonia; species Gordonia oleivorans. The sequence goes on from NZ_JBDZDI010000009.1 coordinate 16,141, forward strand.
CGCGCCACTGTCGGTGGATCAGCCCGCCTACCTGATCTACACCTCCGGAACCACCGGCACACCCAAGGGTGTCGTGGTCAACCACCGTGGGCTCGCCGACTTTGCCGCACACCAGGTTTCCCACTTCGGACTCAGTCCGCAGGCGCGGACCCTGCACCTGGCCTCCCCGAGCTTCGACGCCTCCGTCCTGGAGATGGTGATGGCCATCTCGGCGGCCGCCACCATGCACATCGCACCCCCCGGCACCGTCGGTGGGCGTGAGCTCGCCGAGCTGATGAACGAGCGCGGCATCACCCACGCCTTCCTCACCCCCTCACTGCTCACCACCATGTCCCCCGACGACGTCCCGGGTCTGCGTGCCCTGGTGATCGGCGGCGAACATCCCAACCCTGAAGCGGTGCAGGACTGGTCGCGCGGACCGGCACTGTTCAACGCCTACGGCCCCACCGAGACCACGGTGGTCGCCACCGTCTCGTCGGAGATCCTGCCCAACAGTCCGCTCACCATCGGCCGGCCGATCCGCGGTATCGAGGCCATGGTCCTCGACGAACGGCTGTGCCCCGTCGCGCCGGGCACCGTCGGTGAGCTCTACATCGCCGGCGATCACCTCGCACGTGGCTATCACGGCATCCGGCCCCTCACCTCGAAGCGGTTCATCGCCAACCCGTATGGGTCCCCCGGTGACCGGATGTATCGCACCGGCGACCTCGTGCGCTGGACCGGCGACCACGAACTCGAGTTCCGGGGTCGCGCCGATTCGCAGGCCAAGGTCCGCGGACATCGCATCGAACTCGGCGAGATCGACGCCGCGCTGAGCGCCGACCCCGCGGTCACCGCCGCGGTGACCGTGGTCGACGGGGAGAACGAACACGCCCGTCTCACCTCCCACGTGACCCTCGCCGACGACGTCACCGACACCTCGGCAACCCTGCGGACGTTGCGGACGCAACTGTCCGACCGGCTGCCGTCGCATATGGTTCCCGCGAACATCGTTGCGGTGAGCCGAATCCCGACGACACCGATGGGTAAGATCGATCGCCGCGCGCTCTCCGATCCGGCGGTCATCGGCGAACTGACCCTGGGCACCGCCGGTGCCGAGGCCACCGACGAGCCACCGGCCACCGACACCGAACGTGCCGTCGCCGGCCTCATCGCCGATCGACTGGGTCTCGACCCGGCCACCGTCGGCCGGGACGCCGACTTCTTCGCACTCGGCGGCAACTCGTTGCTGGCCACCCAGATCGTCGGCACCCTCGAGCACCTCGGGGGTCGGCGTATCGACGTCCGCGACGTCTTCGACCATCCCACCGTCACCGGCCTGGCACGCCTGGCCGGTGATGATGGCAGCGACACCGGTGGCGCAACCCCCGGCACCATGGCCGCCATGGACACCGTCGACACCGACGACGTTCCGTTGACCATCCCCGTCGGGCTCGACACCCCGGTGGTCCCGGGTCCCGCACAGCAGCAACTGTGGTTCCTCAACCGGCTGGCCGCCGACGCCGCCGACTCCTCGGACAACCCGGCGTCGTACTCGATCGCATTCGCACTCGATCTCGTCGGCCCGCTGGATGTGGCCTCGCTGGAGGGTGCGGTGCGCTGGGCGGTGGATCGGCACGAACCGCTGCGCACCATCTACCCCGAGAACGACGGACGACCCGAGATGGTCGTGGTGTCGGTGGACGAGGCGGCACCTGCGCTGACGCCGGAACCCGTGGAGGCGCCCCGCTGGCACCACGAGGCCACCGAACTGGCGCGCCGGCCGTTCGATCTGACCCGCCAGAGCCCGTTCCGCACTGCACTGCACCGGATCTCAGGAGATCCCGACCATCACAAACTCACCGTCGTGGTGCATCACATCGCCGCCGACGGTTGGTCCATGGCGCCTCTCGCGAAGGACATCGCGAGCGCCTACGGGCGGCTGCGCGACGGTCGATCACCGTCGCCGGCGCCCCTGCCGGTCAGCTACCGCGACCATCTGCGGTGGCAGGCCGAGCGTCTCGGCGTCGATGCGGGCGTGGCACTCTCCGCGCACCGCATCGACGACCGGGACAGCCGACTGGCGCAACTGTCGGACTGGTGGCGCGACACCCTCGCCGACCTCGACCACACGCCGACCCTCCGTCCCGATGTCATCCGGTCCGATGCCGCCGAGGCGAACGCCGGCGACTCCACCGGCGCCGTCCTCCGGGTGCCGTTCGACCGCACCCTGCGGAGCCGCCTGCAGCGACTGGGCGACGGTCACATCACCGAATTCACGGTGCTGCACGCGCTTCTGGCCGCCACCCTGCACCGGCATGACGCCCGGACCGAGGTCCACCTCGACGGCGCGGTCTCCGACATCGTCATCGGCACCCCGGTCTCCGGACGCAATGATCCGCGGCTGGCCGCGACGGTCGGCATGTTCGTCAACTCCGTGGTGCTGCGCACCCCGGTCGACGGCCGGTCCGGATTCCGCGAACTGCTCAACGACGTCCGCACCCGCGACCTCGCGGCACTCGCCCACTCCGACATGCCCTTCGAACACCTGGTGGGGTTGCTCAATCCGCCCCGCACCGCACGTCACCCACTGTTCTCCATCGCGTTGGCCGCCGACGCCACCGCGGCCGACGGTGCCGCCGCACTGCCGGTGCCCACCCTCGATGGCATCACGGTGACCCCGGAGGCACTCGACACCGGTGCGGCGCGGTTTGACCTGGAGATCCGGGCCCGCGGCGACGAACTCGAGATCACTTACGCGACCGCCGTCTTCGGCGCCGCCCGGGTACGGGCGTTCGCCGACGACCTGGTGACGATGGCACGGGCGAGCGTCGAGAACGCCGATCGGGCCATCGACGAAGTCGATCTCGTCACCACAGACGAAGTCGATCTCGTCACCACAGACGAAGTCGCCGCACTCGCCCCCGCCCCCCGCCACCTCGCCGACCTGCTCGACGAGACCGCCGCCGCCCACCCCGATGAGGTCGCGGTGATCGACGGGGAACGCGCACTCAACTACCGCGAGTTGGCCTCTCGTGCCCAGGTCTGGGCGGGTCACCTATCCGACCTCGGTATCGGCGAGGAGGATGTGGTCGCGGTGGCCCTGCCGCGTTCCCTCGAATCGGTACTGGCCACCTGGGCCATCACCCTCGCCGGTGCCGTCGTCCTGCCCATCGACGTCCGCCATCCGGCGGACCGGATCGCGCACATGCTCGCCGACTCCGGCGCACTGGCCGGCATCACCGCCGGTGATCGCATCCCGGCCCTCCCACACCTCGTGTGGTGGGTCGACACCGACGCACTGAACTCGTGGCCGGTCGACTCCATCACCGTGCCACCTCGCGACCGACGCCACCCGGACTCGCTGGCCTATGTCATCTACACCTCCGGGTCCACCGGAGAACCCAAGGGCGTCAGTGTGTCCCACGCCGGTATCGCCGCCTTCGCCGATGCGCAGCGCCGGCGTCACGGCGTGCGCCCGGGGCATCGCACCCTGCACTTCGCCTCCCCGGCCTTCGACGCCTCGATGCTGGAGTTCCTGCTCGCATTCACCACCGGCGCGACGATGGTGATCACCCCCACCGACATCGTGGGTGGGGACGAACTCGTCGAGTTCATCGCGGCCACCGAGGTCACCCACGCCTTCGTCACGCCCGCCGCCCTGGCCACCGCCGAGTACCGGGAGTTGCCGGCGCTGGACACGCTCGCGGTCGGCGGCGAAACCGTTCCGGCCGAACTGGTGTCGCGGTGGTCGGCCGATCTCCGGTTGCTCAACTGCTACGGCCCGACGGAGACCACCATCGTCGCCACCATGTCGCAGCCGCTGTTGGTCGACGACGAGATCACCATCGGCGCACCGATTCCCGGATGTCGTGCGCTCGTGCTCGACCACCGTCTGCGCCCGGTACCCGATCACGTGCCCGGCGAGTTGTATCTCGCCTCGCCCGGCGTCGCCCGCGGCTATCTGTCTCGGCCCGCTCTGACCGCTTCTCGTTTCGTCGCGGCCCCCGGTGCGGTCGGTGGCGTCATGTACCGGACCGGTGACGTGGTACACCGCCGAGCGGACGGCGCGCTGATCTTCCACGGGCGCGGCGACAATCAGGTCAAGGTGCGGGGTTTCCGCATCGAACTCGACGAGGTGTCCGCCGCGCTCGGCGCCCACCCGGAGGTCGACTTCGCCGCCGCCGCCGTCTCCGGCACCGGAGCGCAGGCCACCGTCGTCGGCTACGTCCGGCTACGCGGCGAGAATGCGCCCACCGCCGAACAACTCCGCGGATTCGTGAGTCGTCGGCTGCCCACGCCGATGGTGCCGTCGGCGGTCGTCATGCTCGACGACGTCCCGCTGACACCGAACGGGAAACTCGACCGCACCGCGCTTCCCACCGCGGCGCAGGCCGTGATCGAAGAGGCCCCGCAACCGCCGCGGGCCCGAACGGCCACCGAACTGGTGGCCACCACTCTGGCCGGGGTTCTCGACCTCACAGCGTCGAGCGTCACCGACGACGCCGACTTCTTCGACCTCGGTGGTACCTCGCTGCAGGCGACCACCGTGATCAGCCGACTCAACCGGGCACACAGCGGTACCCCGCTGCGCGTGCGTGACCTCTTCGACCATCCGACGGTGAGCGGATTGGCCGCACTCGTCGGTCCGGTGGCGGGTACCACCGACGCCCTCGCATCCGACGCCCCGGTGCCGGCGACCGCACCACGGCCGCAACAGGTTCCGGCGGCACCGGTGCAACGAGGACTGTGGACACTGGCCCGCTCCCAGCCCGGGTCGGCGGAGTATCTGATCCCGCTGGCCATCCGCCTCGACGGCGATCTCGACGTGGCGATTCTGCGCGGCTGCCTCGTCGACCTCGTCACCCGGCATGTCACCCTGCGGACCGTGTTCCCTGCGGTCGCCGGACGGCCGATCGGCGTGGTCCTCGACGACGCCGAACAGGTGATCGGCGAACTGCGACCCGAGTGGGTCGACGACCTGGCGGCCGCAGCGCTCGAACGGGCCACCACGCCACTGGATCCCACCGCGACCGCACCAATCCGGGCACACCTGCTCACCACCGCCGGCACCGACACCGACGACCCCGCCGAACAGGTGCTGCTGCTGGTGATGCATCACATCGCCGTCGACGGTGCGTCACTGCCGATCATCGCCGCCGACCTGGCACAGGCCTACACCGAACGCCTGGCCGGACGCACCGAGCCGTGGCCGCAGGCCGCGTCGGACTACCGCGACTACGCCCTGCGCGCCGCCACCGTCGCCGACACCGAGGTGTCGTATTGGACCGCGCGACTGGCGGATTCGCCTCCCGAGACCACGGTGACCCCGAGCCTCGGCGACGCCGGCCCCGACGAGATCACCGGCAATTCCGGTGACGTCCGCATCGCGATCGACGACGTGCTGCGCGGCAACATCCTCGACTGGGCACGGCACCACGACACGACACCGTTCACCGTGCTGCACACGGCACTGGCGATCCTGCTGCATCGACTCGGCGCCGGCGACGACCTCGTGATCGGTACGCCGGTCGCCAACCGCGCCGGACCGGCCGACGGCGGGACACCGCTCGACTGTGAACCGATGGTCGGCATGTTCGTCAACACCCTCGCGCTGCGCACCGAACTCGGCGCGGCCGAGACCGTCACCGATGTCCTCGCGCGGACCCGCGACGACGACCTCGACGCGCTCGATCACAGCGGCGCACCCTTCGGTGATGTGGTCGATGCCCTCAACCCGCAACGCACCCCCGGCCGTCATCCCCTGTTCCAGGTGGCATTGTCGGTCCACGACTTCGGCGAGGGACTCACCGGGGCACGGATTCCGTTGTCGGAGAACCTGACCGCGTCGGTGATGGATGCCGGTGTGGCGGCGGCGAAGTTCGACCTGCAGTTCACCGCGACCGGACTGCGTCGGGCCCGCACCGAGGACCCCGAACACGCGCCGGCGTCACTGGAGGTCACCTTCGACCCGTCCCGATACCGGGCCGCCGACGCCGAGACCCTCGCGATCCGCCTGCTGCGGGTCGTCCGGGCGATGATCACCGACCCGGATCGCCCGGTCGGCGACATCCGGATCACCGATCCGCTCGAGGTCGCCGAGGTCAGCCCGCAGCGCGGGCCGGACGCCCAGTCCCCGATGACCCTCGGGGAGTTGTTCGACGACGCCGTGAGCCGCAATCCCGAAGGCCTCGCCGCGCTCGCCGAAACCCCGGACGGAGACCCCGATTTCATCACCTACGCCACCCTCGACGCCCGGGCCAACCGGCTCGCGCGGGTGCTGCTCGGCCGGGGCATCGGGGATCGGGACACCGGTCACGAGAACACCGGTCATCAGGACGCCGAATCGGTGGTCGCGATGGCGATCCCCCGCTCCATCGATGCACTGGTGGCCATCTGGGCGATCGTGCGGTCCGGGGCGGCCTATGTGCCGATCGATCCCACCTATCCGGCCGATCGGATCGCGCACATGCTCGCCGATTCCGGCGCGCAACTGGTCGTGACGACCACCGCGGTCGCCGATCGACTCGACACCGCGGTGCCCACGGTGATCCTCGACGCACCCTCGACACGCTCGCGGCTCGGCCACTCCTCACCGCGTGCGATCAGCGACACCGAACGAATCCCGGTGCGCCGCAACGACGCCCTCGCCTACGTCATCTACACCTCCGGCTCCACCGGACGCCCCAAGGGTGTGCTGGTACCGCACTCGGGCCTGCGTGCCGTGCACGACGAGCTGCGCACACAGATGAGTCCCGACAGCAGTTCCCGCGTCCTGCATTTCGCGTCGCCGAGCTTCGATGCGTCGGTGCTGGAGTTCCTGCTGGCCGCCGCCGGGGCGTCGGCGCTGGCGATCGTGCCGCCCGATGTCTTCGGTGGGACGGCGCTGTCCGACTTCATCTCCCGCCATCGGGTCACCCACGCGTTCATCACCCCCGCGGCGGTCGCGAGTATGGATCCCGCCGAGGTACCGAGGCTGACGCAGTTGGCGATCGGCGGCGAGGCCTACGGAACGGAACTTGTCCGGCAGTGGGCGCCGGGACGCACACTGCGCAACGTCTACGGTCCCACCGAGACCACGATCATCACCACCGGCAGCCAACCCCTGGACGCCACCACCGATCTGACCATCGGCACACCCAACAACGGTGTGGGTGCGTTGGTGCTGGACGCGCGGTTGCATCCGGTCCCGGCGGGCGTCACCGGTGAGCTCTACCTCCTCGGCGATCAGGTGACGCGCGGCTATCACCGTCGGCCCGGCCTGACCTCCGGCCGATTCGTCGCCGCACCGATGGTCACCGGGCCGCAGAGCGCGGGCGCCCGGATGTATCGCACCGGCGATCTGGTGCGACGTGACGACACCGGACGCCTCCGGTACGTTGCGCGTGCCGACAACCAGGTCCAGGTGCGCGGTTTCCGTATCGAGCTCGGCGAGATCGACGACGCCCTCAGCGAATGCGCCGCAGTCGATTTCGCGGTGACGACGGTGCGCGACGACGGCCATGGCGCCACGCTCGTGGCCTATGTGAAGGCGGCGCCGAACGCGACGATCGACACCGAGCGCCTCGCCCGGCACCTCGCTCGCCGCCTTCCGCGGCACATGATCCCGGCCGCCATCACCGTCCTCGACGAGATCCCGCTGACCCCGGTGGGCAAACTCGATCGGTCCGCGCTGCCCGACCCCGGTCGTGGCGCGCGCTCCGGCCGGGCCCCGCGGGCGGGCACCGAGGCCCTGATCGCCGCGGTCTTCGCCGACGTCCTGGGCCTGAGCTCCGAGGAGGTGCACGCCGACGACGGCTTCTTCGATCTCGGCGGAAACTCGTTGTCGGCCACCGAGGTCGCCGCGACGCTGTCCACCCGGACCGGCTCGGACCTACGCGTCAACGACCTGTTCGCCAATCCGACCCCGGCCGCGCTCGCCGACGTGATCGACGACGTCGCCGGCCCGGCGGCCCACAAGGCCGGCGCGCTGGCCACCGTGCTCCCACTGCGGCGCACACCGCACCCCACCGGTGCGGCCCCCCTGTTCGTCGTGCACCCGGCGATCGGGCTGTCCTGGAGCTTCGGTTCGCTGCTCCCCCACGTGCCCACCGACCGCGAGGTCTACGGTCTGCAGCATCCCGGACTGTCGGGCGCAGGGGCACCACGGGCACTGGACGATCCGGGGAGTCTGGACGAGCTGGCCGCCCACTACGTCGAGCAGATCCGGCGCATCCAGCCCCACGGCCCCTATCACCTGTTGGGGTGGTCGCTCGGCGGCCTGATCGCGCAGGAGATGGCGGTGGCACTGACCGACGCCGGAGAATCGCTGGGCCAGTTGATGATCCTCGATTCGTTCGTCGTCGCCGAGCGCCCCGACCTGGACACCACCCCCGACATCGGTGCGCTGATGGCCGAGTTCGGGATCACCGTTCCCGGCGACCACACCGACCCGACGCCGCGGCAGGCGTGGGAAACCCTGAGGGCAACGGGCGGCCCGTTGGCCTCGCTGGACTTCGACGAGTTCAGCCGGGTGCACGAGACATTCGTGTCGGCTTCCCGGCTCGCCGAGGACTGGCATCCCCGTCCGTATGACGGCGACGCGGTCTTCGTGACCGCGACACGCGACGCACCACCCGGACCGTCGGCGCTGCACGGCTGGCGCGACACCCTGCGGGGGCCGGTCACCGAGATTTCTCTGGACTGCACCCACGCACGAATGTTGCTCGGCGAGAACGTCACCGGGTTCACCCCCGCGATCCGCGAGAAAGGACGACCATGACCAATCCCTTCGATGACACCAGCGGCACCTTCGCGGTGCTGGTCAATCACGAGAACCAGCATTCGCTCTGGCCCGACTTCGCGCCCGTACCCCGCGGCTGGCGGCAGGTGTTCGGGCCCGCAGGCCACGACGAATGCCTGGACTATGTCGAACACAACTGGCGCGACATGCGCCCGGCAAGCCTGATCGCCGCCATGGAGGCGGCGGAGACCCAGCGAAAGGACCCCACGTGGGACGCCACCGAATGACCGCATCCGAAGCCGCGGCCACCGCCGCAGCTGCGGCCGCCGATTCGACTACCAATGCCCTCGAACTGCGGGGCGTGACAAAGACATTCGGCTCCGGATCGTTCGGTTCCCGGCAGTCGGTGCGCGCACTGGACGGTCTCGACCTGCAGGTCGGGTCCGGGACCGTGCACGCCCTGCTCGGACCCAACGGGGCGGGCAAGACCACGACGGTGCGCGCCGTGGCGACGTTGATGCGTCCCGACGAGGGCAGCGTCACGGTGTGCGGGATCGACGCGCTCGCCGACCCCGACGCCGTGCGTGCCGTGATCGGGGTGTCCGGCCAGTACGCCGCCGTCGATCCCACCCTGACCGGCTTCGAGAATCTCCGGTTGGTGGCGCAACTCTATGGTCATCCGCGCCGGGAGGCGCGTGACCGCGCCCGGGCCATGATCGAGCAACTGGACCTGTCGGCCGCCGCCGACCGCCCGATGCGCACCTACTCCGGCGGCATGCGCCGGCGCCTCGATCTGGCCGGCGCACTGATCAACGACCCGCAACTGATCATCCTCGACGAACCGACCACCGGCCTCGATCCTCGTGGCCGGCGCCAGATCTGGGAGGTGATCGCCGAGCAGGTGGCCACCGGCACCACGGTGCTGCTGACCACGCAGTACCTCGAGGAGGCCGACGAACTCGCCGACGAGATCACCGTGATCGACCACGGCCGGATCTGCGCGCAGGGTTCGGCGTCCGAACTCAAGGAGACCGCGGCGAGTGCGATCCTCACCGTCGAGGTGGCGCCGCGACACGTGCGCGGCGCGGCCGGCGCCACCGAGATCGACGGCACCACCGAGATCATCGCGACCACCCTGGCCGAAATCGGCTTGGGGATGCCCGAACGCGTCGACGAGACACACTGGTCGGTTCCGGTGGCCGACGGCACCCGCAGCGCCGTGTCCGCGGTCCAGGTGTGCAACGAGGTCGGAGTCGAGATCGTCGACGCCGTCGTGGCCACCCCCACCCTCGACGACGTGTTCCTCCGCCTCACCGCCGATCGAAAGGAGCTCAGCAATGTTCGCTGACACCGCTGTCCTGGTCGAGCGAAACCTGCTCACCGTCAAGCGAATCCCCACTCTGCTGCTCAGTGCCACCGTGCAGCCGCTGATGTTCGTGGTGCTGTTCGCCTACGTCTTCGGCGCCACCCTCGGCGGAGCGCCCTACCGCGAGTTCCTGATGGCCGGTATCTTCGCCCAGACCGTGGTGTTCAACGCAGCCTTCACCACCGTCGGCCTCGCCGGTGACATGTCCGCGGGCATCGTCGACCGGCTGCGCTCGCTGCCCATGTCGCGGATCGGGGTCATCGCCGCTCGGGTGGGATCGGACATGCTGCTCGGAGCGCTCGGCGTCGCCGTGATGGTCGCGAGCGGACTGGCCATCGGCTGGCGGATCCGCGGCAGCGTCGGCGACGCGGTGATCGCGTTCGCGGTGATCGCGCTGTTCGCGTTGGCGATGGCCTGGGTGGGTGCGGTCAGCGGCCTGGCGGCGCCCAATGTGGAAGTGGCACAGAGCATCGGATTCCTGTGGATGTTCCCGGTGACCTTCCTCTCGAGCGCCTTCATCTCCGCGCAGAGCCTGCCCGGCCCGCTGCGGACGATCGCCGAGTGGAATCCGGTGACCGCGGTGGCCACGATGGCCCGCGACAAGTTCGGCAACACCGCACCACCGGACTTCCCGCCGCCCACCGGCTGGGTGGCCGATCACGCGATGGCGTATTCGATCGGTGCGAGCGTGGTGATCCTCGCGATCTGTGTGCCGGTGTCGCTGCTGCTGTATCGACGATCGACGAGTCGGTGACGCCCGCCCGATCGGTTTCGGGGGCGCCGCCGCCTCGACGTGGTTACGGTGGACCGGTGACCCCGGGTACCGATGACGCCGAACTGTCGATGCGGGATCTGCTCGCCGCGACGGCCTCCGGGGATCGGGAAGCCTTCACCCACCTCTATGACCTGACCAATCCGCGGATCTACGGGCTGGTGTTGCGGGTGATCCGCGACGCCAACTACGCCGAGGAGGTGGTGCAGGAGGCGTATCTGCAGTACTGGCAGCAGGCCCCCACCTACCGGCCCGACCGCGGGTCGGTGATCACCTGGATGATGACGATCGCGCACCGCCGGGCCATCGATCGGGTCCGCTCCGAGGAGTTGCAACGCCGACGGAGTACCGAGGCGGGTGTGGCGCAGGCGACGGTGTCCGAGCCCCTGCCACTCGAGGTCGTCGTCGACCGCGAGGAAACCCGCACGCTGCGCACCTGCCTCGACGATCTGACCGCCCTGCAGCGCTCCAGCATCGAGATGTCGTATTTCAACGGGATGACCTATCCCGAGGTGGCGAGAGAGACCGACACCCCGTTGCCCACCATCAAATCGCGGATCCGTGACGGACTGCGACGACTGCGCGATTGCGTACGAGGACATGGTCATGGCTGACACCGACTGGCTCGACGATCACGTCGAACTCTTCGCCATCTCGGCGTTGCGTCCCGACGAGAACGCACGATTCGACACCGAATACGCCGGCCTGACACCGCTCGAGCGCACCATCTACGACGGCCGGATCACCGAAATCCACACCACCATGGCCGATTTCGCCAGCAGCTACGCCCTCGCCGCGCCACCGGCGCTGCGTGCGGCGGTGCTGGCCCACGTCTTCGATGCCGACACCGCCGCCGATTCCGACACCGCCGCCGATTCCGACACCGAGTCCGCCACCACCGATTCGGCGGCCCCCGGCACTCCCGGGTCGGCGCCGGAACGCCCGGCCTCGACCGGGGCCACCGACACCGAGACGACCGGGATCGCGGAGGTGACCGACCTCGACGCGCGTCGCGCCCGGCGGCGCCGGATCGCCGTGGGTCTGTCCGCCGCGGCCGTCGCCGTCGTCGTCGCCCTGGGTGCCGGGGTGCTCATCGGGCGGCAACTCGCGCCGTCACCGGCGCCGGAGGTGAGTGCCGATCAGGATGTCCTCGACGTGCTGCAGGCACCCGACGCGACGCTGACCGTGACCCGGCTCTCCGGTGACAACGGGTCGATGTCGGTGGTGGCCTCACGCAGCCGCAACCAGGCGGTGGCCGTGCTGCGGGATCGGAGTACGCCGCTGCCCGACGATCGGACCTACCAGTTGTGGCTGGTCGGCGGGCAGAACGCGGCGCCGGTGTCGGCCGGGCTGGTACCGGGAACGGGTTCGGCGGCTCCCGCGCTCATCGACCGGATCGACACCGCCGACGTGGTGGCGGTGACGATCGAACCGCGCGGCGGGTCGGCGGCGCCGAGCCCACCCATCCTGGCGCAGGTGCAGCTCTGAGGTCGGCGGTCGCGACCGGTCGCGACCGCCTCGAACTCACCAGTCCTCGAGTTGGGTGATCCCGTCCTGAAGTGCGCGGGCCAGCAGATGCGTCTTGGTCGGCGCGGGGCGTCCCACGCCGGAGTACTTCGCGCGGATGCGGGCCAGGTGCGTGCTGACCGTCGACGCCGCGATGAACAGGTGTTCGGCCGCTTCCTCTTTGGACTCGGCCCGCAGCCAGGCCAGCAGCACCTCGACCTCGCGGGGCGACAGGGACGGCCGACGCACAGACGGGGTCTCGACGACCGGGGTGGCGGGTGCCGGGCGCATCGGAGCGCCCGGACCGACCGGCCGGGGATGCGTGGGACGGTAGTCGGCGATGCGCGTCACCGGCGCGGGCGGGCGGTGTCCGGGTCGGACCTGTCCCGGTGCGACCCGTCCGGGCGGAACCGGTGCGGGCTGACCCGCCGCGGGGCGGCCCGGACCGAATCGGCCGGGGACCTGCCGCGCCGGCGCGGGCTGCGCACTCGCGGTCGCGGTGCGGGTCGTCGGTGCGGGGAAATCAGAATGCGCGGTCGTCACCGTGGTTCCTCACTTGTCGGGTGGCCGCGGCGGTCACGAGGTGTGGTGCCGAGCGCACATCATTCAGGTCGTCACAGCAGATCTTAAGGCTCCGCTCAGATACCGAATAGTCCCAACTTGGGGGACGATCCTTCCGTTTGCAAGCACTTTCCCCCTTTTCGGGGACCTCTCAGATCTGCGGATCGCGCTGACCAGGAAGTTTCTCCACGGCACCGTCGTCGACCACCGCGCCGAAGTCGACGCGATGCTGTCCGTCCGCCGTCCGGACGACAATCGTGCCCACCGGATCGCGGCCGACCGGATGAACCCGCGCGGTGATCGAGGTCCCGGCCACGGCGTCGGCCAGCAGGGCGATCAATCGGGCGTGCATCTCCGCGAGCACCGGGTCACGTGACGATTCGGCCGGGACACCCGGCTGGGCGGATGCCGGGCCGGCATCGTCGAGCAGGGTCACCGTGGCGCCACGTTCCCGCGCCGCCCACACCGCGTCGACCACCGCGGGTGTGTCGAGGGCGCGGGCGCGGATACCGTCGCGCAACCGGGCCTCGACGAGGCGGCACCGGAATCGTTGCGCGGGCGTCAGCGTCGCCCCGGTGGCGATCGTCTCGAGCAACTGCCTGGCCTGTTCGTCGAGCCGCGCGAACTGACCGTCGCGCTCGGCCGTCGCCGCCGCCACCGACGCCGCCGCACTCGCCTCGCGCACGGTCTGCGCCCGCAACGCATAGATCTCGCGTGCCGCCGGACGAATGATCGCGGCGAACAGCGTGGCCATCAACAGCACGGCGACACTGCCGATCTGGGCACCCAACCACGGTGTCGCCTCGGGCCACGCCGCTCCCACCGAACCGAGCACCGATGCACCGAACGCGCACCAGGCGGCCACGACGCGCCCCCGCACACACATGAAGGCGCAGGTCGCCGAGACACAGCCGCCGACGGTCCCGAACGCGACGGCCCGCGGCGGGTCGCACGCCACCGTGGCGAGCGCTGGGGCCACCGCCACCATCGTCGCGGTGATGGCCGTCGCGGTGTGACCCATCGGGTCGCCGGGCGCGAGGATCAGCGCCCCGACCCCGGTGAGCACGAGCAACAGGACCACGAGGAACAGCGGCCAGGACCGCACCCCGCCGGCGCCGAATCCGGCGGTGACCATGCATGCACCGACGAACCACGCGATCACCGCGTACACCCAGCGCGACTGCAGCCCGATGATCGTCGACGCGTCGTTGCGTGGGCGTTGCCGGAGCAGAACGCGCACTGCGGCTTTCATGACCGCCGCCACCACAGCTGGACCGTGGTGCCCGCGCCCGCCTCACTGCGGATACGGGACCCGCCGCCGGGGATCGAGTCCATCCGCAGTCGGATGCTCACCTCGATCCCGAGCCGTTCCGGGGGCACCGCGCCGATGTCGAACCCCCGTCCGTCGTCGATGACGGCCGCCTGCAGCGAATCCGGACCGAGCTCGATGACGACCACACATTCGGCGTCCGGGCCGGCGTGGCGGGATGCGTTGCGCACGGCCTCGGCGATCGCCTCCCCGACCGCCGCGATCACCTCGGCCGGATAGTCGGACGGTCCCCGGTCGGTGTCGGCACCCCCGATCCTGGTGAGGTGCACACCGACGTCCTCGGACACCGAGGACACGCTCACCCGCAGACGGGCCGCGGCCTCGTCGCGGGTCACCGGACGGTGCGGACCGACCGCCGCCAGCGAGTCGAGTTCGGACAGCGCGAACCGGGCCTGACCGGCCAGTCGTCCGTCGGCGTCGCCGGACTCCGCCGCCAGCAGGGTGGCGATCACGTGGTCGTGCACCAGCGCGTCGAACCGGGCCCGCTCGACGTCACGCGCGGTGGCGGCGGCGGTCGCCGAGGTGACCCGCAGTGCGGTGGCGCGGGTCTGGTCGAGGGTTTGGCCGGTGCGCCGGATCATGGCGGCGGCGAACAGGAAGATCGAACTGTAGGCGACACCCCAGATGACCTCGGTGATCGTCGAGGCGCCCAACGCACCATGACGGCCGAGATTGGTGACGATCGTCGAGGCACAGATGCAGATCACCAGATGGATCACGCCGACCCACAGCGGGCGGACGAGCACGATGGCCAGACTGGGCAGTCCGCCGAAACTCATCAGCCAGGTCACCCGGTCCGCGCCGCTGGCCACCCCGTTCCAGGCGATCAACCACAGCGCGCAGGCACCGACGTAGCCCACCGAGGTGAGCACCGAGAGTGCGACGAGGACTCGTGGCCTGACCTCGGAAACGAAGCTGTAGGCGAAGATCGTGATGCCGGGGAGAAACGCGGCGACGGCGGCCACCGGGGTGAACCAGGCCGCGACGAACGTCGACGTCGGCGCGAACTCGACGGCGGAGACCAGCAGGTAGGCGAGGAATCCGCCGCCCACGAACCGGGCCATGAGTCGTTGAATGCGGGCTTCCCGGGGCCCCATCGCGGTCATGGGTCGGGCGGGTCGTCGCCGCGGCGCGGCATCGGCAGCCACCCGTCCTCGATGGCCCGTTTGTACAGGTCGATCTTGGTGCGGGTGGGGCGACCGGCGTCGGCATATTTCTGCCGGATCCGCTTGAGGTACTCGTTGACGGTCTCCGCGCTCACCCCGAGCGCGGCACCGACGCCGGCCGAGGTCTCACCCGAGGCGTACAACGCCAGCACCCGCTGCAGTTGCGGGCTGAGGTCGACCGCGGCGAGTTCGGGGTCGCCGTCGATCGCGGCGGCCCACTCGGTGGTGAGCACGGCCCGGCCCTGCCCGGCCGCACGCAGCGCCTCCCGGATCTCGTCCTCGGACGCCGATTTCAGGACCACGCCCAGGGCGCCGGCCCGGGCGGCCGACCGGAGCAACGCCGGATGCTCACCGGAGGTGTAGACCACCGCACCGATGCCCGCGTCGCGCAGCCGGTTGACGTTCTCCCGCGGGGTGGTGCCGTCGTCGAGACGCAGATCGAGCAGCACCAGATCGAGTTCGACGTCGGCGGCCAGCAGTTCGTCGACGGTGGCGGCGGCCCGCACGAGTTCGATGTCGGGTTCGGGCTCGAGGACACGTTCGATCCCCCAGATCGGGGATCGGTGATCGTCGACCATGCCGACCCGAAGAGTTCCGCCGGGCATTGTGACCCCCTTCCCGATCCCTGCGCTGCGTGACGTGTCGTATCACGAGAATCGGACATCGGCCCTCAGGCGTGGGTGTCCACCGCGGGTTTTTCATCCGAACGGGCGTACGCCGGGACGCCGAAAAAGGGGACACCGGGGCGGTCCGTCCGGCAAAATAGAACACGTTCTAGAAACCATACGGCGGGAGTTCGCATGTCCACCCCTACCCGGCATCAGGTCCTCGGCGAGACGGTCACGATGCCCGTCGAGATCCGGACCGCACGCTGTTTCGTCGGCGGATTCTCCGCCGACGTCACCGCCATGCAGCGGGCCATCGACGGTTCGGGCCCCGGAGATCGCCGACTCACCCCGCTGCGGATCCGCCGCGATCGCGGGATGTGCATGCTGGTGTTCGTCGAATACATCGACGGCGACCTCGGACCGTACAACGAGTTCGGGGTGTGTTTCCTGGTGAGCGATCCCGCCGCGCCCGCCCCGTCGCCCGTCGCCGCGCTGCGCTCGCTGTTCGCCGGGGACGCCCGGGCCCTCATCCATCACCTCCCCGTCGACGGCGACTTCACCCTGGCCGCCGGACGCGGCATCTGGGGTTTCCCCAAGACCCTCGCGGACTTCGACGTCGACCACGACTCGGCGACCCGCCACGGCCGCGTCAGCGCCGACGGGGCCCTGATCGCCGACCTCACCGTCAAACCGGGCCTGCCGATGCCGGGCTCGTCGGTGGAGGCGACCCTGCACGCCTACTCCCAGCTCGACGGCGTGCTGCGCAGCACGCCGTGGCGGCTGCGGTCGATCACCGGAACCCGCACCCGGGTCGGCGGCGCGCTCCTCGAGCTCGGCGATCATCCGATCGCCGACGAGCTGCGCACACTGAAGCTGTCCCGGCACGCACTGATGTCGACCTCGGTCCGCAGCCTCGCGATGACCTTCGACGACGCCGAGACCGTGTGACCCGACGGCGCTGTCCGGTGAGTACGTAGACTGGCTCGCAGTCCACCAGCCCCAGTCCAAGGCGGTAGCCCGTGAGCAACATGGAAACCCAGCCGGCGGAAGTCGAATGCCGGACCATCGGTGACGACGCCCGATCCCCGTCCGGTGCGCTGCGGGTGGAGGTGCTCACCGCCCGCGACGTCCCGCTCGGCGGCCCACGGGCGATGACCGTGCATCGCACCCTGCCCCAGCGTGACCGATCACTGATCGGCGCCTGGTGTTTCGCCGATCATTACGGGCCCGACGATGTCTCGAGCACCGGCGGGATGAACGTCCCACCGCACCCGCACACCGGATTGCAAACCGCGAGTTGGCTTTTCACCGGGGAGATCGAGCATCGCGACACCATGGGCAATCATGCGATGGTGCGGCCGGGCGAGCTGAACCTGATGACCGCCGGTCACGGGATCGCACACACCGAGGTCAGCACCCCCGACACCACGGTGCTGCACGGCGTGCAGTTGTGGATCGCGCTACCGGACGAGGCCCGGGACACCACAAGGGATTTCGCGCACTACGAACCACCGCTGGTGACCGTCGGCGAGGTCAGCGCGCTGGTCTTCCTGGGCGAGGTGATGGGTAGCAGTTCACCGGTGCGCACCTTCACCCCATTGCTCGGTGCCGAACTGCACATCCCACCGGGGGCACGGATCACCCTCGACGTGCGCCACGACTTCGAGCACGGCGTCCTCGTCGACTCCGGCGTCGTCGAGATCGCCGACTCGACCGCAGAACCGTTGCGGCGCACCGAACTCGGTTACATCGGCCTCGGCGCCGAGGCGATCACACTGGTCAATGTCGGCAATGAGACCGCCCGCATCGTGCTGCTCGGCGGCGAACCGCTCGACGAGGACATCATCATGTGGTGGAACTTCATCGGCCGCACCCACGACGACATCGTGGCGTTCCGCGAGCAGTGGATGGAACACTCCGAACGCTTCGGCCAGGTGCGGGGTTACGTCGGCGACGTCCAACATCTGCCCGCCCCGGCGCTGCCCGGAACACGGTTGCGCGCCCGGGAGAACACTCCCGGGCGCGCACGTGAGTGACCGATCCGCTCAGACCCCGTTGAGAAGTCGCGCGAAGTTCGCGATGCCCGACGCCTCGGCGGTGGTCGCCGCCGGAGATGCCTCGGTGCCGGTGGGCGCCGACCTCGTGGGCCGATCGCCGGTACCCAGCAGTGCCGCGAGTTCGCGGGCCGCACGATCGATCCGGTCGCCCAGTGTCGCGGTGTCACCGGACCCTCCGGCCCAATCCTGCGCTGCCGCATAGACTCCCGTCGGAATGACCACCATCCGCAGGTAACCGAACAGCGGACGCAGGGCGTGGTCGAGCACCATCGAATGCCGCGGACTGCCGCCGGTGGCCGCGATGAGTACCGGTTTTCCGTTCATCGCGTCGACGTCGACGAGGTCGAAGAAGGTCTTGAACAGACCGGAATACGACGCGTTGAACACCGGTGTGGCCACGATCAGGGCGTCGGCGTCCTGAACCGATGCGATGGCGTCGCGCGCGGCGCCGGTGGCGAAGCCTGCGGCCATCGACCGGCCCAGGTCGACCGCGAGATCGCGAAGGTCGATGATCTGCACATCGACCCGATCGTCGCCGAGCACCGCGGTGGTGGCGGCGGCGAGCCGGTCGACGAGCATCCTCGTCGACGACGGCTCGCTCAGGCCGGCGTTCACCGCGACCAGGCGGATCATGCGTTCACCGTCGTATCCTGTTCCGCTGCAACATCAGCGGCGTCTCGCGCGGCCACCAGCGATGCGTGGGTGGGCGCGTCGGGAACCTCGGCCGGCCGCCCCTCGGCGAAGCCCTTGCGCAGTTCCGGCAGCACCGCGCCGAGTTCGTCGAGCTGCTCGAGCACCGTCTTGAGCGGCAGACCGGCGTGGTCGACGAGGAACAGCTGACGCTGATAGTCGCCGAAGGTCTCGCGGAAGGACAGTGTGCGATCCACGAATTCGGCCGGGCTGCCCACGGTGAGCGGGGTTTCGCGGCTGAAATCCTCCAGCGACGGGCCGTGTCCGTAGACCGGCGCGTTGTCGAAGTAGGGCCGGAACTCGTTGATCGCGTCCTGAGAGTTCTTGCGGATGAAGAACTGTCCGCCGAGACCGACGATCGCCTGGTCGGCCTTGCCGTGTCCGTAGTGCTCGTAGCGCTCGCGGTAGAAGTTGATCAATCGCTGGAAGTGGTCCTTGGGCCAGAAGATGTTGTTGGCGAAGAAACCGTCACCGTAATAGGCGGCCTGCTCGGCGATCTCCGGGCTGCGGATCGATCCGTGCCACACGAAGGGCGCGACGTCGTCGAGGGGACGCGGCGTCGAGGTGAACGATTGCAGCGGCGTGCGGAACTTGCCCTCCCAGTCGACGACGTCCTCGGTCCAGAGCCGATGCAGCAGGTGATAGTTCTCGATCGCGAGGGGAATGCCCTGACGGATGTCCTGGCCGAACCACGGGTACACCGGGCCGGTGTTGCCGCGGCCGAGCATCAGGTCGACGCGGCCGTCGGCGAGATGTTGGAGCATCGCGAAGTCCTCGGCGATCTTCACCGGATCGTTCGTGGTGATCAGCGTGGTCGCGGTCGACAGGTTCAACGTCGAGGTCTGCGCGGCGATGTAGGCCAGCGTGGTGGTCGGCGAGGACGAGAAGAACGGCGGGTTGTGGTGCTCGCCGAGCGCGAACACGTCGAGGCCGATGTCCTGCGCCTTCTTGGCGATCTCGACGATGGCCTTGATGCGCTCGTGTTCGGTGGGCGCGATACCGGTGGTGGGGTCGACGGTGATGTCGCTGACGCTGAAGAGTCCGAACTGCATGTCCTACCTCCTGGAATGGTGGCGAATCGAGCTTCACCCAGACTAACCGGACCATGGTCCGGATAATTCCGAGGCTTTTCCCTCGGTGTGCCGAAGGTCCGTAGGCGCCTCCACCTCGGTGGGTTAGTGTGTGCTTACCCGATCCTCGAATGGGAGTTACCGACATGAACCTTCGGAAGTCCGTCGCCGCGGCCGTCCTGGCCGGCGCCGCCGTCTTCACCGTCGCCGCGTGCTCGAGCGACGACAGTTCATCATCCGCGACGTCGACCGCTGCGAGCAGCGTCGCGGAATCCACCACCGAATCCGCCGCGCCCGCGCCGGCCGATCTCGACGCCGCGCAGGCCCAGGTGATCCTGCGCAAGGCGCTCGATCCCAACACCTCCAGCGACGACCTCGACGCCGTGGTGGACGTGTCGAGCCCGGTGACCAAGCCGGCCCTGCAGGCCTACACCAAGGGCGCCTCCGCCGCCGGCTACGGACCCGAGGTCTACACCGTGAAGTCGGTGTCGGCCGACGGCACCGACAAGGCCGCGGCCACCGTCTCGGTCGCCAGCCCGCACGCTCCGCAGCCGGTCGACATCACCCTGGCGTTCGTCAAGGTCGACGGCACCTGGAAGCTGGCCGGCTCCGCGGTCACCCAGCTCACCTCGATGATGGGCCAGCACGGCGGCTGATCGCCGGCGCACCTCGGCAACACCTGCGCCGCACCGGAGACCTTCCGGCGCGGCGCAGGTGTTTTTTCGTCGGTAGCATGGCCGCCATCAAACCCAGCAGTCCAGCAACACCGACAGGAGCGGCCGTGCGCACCGATCAGCCCACGCATCCGATCGCGCCGACCGCGACGGATCGGCACGTCCGGTGGCCGCAGCACAATGACGATGTCGCACCGATCGTGGAAGCCGCACCGATTGTGGAGGCCGCACCGGTACCAGTGATCGAGCCCGTCGCGCCGATCACCCGATTTCCGCTGCGCAGTCCGCGCGACGAGGGACCGCTACCGGCCGTGGGGGAGTATTGGACAGCCGAGTACTGGACGGCCGACGACTGGGCATCCACCCACATCCGGGGCGGCCATGAAGAGGTGCGCTATCCGCACACATCGGGGTGGGCCAATGCCGCACTGATCGGCGGCCTGGTGTCGGTACCGCTCGTGCTACTGCTGGGCATCGGCGGCGTCCTCGGTGTGCTCGCCGTCATCCTCGGGGTCGTCGGGGTGCGGCAGATCCGGCGAGACCCTCTGGCCCGCGGGACGGGACGTGCGATCACCGGGATCGTGGTCGGTACCGGCAGCGCGGTGATCGGGATACCGATCCTGGCACTGGTCCTGACCATCGGCGCCCTGCTCTGAGGGACGGCCCGGATCAACCGACCGCGCGCAGATCCTGACCGGTCGCGGCGATATGACGGCTGAGCCACTGGACCACCTGATCGAGCGCACGCCCCTGGGCATCCGCGTCGGTGATCTCGGCGAGCGCCGGAATGGAATGCAGGATCGCGGCATAGAAGGCCGACTCCATCGACATCCCGTGCCGCCGCATCACGTCGGAGTACGTCTCGATCGCGCGGTCGAGATCGCCGTAGGTGACCATCTGCCCGGCGTAACGCACCGCCGGGAGCGACGGCGTCACCTGGGCACGCGCCCGCACGTCATTCATCACGTCATACATACGCTGCTCCCCACCGTGTGCGAGTTCCATGTCGACCAACCTCCCCGTCAATCGACGGCCACCTGCCAGCCAAGAATCCACCGGCTCACAACCAAGTGATAACCGGACGGGCCACATTGTGAGGAAGTACACACCCAATCGTGGCAATCCGTCCAGTAATCACGGTATAGCCGATGCCCCTGTAATCCAATGTGATCACTGGGGCTGATGTGAAATGGTGACCGCTATGTGACCCGATCAGCTGCCGTCGCGGGCCGCCTGATCGGCCTCCATCGCGTCGATCAGACTCTGCGGGCGCAGATCCGTCCAGTTCTGCTCGACGTATTCCAGGCACGCCGCCCGGCTGTCCTCACCGAACACCTTGGTCCAGCCGGCCGGGATGTCGGCGAACGTGGGCCACAGCGAATGCTGGTTCTCGTCGTTCACCAGCACGAAGAAACGGCCGTTCTCGTCGTCAAAAGGATTGGTCATCGCCGGATGCCCTCTCTGGTTTCTTGTCGAATCGGCGGTCGCCGAATCGGTGATCCGCCATTTGTGTCGTGTCGTCAAGCCGCGATCACTACAGGCTAGTGGGCCGGTGGCGCCGCGATCCACACCCGCCCCGCCGAACGGGCTACATGTCGTCCTCGGCGTCGTCGAGGGCGACCGACAGGCGCGGACCGATCACCGCGAGGGCCGAGGCGCCGGCCATGCCCAGGTGAGCGGTGTCGACGTCGACGTTGGTGACCTCGGCCGCCAGTGGTCGCCAACTGTCGGAGATCATCGCCGGTTCCGCCTTGTCGGCGGTCGCGGTGAAGACCGTGAGGTCACCACCGAATACTCGCGGTCGATGCTCGGCCATGACGGCCTCCGACAGCCGGAAACTGTCCATGATCCGGTCGATCTGGTCGTCGCCGACCAGACCCGACGCGCCCAGTTGCTCGCGTATCAGCGCGGCGATGTCGTCGGAGCGCACGTCACGGTCCCCGGATCCCTCGGTCGGCGCGGGGTCGAGATCGAACAGCACCCGCCAGGCGCCGAGAAGGTCGGCCGCATCCGGGGCGTTGGACGCCATGTCGTCGGTGATCTGCGAACTGACCATCGCGTCCATCAATGCCACCACACCGACCTCGGCCCCCTCGGCTTCCAGGATGACCGCCATCTCGTGTGCGATCACCCCACCGAGGGACCACCCCAGGAGGTGATAAGGACCCTCGCCACGAATCGACCGGATCTCCTCGACGTATCGTCGCGCCATCTCGGTGATCGACGATGCCGCGGTCTCGCCGGCCACGACATGCGGGTCCTGCACCCCGTAGATGGGACGTCCGGGCAGATGGGTCGCGAGTCCGCCGTAGAGCCACGCCAATCCGCCCGCCGGGTGAATACAGAACAGCGGTGCTCCCCGCCCCTCGGCGCGCAACCCGATGACGATGTCAGCCGATGCCGATTCCATCTGCGGGCCTGCGGCCAGCCGTTGGGCCAGGCCCCGCACGGTCGGATCGGCGAACAACCACGCCAGTTCGATGTCGCGGCCGGTCACTTCCCGAAGGGCCGCGATCACGCGGACCGCCGACAGCGAATTGCCACCCAGGTCGAAGAACGATTCCGTCGCGCCGACCCGATCCGTGCCGAGTACCGACGCGACGGTCTGGGCCACCAGCGTCTCGGTCTCACCCGACGGCGCCACGTACTCGGCCGCCTCGAACACCGGCGACGGCAGTCGGCTGCGATCGATCTTGCCCGCGGTGCTGAGCGGCATGGTGTCGACCACCATCCACGTCGACGGGCACATGTACTTCGGCAATCGGTGTGCCACAAACTCTTTGACGGCATTCAGATCCACCGATGCGAGACCGGCCCGGGGATCGCCACCACTGACGTAGCCGACGAGGCGCTGATCGCCCCGGAGGTCGACGACCGTCGCCGCGGCGTGCACGACCCCCGGCGCGGCGGCCAGCGCGGCCTCGATCTCCCCGAGCTCGATCCGCTGTCCGCGCAGCTTCACCTGGAAGTCGCCGCGACCGAGGTACTCCAACTCCCCGGCGCGGTTCCAGCGAACCAGGTCACCGGTGCGGTAGAGGCGTTCGCCGGGGTTGCCGAACGGGTGTGCGCCGAACGGGTTCGCGACAAATCGGTCGGCGGTCAGATCCGCGCGCGCGGCGTATCCGCGGGCGATCTGCACGCCACCCAGATAGAGTTCCCCGACCACGCCGACGGGCACCGGACGCAGGCGCCGGTCGAGCACGTAGGTGGTGGTGTTCCAGATCGGCACTCCGATCGGGACCGCCTTGTCGCTCGCGCGCACCTCGTGGTGGGTCACATCGACCGCCGCCTCTGTCGGGCCGTACAGGTTGTGCACGGCGGCGTTCGGCAGCGTGCTCAGCGCCGACCGGGACACCGACGATCCCAACGCCTCACCGGAGGTGAACACCTGCCGTAGCGACGTCAACCCGGCCATCGCCTCGGCGCCGACGACATCGACGAACGCCGAGAGCATCGACGGAACGAAGTGCACCGTGGACACCGCCTGTTCGGACATCACAGCGACCAGATACCGCGGATCCCGGTGGCCGTCGGGACGGGCGATGACCAGACGGGCACCGACCATCAACGGCCAGAACAACTCCCACACCGAGACGTCGAAGGTCACCGGCGTCTTCTGCAGCACCACATCGTCACCGGTCAACGGGAACCTCGACTGCATCCATTCGAGTCGATTGACGATCGCGTGATGCGAGACCGTCACTCCCTTGGGGCGTCCGGTGGATCCCGACGTGAACAAGGTGTAGGCCGCCGAGTCCGGGCGCAAGGTCTGCGGTCGGTCGGCGTCGGAGATCGGCGATGCCGGGCCCTGCGGAACGGGGCCCGTGCACTCGATCGGATACACCTCGACGCCCGCGGTCGCTACAGAGTCTGCGCAGGTTTCGGCCGCCACGATCACCAGTTCGACGTCGGCGGTCTCGAGCATGTAGCGGACGCGTTCGACCGGTGCGTCGGTGTCGACCGGCACATAGTGACCACCGGCGGCAACCACCGCATGCACCGCCACCAGAAGCTCGACAGAACGCGGAATCGCCACGCCGACAGCCGTTTCGGCGCCCACTCCCCGATCGATCAACGCTCGCGCCAGCGCGGTCACCCGGGTACCGAACTCCCCGTAGGTCATCTCGGTCTCGCCGAACACCAGCGCCACCGCGTCGGGCGTGGCCGCGATCTGCCGGTCGACACGATCGGTCAGTGTCACCGGCTCGACCTCGACCCGTGCGCCCACCGACGCCGCCACGACCTGGTCGATCTCGCCGTCGATGTAGATCGGTATGTCACCGATCGCCGCCTGCGGATCGCGGGTCAGGGTGTCGATCATCGCGACCAGGCGCCGGGCGAAGGTCACCACGGTCGATTCGTCGAACAGGTCGGTGGCGTAGATGAGGGAACCTCGCCACGGCGAATCTGCTTCGGCCACACTCACTCCGACCGTCAGATCCAGCTTCGCCGGATACTCGATCGGCGGTAGCGGCGTCACCCGCAGGTCGGCGACCTCATCGGCGGGCAGGTCGCCGCCCGCGAGTTCGGGCATCGCGGCTTGTTCGAAGGTCAACATGATCTGCGTCAACGGCGCAAACGCCTGCGAGCGAGTGGGATTGAGCTCGTCGACGATCGACTCGAACGGGACCTCGGAATGCGAGAACGCTTCCAGATCAACAGCTCTCACCTGTGCGACGAGGTCGGCGAACGACAACTGTTGCTCGACCCGGGTACGCAGCACCAACGTGTTGACGAACATGCCGACGAGGTCGTCGAATTCGGGCCGGCCCCGCCCGGCAACCGGTGTGCCGATCGCGATGTCGTCGGTGTCCGACAGCCGCGCCACGAGGGCCGCCAACCCCGCATGCACGACCATGAACGGTGTGACCCCGAACGTCCGCGCCACCTCGGTGATCCGTCGAGCGGTGTCGGCGGGGATCTCGAAGTCGACGTTGTCGCCGATGTGGGAGGCCACCGCGGGGCGAATGCGATCGGCGGGCAGCGCCACCACGTCGGGGAGGCCGGCGAGCTGATCCGCCCAGTACCGGAGTTGGCGGTGCAGGAGCGACGTGGGATCGTCTGCCGCACCGAACATCTCGCGTTGCCACACGGCGACGTCGGCGAACTGCAGCGGCAGCGGTTGCCAGTCCGGCCGACGTCCTGCGTGTCGTGCGTCGTAGGCGACGATCAGATCGCGCACCAGCGGCGCCATCGACTCGCCGTCGGCGGCGATGTGATGCACGACGACCGACAGCAGGTGGCGCGGCTCGTCGCCCGATGGTGACTCGTCGAGCAATCGCACCCGCACCGGCAGATCGGTGGTCACGTCGAACCCGTCGGTGGCCGAGGCGACGACGGAATCGAGATCACCGACCACCGCCCAATCGAGATCGTCGGCGGCGGTCCGCGCATCGATGATCTGCTGTGCCGGGTCGCCGGATGTCGCCGGATAGATGGTGCGCAGGACCTCGTGCCGGGTGATCACGTCGTCGAGCGCCGCGCGCAGGGCCTCGACGTCCAGATCACCCGTCAGCCGCAGGACCGTCGGGATGTTGTACGCCGACGAGGCGGGATCGAGTTGGTTGATGAACCACATCCGCTGCTGCGCCAGTGACAAGGGCACACGATCGGGCCGCCGCCCGACGACGATCGGGGCCGACGGACGTGTTCGCGTGTGATCGAGATGGCCGGCGAGCGACTCCACCGTCGGGTGGTCGAACAGCGTCCGCACACCGACGCGGTCGCCGACGAGGTCGCCGAGCCGGCCGACCACCCGCGTCGCCGACAACGAGTTGCCACCCATGTCGAAGAAGGACTCGATCACCGACACCTCGGCGATCCCGAGGACCTCGCCGAACACCGCGGCGATCGCCTTCTCGGCCGGAGTCCTCGGCGCGACGGTCTCGGTCGCGGTGAACTCGGGCTCCGGCAGGGCCCGACGATCGAGCTTGCCGATGGGACCCAGCGGCATCCGGTCCAGGATCGTCAGACTCGCCGGCACCATGTAGGCGGGTAGCAGCCGGCCGAGATCGGCCAGGATCGTCCGCCGGTCGGGCCGGGCCCCCTCGGCGGGGACCACGTAGGCGGCCAGCGCCGTTCCGGCCGGGCGTTCGACGGCGGTGACCACGGCCGCGGCCACCCCGTCGACGCGCCGCAGCGCCGATTCGATCTCACCCATCTCGATGCGCAGTCCGCGCACCTTGACCTGGAAGTCCGATCGACCGAGATACTCGATGGTGTCGTCGGAGCGCCAGCGCACCAGATCACCGGTGCGGTACATCCGCGATCCGGGCGCGTCGTAGGGATCGGCGACGAATCGCTCGGCGGTCAGCCCACCGTGGTGTGCGTAGCCCCGGGCCAGTGCCGGCCCGGCGAGATACAGTTCGCCGGCGACTCCGGTGGGCACCGGCCGCAACCACTGATCGAGGATGAGGGTGTGCACGCCGGGCAGGGCGTCGCCGATGGTGATCGGTTGACCGCGCATCGCAGCGGAGGTCACCGCGATGATCGTCGTCTCCGTCGGACCGTAGACGTTGTAGAGGGCCCGTGAGGAGTCCGCGGCCGTCCATCGTGCGATCTCGCTCGCCGGGACGGCTTCACCACCCAATAGCAGGTCGGCCAGAGCTCCGTCACCGAAGGTCGGCATCGACGCGGCAACGCTGGGCACCAGGAATGCGTGTGTCACATCGTGTTCGCGGATGAATCGGGCCAGTTCCGGTCCACCGTAGGTGTCGGCCGGCGCCACGACCATCGTGCCGCCCTCGACGTAGGCACCGAGGACCTCCATCATCGAGGCGTCGAACGCCGGGGAACTGACCCCCAGCCACCGGCTCGACGAGTTCGACCGATGCTCGTCACGCAGCCCGGTGGCGACGTTGCGCAGACCGCTGTGGGTGACCATCACGCCCTTGGGCCGTCCGGTCGATCCCGAGGTGAAGATCATGTACGCCGCGTTGTCCGGCCGGATCCCGTGGCCCCGTTCGAGGTCGGAGATCGGTGCGGTGGACCATTGCGCGACAACGGATTCGAGGAACGAATGGTCGACGCCCAGCCATTCCGCGCCGTCGGGCATCTCCGACCGGGCGGATGCGTCGACCAATCCGAGGCGCGCGCCGCTGTCCTCGACCACCATGCGCACACGATCGCTGGGGTACTTGGGGTCGACGGGGGTGAAGACGGCTCCGGTCTTGACCACCGCCCAGAGCACCACCTGCGCCAGATCGGAGCGCGGAAATGCCGCCAGCACAGCCTCTTCCGGCCCGACGCCATGCGAGAGCAACAGCCGCGCGAGCGCATTGCTCTGCTCGTCGAGTTCCCGATACCGCAGCGTGCGATCTCCCCAGATCACCGCGGTGGATTCCGGATGTGCCGCCGCCGACCGCTGCAGCATCTCGGGCAGCGTGAGGGTGTCCTCGGGTTCGGGTCCGCGTCGGGTGAGCCGGCCCGCGGCGGCCCGCGCATCGAGCAGACCGACGGTGCGCAGTAGGCGTCCGGGTTCTGCCGCCATCGTCTCGAGCAGATGCACCAGTGCCGAGGAGAATGCCGACACGGTCGCCTCGTCGAAGACATCCGGCAGGTACTTGAGTGACAGCGTGAGCCCGTCCGGCGTCGGGGAGGTGGCCAGATTCAGTGGGTAGTGCGTGGCATCACGACCGGATGCCGCGCTCACCGTGAGCCCGCCGTCGGCGGTCAGTTCGGCCGCGGCGGAGGTGTCCACCGGGTAGGACTCGTAGACGGTGAGGGTGTCGAAGAGGACGCTCTCCCCCACCGTGGCCGCGATGTCGGCCAAGCCGAGGTGATGATGGTCGAGAACGGCGGTCTTGGACCGGTGCAGTTCGGCGAGTACACCACCGATCGTCATGTCCGAGTCCACCGTCGCCACGACCGGGATGGTGTTGATGAACAGCCCGACGATGGCGGCTGCACCGTCGAGGTCGGCGGGCCGCCCGGAGACGGTCTCACCGAAGACCACGGTCGATTGACCGGTCATCCGCGACAACAGGATCGCCCACGCGCCCTGCACCACGGTCGACATCGTCACGCCGTGCGTCCGGGACAGTTCGGCGAGCGCCGCGGTGGTCGAGCCGTCCAATTCGACGACCAGATCCTGCGGCAGTGGTCGCTGCGATGCCGTCTCGGTCACCGGCGCCACCAGGGTGGGACCGTCGATTGACCGTAGGCATTCCCGCCAGGCGGCAAGCCCGGCATCGGGGTCGGTCCGGCCCAGCCAGCGCAGGAAGGCATCATAGTCGGGCACGTCCCCACGCTCGGCCGTCATGGAGGTGCCGGTCGGATCCGTGTCGGCGCCGGTCAGATACATCGTCAGCAGATCGGTGATCAGCAGGGGGCCCGACCACCCGTCCAACAGGATGTGGTGGTTGGTGATGATGAGGCTGTGTCGCCGATCGCCCTCGATGACGAGGGTGAACCGGATCAGCCCGGGCCGCGACATGTCGAACCGCCGCAGGCGCAGTTCGTCGGCGAGCGCGGCGCGGCGCTCGTCCCGCTCCTGCTCGGCAACCTCCCGGAGGTCGACTGTGGAGAACTCCGCGGCGACCACCGGGGGCACCACGGCCACCACGGTGCCCGCCGAGGTGCGCCGGTACCCCGATCGCAGGATCGCGTGACGCGCCATCACCGCATCGGCCGCCGCCCGCATCCGGTCCGGGTCCACCGCGCCGCGCAGACCGATGGTCGCCTGGGTGATGTACACGTCCGGCAGGTGATCGGCCGCGGCCAGTTCGGCCTGGAAGTACAGACCGTTCTGCAGCGGCGAGAGGGGCCAGATCTGCGCCTCCGGGTGCACCGCATCGATCTCGTCGACATCGATCTGGGTCACACCGGGGGCGAGAACATCCGATGGGGTACGGCCCGGTCGGGCGCCGGCGTCGAGGTGATCGACGATCGCGCCCAGCGCTGCGGTCCACCGCTGCGCGATCCCGGCCACCTCCGACTCCGCGAGAACCGCTGCGGGGAAGGAGAAATCGGCGTGCAGGGTGCGGCGACCATCGATCACCGCGACGGCGGCGTTGACCGACAACGACGCCGGCGCCACCAATGCCCCCGACACCGACGCCGGGAGCTCATATCGCTCAGGCGCAGGGGTGAACGGGGTGGGCGTCGACTCCTGCGCTACCTCGCCACCGGCACCACCGGTACCGACGTTGCCGAGGTAGTTGAAGCCGACGGCCGGCAGCGGTCGCGACCGCAGGGGCGAGGACGGATCGAGGTAGCGCGCGGGCCCGAAGGACAGCCCGCCGTCCGGCATGGCGCGGCGGATCTCCTTGACCGTCTTGACCATTGACAGAAGGGTGTCCGGGTCGTCGATCGCGACGTCGGCGACCTCGACGGTCAGCGGCGCGATGGAGGTGAACCACCCCACCGTTCGTGCCAGGTCGGCTCCGGGTGCGAGTTCCTCCTCGCGGCCGTGTCCCTCGAGCAGCACCGAGATCCGGTCGCCGCCGAGTTGACCGAGAGCGGCCGTCAGCGCGCCCAGCAGGACATCGTCGACGGAGGTGGCGAAAGCCGTTGCGACACGGGTCAGGAGCGCCTCGGTGAGCGACTCGTCCAGATCGACGGCGTGGCTGCACACTGTGGACAGCCGGTCGCGCTCACCGTCGAACGGGCGTCCGATACCGGCCCCGTCGATCGGCAGTTGTCGTTCCCAGAATCGGTGATCCCCGGCGGCGAGCTCACCGAGTACGGCGGCCCAGCGTCGATATGAGGTGCCGACCGGTCGCAGCTCGATGGGTGCGGCGGCCGCGCGCTGCGCCCACGCGGTGGCGAGATCGGTGATGATGGCCTGCCACGACACGGCGTCGACGGCGAGGTGATGCACCACAGCGATGAGCCGTCCCGGCGCATCATGTTCGGGCGCAAAATGTTTTGCCGGAACCACCGCGACGAACTGTGTCATCACACCCGACGACGGGTCGAGACGCGTCAGCGCCTGCGCATGTGCCGTGGTGATCGCCTCGGTGAACTCCGCCGAACCGGGCGCGCCGGCCGCCTCGACGGTGTGGACGCAGCGGGTCGCATCGAACGGGGTGCCGGCGATCAGTTCGGGTGTGCCGGTGTCGTCGACGCGCATGGTCGCCGAGAGCATCGCATGGTGCTCGACGACGGCTGTGATCACCTCGGTCAGGTCACCGGCGTCGATCGTCGTGGGCAGCACCAGCACCGCCGACTGTGAGAAATCATCGAGATCGCCTGGCGTGGTGGCATGTTCGAGCAACCAGTGCGCCATCGGCGGCGTCTGGACAGGCCCCACCGCGCCGCCGGTCAGCTCGGCCAGGGACTCGCCCCGATCGGCCCGCGCGACCGCGGCCAGGCCGCGGACCGTGCGGTGGACGAAGATCTCCCGCGGCGACACCGACAGCCCCGCCGCACGCAGCAGCGAGGACAGCTGGATCGACATGATGCTGTCGCCACCGAGTTCGAAGAACGATTGCGTGACCGACACCCGCTTCTGTCCGAGCACCATGGCGAAGACGTCGGCGATGACCTGTTCGGTCGGGGTCGACGGAGCGTGGTGACCCTCGTCGTCGGACAGCGTCGGCTGCGGGAGCGCGGCCCGGTCGAGTTTTCCGGTCGGGGTGAGCGGGATGGCGTCGAGGGCGACGATCGCCGAGGGCACCATGTACTCGGCGAGACCTCCCGCCACCCGCTCGCGTAGCGCGGCGACGTCGAGATCGGCACTCGCGCCGACGACGTAGGCCACCAGCCGCATGTTGCCCCGCGGCCCCGGCACACCCAGGGTGAAGGCTTGCGCCACAGCGGGATCGGCAACCAGCGCGGCGTCGATCTCGCCGAGCTCCACACGCTGCCCGTTGACCTTGACCTGGAAATCCGAACGTCCGACGTAGTCGAGTTCGGCACCCGGGGTCCAGCGCACGAGGTCGCCGGTCCGGTACATCCGCGTACCGGGCCGCCCGAACGGTGCGGCGACGAACCGCTCCGCGGTGAGCGCAGAACGACCCAGATACCCGCGCGCCAGGCCGTCGGCCATCAGGTAGAGCTCGCCGACCACGCCGACCGGCACCGGATTCAGCCGGTTGTCGAGTACGACGGCGGAGAATCCGTGCACCGGCCGGCCGATGGTGACCGGCCGATCGACCCCCATCGTTGCGACAGTGGCCCACACCGTGGTCTCCGACGGGCCGTACAGATTGGACATCGCCACTCTCGGGGCCCAGCGATCCACCAGTTCGGGCGGGCAGGCCTCGCCGGCGGTGGTCAGGTGCCGCAGCGTCGGCAACCGATCCGGATCGAGCGTCGCGAGCACCGACGGCGTGATCACCATGTCGGTCACCGCGCCGGCCCGGATGACCTGCGTCAGGTCGTCTCCGCCGTAGACCTCTGCGGGTGAGACCACCAAGGTGCCGCCGAGACCGATCGCCCAGATCATCTCGAAGAACGCCGCATCGAAGCTCGGCGATGCCACGTGGAGCACGCGTAGGTCCTCGGCGGACCCGCCCAGGCCACTGAGGGCTCGTTGTTCGGCGACCAGGTCGGCCACGCCGCGGTGTGACACCGCAACGGCCTTGGGGCGGCCGGTCGACCCGGAGGTGTAGATCAAATAGGCCAGCGAGTCGAGCGTCACCGGTCCACGCCGCTCGGCGGCGTCGATGGCCGCGGCCGGGTGCATGGCCGTTCGCGCCCGGGTGCCCTGCTCGTCGGGGCCCTGCTCGTCGGTGCCCTGCTCGTCGGTGCCCCGCTCGTCGAGGACCACCCATTCGGTGGAGGATACGTCGTCGAAGGCGGCTCGGTCGGCGGCCCGGGTCACACCGACGCCAACCCCCGAGTCGGTGAGCATGTGCGCGATCCGCTCGGCCGGGTGACGCGGGTCCACCGGCAGGTACGCCCCGCCCGCCTTGAGTACCGACCAAACCGCGACGACGGACTCCATTGACCGTGAGATCCCGACGGCGACAGGAACCTCCGGACCCACACCGCGGGCGATCAACTCACGCGCCAGCCGATTGGTCCGCTCCTCGAACTCGCGGTGGGAGATCACCTCGTCGCCTTCGATGACGGCCGGACGATCGGCGTCGAGATCGCGGGCGTCGAGCATCTCGATGAGGGTCGCGGCCGTCACGTCGGGATATCGCCGGGACGTCGCCGGCACCAGCCGGTTCCGGGTGTCCGGGTCGACGATGTCGATGTCTCCGACGAGCCGATCCGGGTCGGCCACCATCGCTGCGACGACCGCCCGCAGCACCCCGATGAACCGCTCGACCGTTGAGGTGTCGAACAGGGTTGTGGCGTACTGGATCTCACCGCGCAACTCGGCCGTCTCGGCGCCGTCGGCGAGCGCCGATTCGACGAAGGAGAACGACATGTCGAATTTGGTCGCCGGGGCGGCCGATTCCTCGAATGCGATGCCCAGCGCGCCGAGTGACTCCTGAGCGGTGTCGCCGATGTCGGCGCCGACGAGGTAGTTGAAACCCACCTGGAACAGCGGTGCGTGGGCGGTCGAACGCCGCGGCGCCAACGCCTCGACGACCTGATCGAACGGCACATCGGCATGGGCGAAGGCGTCGAGATCTCGATCACGAACACGTGTCAGCAGGTCGCGCACCCGTTCGGCCGGATCGAGGACGGTGCGCAGGACCACCGTGTTGACGAACATGCCGACCATCTCGTCGAGCGCGGCATCACCACGGCCGGCCACCGCTGTGCCGAGCGCCACGTCGTCGGTGGCGCACAGCCGCGACAATGCGGCCGCCACCGCGGCATGCACCACCATGAAGCGGGTGCCGCCGACCTCCTGTGCGAGATTCGCGATCGACCCGAGCATCTCCGCATCGAAGGTGAAGTCGACGGTCCCCGCCGTCGGATCGAAGACCACCGGACGTCGACGGTCCGCCGGAAGCGCGAGCACCTCGGGGAGATCGGCGAGTTCGTCGCGCCAATGATCGAGTTGTGCCGACAGACGTGACGTCGGATCGTCGATCGATCCCAGAATCCGCCGCTGCCACAACGCGAAGTCGGCGTACTGCACATCGAGCCGAACCCACCGCGGCGTGCGCCCCGCCGCCCGGGCCTCATACGCGGTGATCAGATCTCGCGCGAGGATCGGCGCCGACTCGGCGTCGGATGCGATGTGGTGGGTCACCAGCACGAGGAGGTGTTCGTCGGGGGTGCGGTGCGCGACGCGAACCCGGATCGGTAGGTCGGCGGTGACGTCGAACCCCTCGGTCGCGGCGGCACGCACCGCGTCGACGTCGGCGCCGGCCGCCCAGTCGAGCCGATCCATTGCCTCGCCGACCCCGAGCACACGCTGATACGGCGTTGCGCTGTCGTCGTCTGCCGGGTCGTTGCCCGCCGCCGGGAAGACGGTGCGCAGGATCTCGTGACGGTCCAGCACATCGCCGACGGCGGCGCGCAGTGCGTCGGTGTCGAGGGCGCCGGTCACCCACAGGCCGACCGGGACGTTGTAGGCGGGCGAGGTGGTGTCGAACTGATTGATGAACCACATCCGCTGCTGTGCAAAGGACAGCGGGATGCGCTCGGGTCGCGGCCCGACGACGAGTGGTTCACGATCGTCGACGCCACGACCAGCGACCGCCCGCACCAACCGCCGCACGGTGGGCGCGTCGAAGAGGTCGCGCGCCGCGACGGTGGTGGAGAGCCGATCACTCACCCGGGCAACCACTTTGGTGGCCGACAGCGAATTGCCGCCGAGATCGAAGAAGGAGTCGGTGACCGACACCTCGGCCATCCCGAGCACCTCGCCGAAGATCGCCGCGACCGCGGCCTCGGTGTCGTCGGCCGGGGGCACGTACTCCCCCGCCTCGACGACCGGTTCGGGCAGCGCCGCCTTGTCGAGTTTGCCCACCGGCGTGA
Organism: Gordonia oleivorans; assembly: GCF_040044975.1. Lineage (NCBI taxonomy): Bacteria > Bacillati > Actinomycetota > Actinomycetes > Mycobacteriales > Gordoniaceae > Gordonia > Gordonia oleivorans. Next base: position 50,472 of record NZ_JBDZDI010000009.1, read on the forward strand.
GCGGCAGCGCATCGAGGACAGCGATCGACGACGGCACCATGTGGGCGGGCACCCGATCGGCGAGGAACGCCCGCAGCTCGGCGATGTCGATCCGCTCGGTGTCGCCGACCACGTAGGCGGCCAGCGACGTCGCGACCGAACCGCCGACACCGACCACCACGGCCGAGTCCACCGCCTGGTGTGAGGTGAGCGCACTCTCGATCTCGCCGAGTTCGATGCGCAGTCCGCGCAGCTTGACCTGGTCGTCGCTGCGGCCCGAGTACTCGAGCACCTGGTGTCCCGAGCCGTCGGTGCGCCGGCGGACGACATCTCCGGTGCGATACATCCGATCGCCGGGGATGCCATAGGGATTGGCGACGAAACGCGCGGCGGTGAGCGCCGGATGGTGAAGGTATCCGCGGGAGATCGCGTGGCCGACGACGTACAGTTCGCCGGGCACGCCCGGGGGGACCGGCTTGAGGCGGCCGTCGAGCACCAGCAGTCCGACACCGTTGATCGGCCCGCCGAGGTAGACCGGCGTACCCATCTGCATCGGTTCACTGATGGTCACACCGATGGTCGTCTCGGTCGGACCGTACAGGTTCTGGATTCGGCGCATCGCCGACCAGTCGTCCTTGAGTCCCTGTGGCACGGCCTCGCCACCGGCATAGACCACACGCAGCGCCGGTAATGCGCTCGACTGCAGGGTCGACAGCACGGTCGGTGTCAGGAAGGTGTGGGTGACCGCCTGACGCATCATGTGGTCCTGCAGTTCCGGCCCGCCGACCGCGCCGCTCGGACGGTAGATCAGCACTCCACCACTGATGGTGGCCAGCAGATACTCCAGGACGGAGGCATCGAAACTCGGCGACGCGAATCCGAGGACGCGTGCGTACTCGTCGGCGCTGGATCGCCGTCGTTCCTCGGCGGCGAAGTTGGCCAGTCCGGTGTGGGTGACCGACACGCCCTTGGGTCGTCCGGTCGAGCCCGAGGTGAAGATGACGTAGGCGGTGTTGTGCACCCGATCGGGCAGACGACGTTCGGCGTCGGTGAGGGGTTCACCGTCCATCGCCTCGATCTCCGCGGCGATCGCCGGATCGTCGAGCCGCAACCAGCCCGTGGCGGTGGCGGGGAGGTCACCGGCCTCGCTCACCGTCAATCCCAGGACCGCACCGGAATCCTCGACCATCGCCGTCACGCGCTCGGCCGGGTAATCCGGGTCGATGGGGACGTAGGCGCCGCCGGTCTTGGCCACCGCCCAGATGGCGGTCAGCAGCCGGGCGGATCGGCCGATGGCGAGCGCGACCAGCGACTCGGTGCCGATCCGATGTCCGATCAGCCAGCGCGCCAACCGGTTCGAGCGTTCGTCGAGCTGTGCGTAGGTGAGCATCTCGCCGTCGGCATCGATCACTGCCTGCCGGGACCCGAAGTTCGCGGCAGCATCGGCGAACAGTTCACGCAGCAACCGTGGCGCCACCGTGGGACCACTCACCGCGATGGGTTCGGTCGCGATGCCCTCGAGCGGATCCACCACCTGGTATCCGCCTGCTCCGACGGCCACGTCTGCGGCGGCCGGCTCCGCCGCCGCCGAACGATCACGCGTGGCCAGCGGCAGATCTCCCACCGCCATACCGGGATCGGCCACGACGGCCGTCAGGATGTCGACCAGGTGGTCACCGAATTGCACGACGGTGGCGTGATCGAACAGGTCGGTGGCATAGAGCAACGAGACGGTCCATGCCTGCGGTGTCGGGGCCTGCGGTGTCGGGGCCTGCGGTGTCGGGGCGATGCCGACGGTGAGGTCGACTCGGGCGGGCACGGTCTCGGCGGACAACGGTGACACCGTCAGGCCGGCGACTTGTCCCCCGATATCCGAGCCACCAAGATCAGAACCGCCGAAATCAGGCAGCGACGCCTGGTCGAAGGTGAGCCACACCTGCGTGAACGGCGCGAAGGCGTCCGACCTCCTTGGCCGCACCGCGTCGACGACGGCCTCAAACGGCACATCGGAGTGGGACAACGCCTCGACGTCGACGGCTTTCGCCTCCGCGAGCAGGTCGGCAAAGGCGCCGCCCTGATCGACGGTGGTGCGCAAAACCAGGGTGTTGACGAACATCCCGACCAGCGGATCGAGGACCCGTTGCCCTCGCCCGGCGACCGGCGTGCCGACGGCGATGTCGTCGACGGCGGTCAGGCGCGAGATCATCGCGGCCAGTGCCGCGTGTACCAGCATGAACGGGGTGACACCGAATTCTTGTGCGCGGCTGCCGATCTGCCGCACGACCTCGGCCGGGATCTCGACCTCGGCACGATCGCCGCGACCACTGGCCACCGGTGGACGTGGCCGGTCGGTGGGCAGTTCCACCAGGTCCGGCACACCCGCGAGACTGCGCTGCCAGTACGCGAGCTGACGCCCGAAGACCGAGTCGGGATCGTCGGCGTCGCCGAGTACGTCATGTTGCCAGAGAGCGAAGTCCGCGAACTGGACCCCCAGCGGAGCCAGTTCCGGTTCCCGCTCTTGCGCCTCGGCCGCGTAGGCGGAGGTCAGGTCGGTCACGAAGGGACTCATCGATTCACCGTCGAAGGCCATGTGATGGGCCACCACCGCGAGCACATGCTCGTCGGAGGCCTGCTCCCACAGGCGGATTCGGATCGGCCACTGTGTGGTCACGTCGAATCCGGTTTCTGCCGCCTCGGCGATCCCGGACTCGGAGTCGACGACATCCCAGTCCAATCGGGCGGCCACCGACGATGCCCGGGCAATCTTCTGATACGGCTCACCATCGACGGCAGGGAACGTCGTGTGCAGCACCTCGTGCCGCGCCACCACATGCAGCACCGCCGCGTGCAGCGCGTCGACGTCGAGGTCACCACTCAGACGAAGCACCATCGGGATGTTGTAGGCGGCCGACGACGGATCGATTCGGTTGACGTACCACATGCGCCGCTGCGCGAAAGACAACGGGATACGTTGCGGCCGTGGGATCACCGGCACCACCGGGGCGATCCGACTCGTGCCGGATGCGAGCGCGGCGGTCAGTTCACGCACCGACGGGAAATCGAACACGCTTCGCACCGATACCTCGACCGACAAGGCCTCACCGACGCGCGCGGCAAGGCGGGTCGCCGACAGGGAGTTCCCGCCGAGATCGAAGAACGACTCGGTGACACCGAGGTGGTCGATGCCGAGCACCTCCGCGAAGATCTGCAGCACTGCGGCTTCGTCATCGGTCCCGGGTTCGATGAGCTCTGCGTCGCTCTCCATCACCGGTGCCGGCAACGCCCGTCGGTCGAGTTTGCCGTTGGATGTCAACGGAATCGACTCGACGACGGTGATCACGTCCGGAACCATGTACTGGGGCACGAACTCCGCGACCGCCGTGCGTACCGCCTTCGGGTCGAGCGTCCGTGCGCGGTCATCCGACTGCTCGCCGCCCACGACGTAGCCCACCAGGGTGACGTCGGACCCGCTGCCGCGTCGGGTGTCCGCCGCTGCCGCGACGACTCCCGGTACACGGCGTAGTGCCGCCTCCACCTCACCGAGTTCGATGCGGAAACCGCGCAACTGGATCTGTGAGTCGGCGCGGCCGATGTATTCGATGTCATCGCCGACGCGTCGACCCAGATCGCCGGTGCGATACAGCCGGGTTCCGGCGACGTCGCCCGCCCCGGCCGGGGCGGCCACGAATCTCGTCGCCGTGAGCGCCGCACGTCGATGATAGCCCTGCGCGAGTTGTGTTCCCGCGACGTAGATTTCGCCCACCACGCCGGGCGGAACGGGGTGCAGACGTTCGTCCAGAATGGCGATACCCAAGGCACTCAGGGCACGCCCGACGACGCTGGGACCACCGTGGCCCACCATCGACGCGTCCAGCTCGGCGAAGGTGACGTGCACCGTCGTCTCGGTGATCCCGTACATGTTGACCAAGGTCGGCCGGTCATCGGGATCCGTCGAGTACCAGCGGTGAACCTGGTCGAAGCTCAGCTCCTCCCCGCCGAAGACGATGTAACGCAACGGGAGATCGGCGTTCGCACGTTCACGGGCGGTGATGAACTGATAGAAGGCCGAGGGCGTCTGATTGAGGACGGTCACCCCCTCGTCGCGCACCAGGCGGAGGAATTCGTCGGGGTCACGGGCAAGATCACGATCGACGATGACCAGACGTCCGCCGGTGAGCAACGGCCCCCACAGTTCCCACACCGAGAAGTCGAATGCGTAGGAGTGGAACATCGTCCACACATCGGCCTCGGTGAACTCGAACAGTTCGGCGGCGCCATCCATGAGTGCGACGACCTGCCGATGCCCGATGACGACGCCCTTGGGTCGACCTGTCGAGCCCGAGGTGTAGATCATGTATGCGGCGTCGCCGGGGCGCACCGTGACATCGCGGAGGCGGGTGCCGCCATGGGCGGGCAGGTCGTCGATATCCAATCGAGCGGCATCGGTGGCCGGAAGTGACTCCCGCGTCGTCGAATCCACCACGATGCAGGCCGGCGACGCATCGTCGATGATGTGCCGCAGCCGATCGTCGGGATTGCTCACGTCGATCGGGACATAGGCGGCGCCGGTCTTGAGAATCGCGATGATCGCCACCGGAAGCACCGTCGAGCGACGTACCGCCAAGCCCACGAACGAGCCCGGTGTCACCCCGGCATCCAGCAGGGAGGCGGCCAGCCTGGACGACTGCCGATCGAGTTCGGCGTAGGTCAGGCTCTGCCCACCGGCGGTGACGGCGATGCGATCCGGATGACGTACGACAACCTCATCGAGGAGATCGAGTACCGTGGCCGCGGCGTTCGGATTCTGCCGCCCGGGTCGGGGCAACGCCGCGAGGAGCTGCTGCTCCGCACGCGAGGTGATCACGACGTCGCCGACGGCAATGGTCGGGTCGTCGGTGACGGCCTCCAGGATGCGGATCAGACGGTCGACGACGGCGACGATCGTCGACCTGTCGAAGAGATCGGTCGCGTACCGCACACTCGCCTGCCACGGGGACAGATCCCGACCCCGGACGATCTCGAACGTCATGTCCATCTGCGACGGGCGATCCGGTGTCGGCAACGGTTCGATGCTCAGGTCGGTCGACTCGACGATTCCCGGGGTGTCGTCGAGGACGTTGAGCATCACCTGCGCGAGCGGCGCGAACGCCTGGGTACGCACCGGGGCGAGTTTCTCTACCAGATACTCGAATGGTAGGTCGCTGTGCGCGAATGCGTCGAGGTCGGTATCGCGGACGGAGTCCAAGAGCGCGCCGAAGTCCGCCGCCGAGTCGACGTGGGTGCGCAACACCACGGTGTTGACGAACATGCCGACGAGGTCATCGAGCTCCGGACTGCCGCGCCCGGCCACCGGTGACGCGACCACGATGTCGTGGCCGGCCGACAGGCGTGACAGCAACACCGCCAAGGCCGCGTGCACCACCATGAATGTCGTTGCGCCACGGTGATCGGCCAGCGAGACGATTCGACCGACGAGATCGGGATCGAGTTCGAAGTCGACGGTTTCGGTGCGCAGGGTGGCGACCTCGGGCCGGACCCGGTCGGTCGGCAGGGCGATGACATCAGGCAGCGCGGCCAGGGTCTCACGCCAATGGCCCAGTTGTCTGCCGACGACCGAATCGGGTTCGTCGACCTCGCCCAGCACGGCCCGCTGCCAGATCGCGACGTCGGCGAATTGCACTGCGAGCGTTGGCAGTTCGGGTTCGGCACCGGACCGACGAGCTCGATAGGCGGCCACCAGGTCGGTGACGAACGGTCGGATGGACTCTCCGTCGCCGGCGATGTGGTGCCACACGATGAGCAGCACGTGCCGATCGTCCGCTTCGCGCATGACGCGCACGCGCAGCGGAGTCTCGACGGTGACGTCGAAACCGCGGCCGGCCACCGCCGACAACTCGTCGAGATCTGTCACCTGCGCCCAATCAAGCTGCGCGACAGCGTTGTCGGTACTCCAGATCTTCTGGACCGGCTCCTCGTCGACGACGGGGTAGGTGGTGCGCAGGACCTCATGCCTGCTCACCACGTCGGCCACCGCCGAATGCAGGGCATCGACGTCAAGGGCACCGCGCAGGCGCAGCGCCGCCACGATGTTGTACGCCGACGAGTCGGGGTCGAAGCGATTGATGAACCACATGCGGCGCTGCGCGTAGGACAACGGAATGCGCCCAGGGCGCGGTGCCGCGGTGATCGGCGGCAGGACGGAACCGGCTCCGATGTCCAGGTGACGCGCCAGGTCACGGACACTCGGCGAGTCGAAAACCGTCCGCAGCGAGATGTCGGCCGACAGCGCCCTCGACAGGCGTGAGACCAGGCGGGTGGCCGACAGCGAGTTCCCGCCGAGTTCGAAGAAGCCCGCGGTGACCGACACCTGCTCGAGGCCGAGGACGTCGGCGACGATCTCGGCGATGACCGCCTCGACGGGCGACGCGGGTTCGACGATCCCGCTGTCGGCGACCTGTGGTCGGGGCAGTGCGCGACGGTCGATCTTGCCCGAGGAACTCAACGGCATCGGATCGAGCACCATCCAGGCGGTCGGTCGCATGTACGCCGGCAGCCGATCCTCGACCGCCTCCCGGACATCATCCAGATCGATTGTGCCCGAGAGGTAACCGACCAACTGCTGACCACCGGGTCCATCGATCACCGACGCCGCTGCGTGGACGACACCGGGAACGGCGACGAGAACGGCCTCGATCTCGCCCAGTTCGATGCGCTGCCCGCGCAGCTTCACCTGGAAATCGGTACGCCCCAGATACTCGAGGCGGCCCGTGGAGTCCCATCGCACGAGATCACCGGTGCGGTAGAGCCGCGATCCCGCACCACCAAAGGGATTGGCGACGAAGCGATCCGCGGACAGGTCACTGCGGCCCGCGTAGCCGCGCGCGAGCTGGACGCCGCCGAGATACAACTCACCGGCGATGCCGACGGGCACCGGACGCAGACGCCGATCGAGCACGTGGGTGGTCGTGTTCGCGATGGGCACCCCGATCGGCACCACGGTATCCGAGGGCACGACCTCGTGATGCGTGACGTCGACGGCCGCCTCGGTGGGACCGTAGAGATTGTGCAGGCGTGCGGTGGGCAGCGCGGTCAGCGTCTCCTGCGCCACGGCCGCCGGTAGCGCCTCACCGGAGGTGAAGACCTGCCGGACCGCGGTAAGCGCGTGGCGGTCGTCCTCGCCGAGCACGTCGAGGAAGGTGGCGAGCATGGACGGGACGAAGTGCACCGTGGTGACCGCGTGGCGGGCCATCAGCTCCGCGAGATACCGCGGGTCGCGATGTCCGTCCGGCCTGGCGATCACCAGGGTCGCGCCGGACATCAACGGCCAGAACAACTCCCACACCGACACATCGAATGTTGCCGGTGTCTTCTGCACCACCACGTCCGAAGACCCGAGCGCGAACTCGGACTGCATCCACTCGAGACGATTCACGATCGCCGCGTGCGAGACCGTGACTCCCTTGGGTGCTCCGGTCGAGCCGGAGGTGAACAGCGTGTAGGCGGCCGACTCGGGAATCGCCGTTGCCGTTGCCGCCGGCGTCGGTGCGCCGCTCCGGGGAACAGGTCCGGAAGCGTCCACGGCCACCACCGGAATGCCGTGCACGTCTGGTGTTTCCAGTACCACAGTCACCGCCGAGGGCACGTCGGGTCCGGTGAGAATGACACGCACCCCGGCCGTGGAGATCATGTACTGAAGGCGACTCGTCGGTGCGTCGATGTCCAGCGGCACGTAGTGTCCGCCCGCGCGCACGATCGCGTGGATCGCGATCAGCAATTCCGGCGAACGCTCGATGGCCACGGCGACCGCGACGTCGGTCGTGACACCCGTCGCCGCCAGATCGCGCGCCAACGCCTCGACGCGGTCACCGAATTCGCGGTAGGTCATCTCGGCCTGCCCGAAGATCAGAGCCGTCGCATCCGGTGTCGCCCGGACGCTGTCGTCCACGAGGTCCGGCAGGGATCGGGTCGAGGGCGTCGACGTCGCCCCGCGTGACCATGCGAGCACACGATCGACCGAATCCGCCTCGAGCAGAACGAGATCACCGATACGGGCGTCGGGGGTCGCAATGATCTGGCCGAGCAGGGTCACGAATGCATCCCGGTACACCTCGATGTGGTCGGCCGAGATCTCGCCGGGCAGGAACGTGAACGACAGTGTGAGGTCGTCGCCCACCGGCGACGCGCCCAATGCCACGGGGTAGTGCGTGGCGTCGGCCATCTCGACGGCGTTCACCCGCATCCCGGCGGCATCATCGGCGGTTGCCAGTGCCTGCGCCGCGTCGACCGGGTAGGACTCGTAGACGGTCAGGGTGTCGAACAGCGCAGCGAAACCCGAGCGCGTGGTCAACTCGCCGAGCCCGACATGCTGATGGTCGAGCACCGTGAGCTTGCCCTCGTGCAGGCGGCGAAGAGCCTCGGAGATCACCTGTTCGTCGGCCACATCCACGACCACCGGCACGGTGTTGATGAACAGGCCGACGGTGCGATCGACGCCGTCGAGTACCGACGGCCGGCCCGATACGGTCTCACCGAAGGAGACGATCGTCTCGCCGGTGATGCGCGACAGCAGCAGCGCCCAGGCGAACTGGATGATCTCGGCGTTGGTCACCTCGGCCGATCGGGCGAGCCGGGTGAGGGCCGCGGTGGTTTCGGCGCCGAGCGTCACCGTGGATTTCTGCGGCGCCGCCTCGGCGGTGATCGGTCGTCCGGACCCGATGAGGGTGGGCCTCTCGAGCGGCGCCAGCAGCGTGTCCCACGCCTGGAGTCCAGCGGTGATGTCCTGTGCTGCAAGCCATTCCAGATACCGGTCGTACTCGACGACGGGCCGCTCACCAGCGTCGGTGACCGTCGAGCCGGTGCGGTAGGCCGAAATCAGATCGGCGAGTATCAGGGGCGCCGACCATCCGTCGATGATGATGTGATGGTTGGTCAGGACCAGGGTGTGGCGATCACCGGGCATGCGCACCAGCAGGAACCGCAGCAGGGGGCCGCGCGCGAGATCGAACGGCCGGGAGTTCTCCGCACGGCGCATCTCGTCGAGGCGGTCGGCGGCCGCGACGTCGGTCAGGTCCGACAGATCCTCGATCCTCGTCGGTGTGTCCACCGAGGGAGCCACCACCGCGACCGGATGCCCGACGTCGGTCCGCACGAACCCCGAGCGCAGTGCGGCGTGCCGCCGGGTGAGCGCGTCGACGGCCTCGCCCAGGCGCGCCGCATCGACATCTCCGTCGATCCCCACGGTCGACTGCATGACGTAGACGTCCACGTCGCCGCGAGCGGCGGCGAGTTCGGACTCGAAGAGCAGGCCCTTCTGCAGTGGCGAGAGCGCCCAGATCTGCGCACCCGGGTGCTCGGCGCAGAGCCGATCGAGTTCCGATTGCGTCAGGTCGGCACCGGGGATGTCCGACGGCGACGGTCCCACCTCGTCGACGCGTGCGACCAACGCGACCATCTCCGCCAGGGCTTCGGTGAAATACTGCGCAACCGAACCCATCTCGTCATCCGAGAGTGCGTCCGGCTGATGGCGCCAGTCGACCTCCAGGATCCGTCCGGACGACGAGGGGACGGTGGAGACGGTGACGTCGAGCACCCCGGGCGCCACCATGTCTCCCCGAATGGTGCCGGCGAGCCGGTGACGCTGCGGCACCGGTGCAAACGCGACCGTCTCGGTCTGATGCCCCTGTGATCCGTCGGCGTCGAGCGGCGCGCCGCTGACATTGCCGAGATAGTTGAGCGTGATCTCGGGCAGCGGGCGGTCGGCGATCGGGGATCCCGGCATGAGGTATCGGTGGACGCCGAAGCCGATTCCGTGATCGGGTAGGGCGGCGAGTGTCTCCTTCACACCCTTGACGATCGCGATCAGCTCACCATCGGTGGCCGGAGCCGCCACCCCGAAGGTGACCGGCGCGATGCCGGTGAACCATCCGACGGTCAGGGTCAGATCGGCGCCCGCGGCGATGTGCTCTTCGCGGCCGTGTCCCTCGAGCAGCACCGTGACGTCGGTGGGGGCCGCTCCCCGTCCGTCGTCGTCGACGCTCGTCTCACCTCGCGCGCGGAGCCGGGCGAGGGCGATTCCCAACGCCGCGAGCAGCACATCGTGCACCCCGGCACGGAATGCCGCGGCCACCTCGACCAGTACCCGCTCGGCGGTCTCCGCCGGAATCTGCCGGTGCAGAGACCCGAATGCCTTGTCGCGATGCCGGACCGGGTCGAGTTCGCCGACCGGCGATGTCCGCCCGGCCGGCAGCATGCGATCCCAGAGGTCGGCCTCGTGTGCGCGCGAACCCACGAGATCGGTGATGGCCGCCGCCCAGCGGCGCATCGAGGTTCCCTCGGCGGGAAGGCCGATTGCGTCGCCTCGTGCGCGCTGTGCACCTGCACTTGCCAGGTCGGCGATGATGGTCTGCCACGACACCGCATCCACCGCCAGGTGGTGAACAACGATCACCAGCCGACCGCCCTCACCCGATTCCGGTAGCAGCGCAACGCATCTCACCATCGCCCCCGCGGCCGGATCGAGTCGCAGTGCGGCGTCGGCGTGCGCGCTCACGACGTCGTCGGTCCCGGGCGAGACCGGTGTCGGGCGCACCTCGACGGCGGCCGAAGCCTCGAACGGTCCTCCCGCCACCAGCACGGGTTCTTCTCCGTCGGTCTCGGCGAGACGCGCCGACAACATCGGATGTGCGGCGACGACGGCGCCCACCACGTCGCCGATGAGTGCTGCGTCGGCACCCGCGGGCAGGGTCACCACCATGGCCTGGCTGAAGTCGGCGTAGTCCTCGGCGGAATCGGCTCGTTCCAGCATCCACCGGGCGACGGGGAGCAGCGGCATCTCCCCGATCCCACCACCGGGCAACTCGAGCAGGATGTCATCGCCACCAGCGGTGGCCAATGCCGCCAGCCCGCGAACCGTCTTGCGCTCGAAGATGTCTCGCGGACGGATTCCGAGCCCCGCCGCACGCAGCATCGCCGAGAGCTGAATCGACATGATCGAATCCCCGCCGAGCGCGAAGAACGAATCGTTCACCCCGATCCCGGGCAGTCCGAGGATGCCCGAGGTCATCTCGGCGATCAGTGTTTCGGTGGCATTCGTCGGCGCGTCCGGAGCGCCGGAGACCCCGATGACCGGCTCGGGCAGTGCCTTTCGGTCGATCTTGCCCGACACCGTGAGAGGCATCGTGTCGAGCACCGTCCAGGAATCCGGTCGCATGTACTCGGGCAGCCGGTCGCGGGAGAGCTCCTCGAGGAGCTCGACCCGCACCTGTGGTCCGCCGGCCACGTAGGCGGCCAGGATGCGACCGCCACCCGGAGTGGTCACCACCGCGGCGGCCACATGGGTGACGCCGGGTGCGGCGGCCACCACCGACTCGATCTCGCCGAGTTCGATGCGCTGTCCGCGCAGCTTCACCTGGAAGTCGGTGCGCCCCAGATACTCGATCTCACCGGTGGCGTTCCACCGGACCAGATCGCCGGTGCGATACAGGCGCCCGCCCGCCGGACCGAACGGATCGGCGACGAAGCGATCCGCACTCAGATCGGGACGACCGGCGTACCCACGTGCCACCTGGACCCCGCCGAGATACAGCTCACCGGCCACACCCGCCGGTACCGGGCGCAGACGCTGGTCGAGGACGTAGGTTGCGGTGTTCCAGACCGCCGTACCGATCGGGATCACCTCGTCGGTGAGTGCCACCTGATGATGGGTGACGTCGACGGCCGCCTCGGTCGGACCGTACAGGTTGTGCAGCGCAACACCATCCGGCAATCCGGTCAACGCAGCCGTGGCGGTGGCGGCGGTCAGCGCCTCACCAGAGGTGAACAATGAACGCACACTGCGCAGGTCGCCCAGACCGTCTGAGCCGAGCACGTCGCAGAACACCGCCAGCATCGACGGCACGAAGTGCAGTGCCGAGACCCTCTCGGCGGCGATCGTTTCCGCCAGATACTGCGGATCGCGATGCCCGTCGGGGCGGGCGATCACCAGGCGTGCGCCCGTCATCAGCGGCCAGAACAGTTCCCACACCGAGACATCGAAGGTGACCGGGGTCTTCTGCAGCACGACGTCGTCGCCGGTCAAGCCGAAGCGTGATTGCATCCACAGCAGGCGGTTGACGATGGCGCCGTGCGACACCGTCACACCCTTGGGCCGTCCGGTGGAGCCGGAGGTGAACAACGTATACGCCGCCGAGTCCGCGGTGAGAGACCCCCGGCGTTCACTCGGATCGAAGGGTTGCACCTGCGCCGGACGGTGCGCATCGACCTCGACGGTCGCCACGCCGGGAATCTGCGACGGCCACAGCGTATCTCGACCCGCGACCAGCATCAGCCCGGCACCTGCCGTCTCGAGCATGTAGGCCACCCGCTCGACCGGGGCGTCGGGGTCCACCGGCACATAGTGCCCACCCGCGACGACGACCGCGTGGATCGCCACCAGCATCTCGATAGAGCGTGGGATCGCCACCGCCACAGCGGTATCCGGACCAACACCCAGCGTCACCAGACGACGCGCCAACGAGGACACCAGCGCGCCGAACTCACCCCGCGATACCCGACGATCCTCGAAGACCAGGGCCGCTGTATCCGGTGCGTCACCCAGCGCGGCGAGCACCAGATCACCCAGCGCCTCCGGGTTCGCGCCGATCTCGACCGTCTCGCCGTGTGACCAGCCGAGCACGTCGTCGATCTCGGCGAAGATGGGCGCATCACCGACCGCGACGGTCGGATCGGCGGTGACGGTGTCCAGTAGTGCGATCAACCGGGCGATGAACGTCTCGATCCCCGGTTCGTCGAACAGGTCGGTGGCGTAGGTCAGCGCGCCGGCCCAGCCGCGATCGGATTGCCGGATCTCCAGACTCAGATCCACCTGTGCCGGGTGGTCGCCGGTCTCGGCCGGTTCCACTGTCAATCCCGGAAGCGACGCCGTGCCCGCGGTGTCGTCGACGACGTTCAGCATCACCTGGGCCAGTGGCGCAAACGCTTGCGAGCGTGACGGATTGAGGCGCTCGACGAGCAACTCGAAGGGAACGTCGGAGTTGTCGAAGGCCGCCAGATCGGTGGTGCGGACCTCGGCGAGCAGGTCGGTGAACGACGCCGACGGGTCGACCGCGGTGCGCAGCACCAGGGTGTTGACGAACATACCGATGAGCTCGGCGACCTCGGGGCGGCCGCGGCCGGCGATCGGTGTCGCGATCGCGATGTCGTCGGTGGCCGACAGTCGTGACAGCAGCACCGCCAGGGCGGCGTGGACGACCATGAACGGGGTGACGTCGGCGCCGCGTGCCACCTCGGCGATCCGCGCCACGGTGGTGTCCGGGAACGCGAAGGCGGTGGTGCGGCCACGCATCGACGCGACCGGCGGTCGTGGATGATCGGTGGGGATCTCCAGCAGATCCGGAAGATCGGCCAGCGCAGTGCGCCAGTGGTCGAGTTGCCGGCCCAGCACCGACGTCGGATCCGATGCGTCCCCGAGGACCGCACGCTGCCAGATCGCGACATCGGCGAACTGCACCGGCAGCGGGAGCAGACCCGGTTCGCCGCCCGTCAGGCGACTTGTGTAGGCGGACACCAGATCTCGCACGAGCGGTCGAACCGACTCATTGTCCGCGGCGATGTGATGGACGACCACCACCAGGACGTGGCGCGTATCCGACTCGGCGTGCACCCGAATCCGGATCGGCCACTGGTGGCTGACGTCGAATCCGTCACCGGCCGCCTCGACGATGCCTGCGTGATCGGGGCTCACCGCCCAGTCGAGTCGATCGGCGATGAGTTCGGCACTCTCGATGACCTGTACCGGATTGCCGTCACGCCGCGGATAGACGGTGCGCAGGATCTCGTGTCGTCTCACCACGTCACCGAACGCGGCGCGCAGTGCCTCGACGTCGAGATCGCCGGTCAGGCGGAGACCGGACACGATGTTGTAGGCCGCAGAACTCGGGTCGTACTGATTGATGAACCACATCCGGCGTTGCGCGAAGGACAGCGGAAGCGGATCGGGACGGGTCACCGCCACCAGCGGCACCACCGCCGAATCGCCCTCGGTGACAACGGTTTGTGCGATCTCGCGCACCGACGGGGCATCGAACACCATGCGCACCGACACGTCGGCACCCAGCGCGTCGCCGAGTCGTGCCGCCAGCCGGGTCGCCGACAGGGAGTTGCCGCCGAGGTCGAAGAAGGAGTCGACCACACTGACCCGTTCCACACCCAGCACGTCGGCGAACACGTCGGCGACCGCGGATTCCCGATCGGTGGTCGGGGCGACATACTCCGATGACTCGAACGTCGGCTGCGGCAGCGCTTTTCGATCGAGCTTGCCGGCCGTGTTCAGCGGCACCGAGTCCAGCTGCACCCATAGCCCGGGCCGCATGTACTCCGGCAGATCCACCGATACCGCCGACTTCACCGCGTCGAGATCCAGGGTCTGTCCCGGCCGGGCCGCGACATACCCGACGAGATGTTCACCACCGGCCGACGACACCACGGTTGCGGCCGCGTGGACCACGCCCGGAGCGCTTGCGAGGGCGGCCTCGATCTCACCCAGCTCGATCCGTTGGCCGCGCAACTTGACCTGAAAGTCGGTGCGGCCCAGATACTCCAGATCGCCCGCCGGGTTGCGGCGCACCAGATCGCCGGTCCGGTAGAGCCGGGTACCCGGCGCGCCGAACGGGTCGGCCACAAAACGTTCCGAGGTGAGGTCGGCCCGCGAGGCGTAACCGCGCGCCAACTGGACTCCGCCGAGGTACAACTCGCCCACCACGCCGTCGGGGACGATCCGCAGCAGATCATCGAGAACATGGGACGTGGAATTCCACATGGGCTTGCCGATCGGGACGTTGAGCACCCGGTCGGCGTCGAGAACGCGCTGATAGGTGATCTCGACCGCGGCCTCGGTGGGTCCGTACAGGTTGTAGAGATCGGCATCGGGAATCGATTCGAGGGTCTGCGCGGCAACCGCGGGTGGCAGTGCCTCGCCGGTGGTTCCGATGAAACGCAGTCCGGTCAGCGCCGCCAACCGTTGCGGGCCCGCGAGATCGAGGAAGACCGACAGCATCGACGGCACGAAGTGCACCATCGTCGCCTGCTCGGCGGCGATGGTCTCGGCCACATACACCGGGTCGAGGTGCCCGTCGGCCCGCAGGACCACGATCTTCGAGCCCACCAGGAACGGCGCGAAGATCTCCGGCACCGAGCAGTCAAAGGTGTACGGAGTCTTGAGGACGACCAGGTCGGTGGCGTCGATGGGCATCTGATCCAGACCCCACCACAGCCGATTGAGCACCGCGGAGTGACTCAATGTCACACCCTTGGGGCGCCCGGTGGAGCCCGAGGTGAAGATCGTATAGGCGGCGCCCTCGGGGCGCAGAGGTCCGCGCCGATCGGCGTCGACGACGGGCCGGGTGTCACCGACCACCGCCCCGGAGGTGTCGACGGCCAGGATGGCGGCTCCACAACCGCTGACCGCGGTCGGCGTCGGCCCCGGACCGACCAGCACGAGCTCGGCACCCGCGGTCTCGACCATGTACCGGGCCCGATCGATCGGGGCCGCGGTGTCGATGGGCACGTACTGACCGCCGGCGGTGACGATGGCGTGAATGGCGACCACCATCTCCACCGACCGTGGAATACACACTCCGACAGCGGAGTCCGGACCCACACCGCGTCCGATCAGCTCGCGGGCGAGCGCCGAGACCCGGTCGGACAGTTCGCCATGGCTGACCACTCGGCCCTCGTGGATCATCGCGGTGGCCCGGGGCGAACGCGCCATCCCCGCCCCGAGCGCCTCGGGCAGCGTCTGCGGCGCCAGTACGACGGTTTCGCCGGCGGCGCGGGAGATGACGGCGGCGTGCTGCTCGGCGGAGAGCAACTCGACGTCGGCGACCGCCCCCTGTGGGTCCTCGGTCATCCGGCGCAACACCCGGACCAGGTACTCCCCGATCAGTTCGACCGACGAGCGATCGAACAGATCTGTGGCATAGACGATCTGTGCGCGCCAGCTGCCGTCGGGGGTGGCCGTGCCGACCGAGAACGTCAGATCGACCTTGGCCCAGTCGACACCGGGGTCGACCGTCTCGAGGTGAAGGCCCCCCAGCACGGCCGACACGTCGGCTCCGGGCTCACCGGCCAGCCCGAAATCGTGTTGATCGAACGACAGCATCACCTGAGCCAGCGGCGCGAATGCCTCGGACCGAACCGGATCGAGCCGCTCGACCAGATACTCGAACGGCACGTCGGCATGGGCGAACGCATCGAGATCGATGGTGCGCACGCGGTCGAGGAACTCCGCATACGTCTGTCCCGGCTCCTGCCGGGTGCGCAGGAGCAGGGTGTTGACGAACATCCCGACGAGGTCGTCGAGCACCTCACGGCCACGCCCGGCCACCGGGATGGCGACCGCGACGTCGTCGGTGTTGGCCAGCCTCGACAACATCAACGCCAGCGCGGCGTGGGTGATCATGAACTCGGTGACGCCCGCCGTCCGTGCCAGTTGCCGCACACCGTCGGCGACGTCGGCGGGCACGGTGAAGTCGACTGCGGCGCCGGCCATCGACGCCACCGGCGGCCGCGGCCGGTCGGTGGGGAGTTCGAGCACTTCCGGCGAATCGGCCAGCTGGGACTCCCAGTACGCGAGTTGCCGCCCGAGTACCGATGAGTCGTCGTCGACGTTGCCGAGCACCTCATGCTGCCAGATCGCGAAGTCGGCGAACTGTACCGGCAATGGCGAGAATTCCGGGTGACCACCGCGACGGCGCGCGGCATATGCCACCGCCAGGTCGGCCACCAGCGGGCCGAGGGACTCGCCGTCGCCGGCGATGTGGTGGATGACCACGAGCAACAGATGACGCTGCGGCGCCTCACGCAGCAATCGCACCCGGATGGGCAGATCGGCCGTCACGTCGAATCCGGCGACCGCGGCCGCGGTGATGTCGTCCGGGCCGTCGACAACCTGCCAGTCCAGTCGATCGATCGCCTCGCCGACCGGGCGGATGTCCTGATGAGGACGACCATCCACGGAGCCGAACACCGTACGCAGCACCTCGTGACGCGCGATGACATCGCCGATCGCGGCGTGCAATGCCGCGACGTCGAGGTCACCGGTCAGCCGCAGCGCGGCGGGCAGATTGTAGGCGGCCGAGCCTGCGTCGAAACGGTTGATGAACCACATGCGTTGTTGCGCAAAGGACAGCGGAACCGGTGCGGTTCGTGGGCGGACGACGATCGGAGCAAGCGACCCGGTTCCGGGTCGGAGGTTCGCGGCGAGTTCGCGCACCGACGGCGCCTCGAACACGGTGCGCACCGAGACATCGGCATCCAGCGCTTCGCCGACGCGGGCAGCCAGGCGCGTCGCCGACAGCGAGTTGCCTCCCAGGTCGAAAAACGATGCCACGACGCTGATCTCGGAGACGCCGAGCACGTCGGCGAACGCTCCCGCCACCCGGATCTCGGTGTCATCGGCCGCCGGGACAAAGACCTCGGACTTACCGAAATCCGGTTCCGGCAGGGCTTTCCGGTCCACCTTGCCGGTCGGATTCAACGGGATGCGATCGAGAGGCACCACCACCTCGGGCACCATATAGGACGGCAGACGGGCGGCGGTCGCGCTGATGACGTCGGCCGGGGAGATCACGGCGCCGTCGGCAGCGGTGACGTAGGCCGCCAACCGTGTGCCCGCGGCGGATTCGACACCGACGACCACCGCCGAGCCGATCTCGGCGAGGTCCGCCACGGCGGCCTCGACATCGCCCAGTTCGATTCGCAGACCACGGATCTTGACCTGGAAGTCCGACCGGCCGACGTACTCCAGTTCCATGGCCGAGGTCCACCGCACCAGATCACCGGTCCGGTACAGACGTTGCCCGGGTGCGCCGTGGGGATGTGCCACGAAGCGCTCCGCGGTCTTGCCGGGCTGACCGACATAGCCTCGTGCAAGCGGTGGACCGGCG
Source organism: Gordonia oleivorans (assembly GCF_040044975.1). Classification (NCBI taxonomy): domain Bacteria; kingdom Bacillati; phylum Actinomycetota; class Actinomycetes; order Mycobacteriales; family Gordoniaceae; genus Gordonia; species Gordonia oleivorans. The sequence goes on from NZ_JBDZDI010000009.1 coordinate 68,393, forward strand.
AGGTACAACTCGCCGACGACCCCGATCGGCACCGGTCGCATCCGCTCGTCGAGGACGACCGTGGTGATCCCGTCGACCGGTGCACCGATGGTCACCGGTTCACCCGGGCGCAGCGCGGCAGTGGAGGTGGCGATGATGGTGGTCTCCGACGGGCCATAGAGGTTGTACATCTCTCGGCGACCGTCGGGGCTCACCCACCGTGTCACCTCGGCGGCCGGAAGTGCTTCGCCCGCGGTCATCAAGACCGGCAGTGCCCCGGCGGACAGATCCGGGACCGTGGCGAGCACGCTCGGGACCAGCACCGCGTGGGTGACGTCGTGATCGGTGATCAGAGCCCCGAGTTCAGCGCCTCCGTAGACCTCCGGCGGCGAGATGACCAGGGTGGCGGCATTACCGTAGGCCAGCAGGAATTCAAACACCGACGCGTCGAAGCCGGGGGAACTCACCGCGAGCATCCGCGACGCCGGGGTCAACCCGTACCGGTGCGCCGCCAGGACGGCCACGTTGGCCACCGCGCGCTGGGTGACCGCCACGCCCTTGGGACGACCGGTGGAACCGGAGGTGAAGATGAGATAGGCGGCCGAATCCGGGGTGAGGACGCCTCGACGTTCGGTATCGGTGATCGGCGAGTCACTGCGGTCGGCCGGCCGGTCGTCGAGATCGCTTGGGAGGACGATCCATTCGGGCCCGGTCGGCACCACCGACGCATGCTGCTCGCCGACGACACCGATGCGTGCGCGACTGTCATCGACGATCGCCGCGATCCGCTCGGCGGGATATTGCGGGTCGACGGGGCAGAAGACGGCGCCGGTCTTGGCGACGGCCCACACCACCACCTGCCCGACCAGGCCGCGAGCCAGCACCGACACGACCACCTGTTCCGGTCCGGCTCCGGCCGCGATCAATCGGCGCGCCAGGGCGTTGGACGCCTCGTCGAGCTCGCGGTAGGTCAGTGAGCGGTCACCGCAGACCGCGGCGGTCCGCTGACCCGCACGAGCCGCCGAGGCGAACAACTGCGCCAGCGTGGACGGGGACGCGGCGGACGGACCGGCGACCACCATCGCGTCACGGTGGGCGGGCTCGAGGACATCGAAATCGCGGAGCAACCGATCGGAGGCATCGACGGCCTGGCGCGCGACGTGCTCGAAGTACTCGACCAGCCGCGCGATCGTGACCGGCTCGAACAGATCGGCAGCGAAATCTATCGTGCCGGAGAGGAAGTCGCCGCCACCGGAATCACCGGCCAGACCCTCCACATAGGTGATGTTGAGGTCGTAGTCGGTGAGCGCGCGGGTCTGCTCCACGAATTCTGCTGCCACACCGGGCAATTCGAACCTGTTGGCCGCGGCATCCTGCAACGCGAGGGCCACCTGGAACAAGGGTGCATGTGACTGTGTTCGCGGCGCCTGCACGGCATCGACGACGAGTTCGAAGGGTACGTCCGCATTCGACATGGCCGCGAGGTCGCGGTCGCGGACCATTGCCAGCAGTTCGTCGAAACCGCTGTCGACGTCGAATTCGGTTCGCAGCACCAGCGTGTTGACGAACATGCCGACCAGATCGTCGAGTGCCCGTTCGCCTCGACCGGCATACGGCGTTCCCACACTGATGTCGGTGGCACCGGTGACCCGGTTGAGGACCACCAGCCACAGTGCGTGGAGCACCATGAACAACGAGACCTCGTGGCGGCGGGCGAGATCCTCGAGTTCGGCGGCCATGCCGGCGCCGATCGTGAACGGGTGACGTTCGGAGCGTTTGCTCTGCACGCGCGGCCGCACATGATCTAGTGGCAGGTCGATGAGTTCGGGTGCGCCACTGAGTGTGTCACGCCAGAAGGCCAGTTGCTGACCCGCGACGGAGTCGGGGTCGAGGGGGTCACCGAGGACCGAACGCTGCCACAGTGTGTAGTCCACATACTGCACGGCGAGCTTGTCGAACTCCGGTGCCGAGCCGCTACGGCGGGCGTGGTAGGCGGCCATCACGTCACGGGCCAACGGGGCGATGGACGCACCGTCGGCGATCACGTGGTGGGCGACGAAGACCAGCGTGTAGTCGGTGTCGGACAGTTGCAACAGCCGGATACGCAGGGGCGGGGCGGCGTGGAGGTCGAACGGCGCGCGAACCAGCGCGTCGACCGTGGCGTTGACCTCGTCCATCGCGACCGTAAGCGCCGGATGCACCTCGACGTCGAGCGCGACATCGTCTGCGTCACAGACGACTTGGACCGGGACGCCATCGGTTGCCGGGAAACGTGTGCGCAGCGCCTCGTGGCGGGTGATGACATCGTCGATGGCCTCGGCGAGATGGGCGGTGGAGACCGCACCGGAGAACGTCATCACCAGCGGGATGTTGTAGACGGCACTGTCGGGTTCGAGTTCGGCGAGGAACCACAGACGTTGCTGGGCATAGGACAACGGGATCGCGCCGTCTCGTTCGACCGCGGACAACTCGGGCCGGTCGATGTGACCGCGTCCGACGATGCGCTCGGCCAGTGCCCGGACGGTGCGGCATTCGAAGATGTCGCGCACGCCCACCCGCAGTTCGAGGACCTCGGTCGACCGCGCGGCGATCTGGGCGGCGACAAGCGAATTGCCGCCCAGGTTGAACACCGATTCGGTCGCACCGACCCGATCGACCCCGAGGAGTTCGGCGAAGACCTTGGCGAGGCGATGTTCGAGGCCGCCTTCGGGCTCGACGAAGTCGGCTGCTGCCGTGTGCATCGTCGGCATCGGCAACGCGGCGCGATCGAGTTTGCCGTTGACGTTGAGCGGCAACTGCTCGAGCACCATGATCACGTCGGGGACCATGTAGTCCGGGACGGCGGCGGCCACCGCCGCGCGCACCTCGTCGACGTCGAAAGATGTTCCGTCCGCGGCAGCACCGGTGACGTAGCCGACGAGGTGATCGAGATGATTCTCGCGTTGCCTGACCGCCGCGGCGGCCGCGTGCACACCCGGCGCCGACATCAGTGCCGCCTCGACCTCCCCGAGTTCGATACGGAAGCCACGCAACTTGACCTGGGCATCACTGCGCCCGAGGTATTCCAGCCCGTCGCCGCGGATGATCGCCACGTCTCCGGTGCGATACATCCGCTGACCCGCGACGAACGGATTCGCCACGAAGCGGGTGGCATTGAGCTCCGAGCGCCCGAGATAGCCCCTGGTGACCTGCGGCCCGGCGAGGTAGAGCTCACCGGTCACGCCGTCGGGTACCGGCGCCAGCCTCCGGTCGAGAACATATGTGGTCAATCCGGGTAGTGCGCCACCGATGTCGGAGGCGGCCGTGCCGGCAACGAAGTCGGGCGTCAGATCCCGCCGGGTCGCGTACACGGTCACCTCGGTCGGGCCGTACATGTTGTTCAGCGCCGGCCCGATGGTGCCGTCGATCTCGAGTCGCTCGTCGTACCAGCGTCGCACCTGTTCGAAGTCGAGTGCTTCGCCCATCAGTACGAGATAGCGCAGGGTGCCGGCGAGTCGGCCGAGCGCCGGCGGCCGTAACGCCGCCGACAGCTGATAGAACGCCGAGGGCGTCATGTTGACGAAGGTGATCTGTTCCCGGTTGACGACGTCGACGAAATCGCCGGGCGATCGGGTGGTGAAGAAGTCCAGCACCACCAGCCGGCCACCGAAGCAGAACGCTGCCCAGATCTCGGCCACCGACACGTCGAAGGCGTAGGACTGGAACATCGCCCAGACGTCGGATTCGGAGAGGTCATACATCGCGTCGAGGGCATCCATCAGGTGGATCACGCCCTCGTGCGGAACGACAACACCTTTCGGCTTGCCGGTCGAACCCGAGGTGTACATCACATAGGCGGGGTGGCGCGGATCGATCGTGGCGGGAATCGCGTCGTGGCCGTCGTCGGTGGCCACCTCCTCGACTGTCCGCAGGTCCACGTCGAGGTGATCTCGCCACTGCGCACGCGTGTCGGTGTCGGTGATGACGAGGACCGGTCGCGCGTCGGCGACGATGGTGTGCAGTCGGTCCACCGGATGCGATCGGTCCAGCGGCAGGTACGCCGCCCCGGATTTGAGCACGCCGAGCAGGGCCACGATGAGGCTCGCGTCGCGGTCGAGTGCCACCCCCACGAGTCGCTCGGGACCCGCTCCGGCGGCGACCAGGCCCGCGGCGATGCGATCGGAGAGCCGGTCGAGTTCGCGATAGGTCAGCGTGGTGCCGGCGAGATCGGTCAGCGCGACGGCCTCGGCACACCGATGCGCGGACGCCCGGAAAACCCCGGGCAGCGTTGCGAAGTCAGATGTCCCGGCCACCGCGAGGGCGGCCGAACGCACCTCGGCGACCGCGTTGCGGGTCTTGGTCGCGATCTCCTCGGGAGTGAGCCCGGGCGCCGCGATCAGGCCGGTGACGGTACCGGTGACAGCGGCCTCGGTGTCGAGTCCCTGCGCGGCGAAAATGCCTGCGGTGACCGATATCTGCGCGTCGAGCCGGCCGAACGGGATGGGGCCGGCGGCACCGGTGAAAGCAACAGCGTTCGGGTCGTTGGCAGCGGCCATCGACACCAGGTCGGATGTCGCAGGATCGATACCCCATGGGCGATTAATTGGTGTTCCTCCTGGTGTTGAGCGTCTCGATCGGTGCGAAGCGTCACTGGTGCCGACCGCGCGACGCGGCGCCGTCGACCGCGAGTCCGGCGTTGGTACGCAACATCCCGAGGACCTCGTCGAGACCTTCCGGTCCATCGCCTGCGAGCGTCGGAACGCTGCTCATCAGTGCCATGACCAGAGCCGAGTCGGCATTCGCGTCGGGGAGGACGGCCGCCATCGCCGCCGCCGATGCCGACAGCGCTCCGAAGGAGACGGCCGAACCCTTCCAGGTGACCGCCGGGGCGTCGCCGTCGATGTCTGCCGCGGCTGCCAGCATGTCGCTCAGTGTGCGATTGTCGCCTCGCTCGTCGTCTTCCGCGACGAGCTCCGCCGTCGTGTGGATCACGATGTCGCCGACGATACAGTCGGCGTCGGTGGCCACCGCCTCGAGAACCCGGAGGAACCGAAGCGCCAGAGTCTCCACCGTACTCGCATCGAACAGGTCACTGGCGTAATGGAATTGGCCACGCATCGGATCACCGACCCGCTCGGACGGCGACCCACCCGGGTACAGCGTGAGTTGCAGATCCACCTTCGCCGTGACCAGTTCCTCGGGGATGTGGCCGACTCTGAGGCCCTCGAGTTCGATCGCCGGGAACTCCAGATTCTGAAATGCGAACATCACCTGGTAAATCGGATGGTGCGCGGTCGGCGGCGAATCGAGTATGGCCGAGGCGATCGTCTCGAACGACACGTCGGCGTTGGCCATGTCGGCGAGATCCTCACGGCGTACCCGCTCGAGCAGATCGGCGAACTGCTCGTCGGCGTCGACGTGGGTCCGTAGCGCCAGGGTGTTGACGAACATGCCCACGACGTCGTCCAGTGCTCGATCGTCGCGCCCCGCATAGGGCGTTCCGATCACCACGTCGGTATCGCCGGACAAGCGACTCAGGAGGGTCGCGAATGCCGCATGCGCCACCATGAACAGTGTGCTGTTATGTGCCCGAGCAACTTTCGTGAGCTCCGCGACCAGGTCCGCGTCGATCTCGAACTCATGCACGCCACCGGAATCCGTCGGCGTCTTGGCGCGGGGGCGGTCGGTGGCCAACGAGATGCTCGCCGGCGCGCCGGACAGGCGTGCAGTCCAATAATCCAGCTGGGTCTGGGCCTCGGTCCGGTCGTCGGCGTTGACGCGCTGCAACTTCTCGAGCTGCCACAGCGTGAAGTCGGCGTATTGGACCTCCAGCGGAGCCCACTGCGGGGCATGGCCGCGGTGGCGCGCGGCATACGCGCTCATCAGGTCGCGCGCCATCGGAGCCATCGACGAGCCGTCGCCGCAGATGTGGTGCACGACGAAGACCAGGATGTGATCGGTCGGCGAAACCTCCAGGACCGCCATACGTACCGGCGCCTGGGTGGCGACGTCAAACCCTTCCCCGGTCACTCCGGCGATGGCCGCCTCGACGTCCCCGAGCACGACCGCGGTCCGGTAGTCCAGCTGTTCGATCACCGTGTCGGCGGGAATGATCACCTGGGTCGGTTCACCGCCGATCATCGGATAGGTGGTGCGCAGCGACTCGTGGCGCATCACCAGGTCCACCGCGGCGGCCTTCATGGCGTCGTGGTCGAGTTCGCCCTCGGCGCGCAACGCCAGTGCGACGTTGTAGGCCGACGATTCCGGATTGGCCTGATTGAGCAGCCACATACCGCGCTGCACCGTCGACACCGGGACCAACTCGGCGCGTGCGCGCGGACGCAGACGTGGAACCGTCTCACCACCGGAGGCTCCCGCGAGGTGTTCGGCGAGCTCGCTGACGCTGGCCGCCTCGAACAGCTCGCGGACCGAAACAGAGCGCCCGAGAACCTCACTGAGCTGCGCGGTGACCCTGACCGCCGACAGTGAGGTGCCCCCGATCCCGAAGAAGTCGTCGCGGGCACCGACCCGGTCGCGCCCGGTCACCTCGGCGAACACGCCGGCGATGACGGTTTCGAGTTGGGTGCGCGGGGCCAGATACTCGTCGGAGGATGCCAGATCCACCGACGGCAGTGCCTTGCGGTCGATCTTTCCGACCGGCGTCAGCGGGAATTCGTCGATCAACACCACCGTGTGCGGCACCATGTGCCGAGGCAGTTGCTCAGAAGCGAACCGCAACAACGTATCCGGGCTGACGGCCGAACCCGGCGCCACGGTCGCGTAGGTCACCAGCAACGTCTCGCCACCGGGGGTCGGGGCGCCAAGACTCAAGGCGGTGACCACCTCGGGGTGGGTCTCGAGAACGGCGTCGACCTCACCGGGTTCGATACGCAGGCCGCGGATCTTGATCTGGAAGTCATTGCGGCCGTGGTAGACGATGCGACCGTCGGCCCTGCGTGTCACCCGGTCGCCGGTCCGATACATCCGCCCGGGTCCAAAGGGGTTGGCCACGAACCGAACCGACGTGAGGCCGGTCTGATGCAGATATCCCAGGCCGACCTGGACGCCCGTCAGGTACAACTCGCCCGCCACCCCCGGCGGGGTGGGTCGCAGTGCCGAATCGAGCACGAACGCCCCGACTCCCGGCCACGCGCGGCCGATGGTGACCTGATCGTCACGCGCCATCGGTCCGTCGACGGTGACAATGACGGTGGTCTCGGTGGGACCGTAGGCGTTGAAGAACCTGCGCTCACTCCATCGACGGAGCAACTCGACGGTGCACGCCTCGCCGGCCGCCATCACCGTCCGCAGAGTGGGCACATCGGAGGGATCGACGGTCGAGAGCACCGAGGGGGTCATCATCGCGTGCGTCACCTGCCCCTCGGCGATCACCGAGGTCAATGCGGCTCCGGCGTAGTCGTCGGCGCCGGCGACCACCAGCTCGGCTCCCGCACACAGGGCCAGCAGCAACTCCAGGATGGAGACGTCGAAACTCGGTGAGGCGACGTGGAGCACCTTGCTGTGTGCGTCGACCCCGAACCGCTGGGCCGAACTGACCGCCATATTGGCCACCTGGCGATTGCTGATCGCGGTGGCCTTGGGCTTGCCGGTCGATCCCGAGGTGAAGATCAGATACGCCAGGTGGTCGAGCGTGACCGGCGAACGCAGTTCATCCTCGCCCACCGGGGCCCCGCTGTGACCGGCCATCTGCATCTCGAGGTCCGCGTCGTCGAGTGCGAGCCACTCGATACCGGGATGGGCCGTCGCGGCGTGACCCGCGCCGGTCAGTCCGATGCGTGAACCGACCGCGGCGATCATGGTCTCGCGACGTTCGGTGGGGTACGTCGGGTCGACGAGCACGAAGGCGGCGCCGGACTTGACGACGGCGATGGTCGCGATGACCGAAAGGGTGGATCGCGCGATCTCGATCGCGACCACGTCACCAGCACCGATCCCCAACCGGATGAGTTCTCGGGCAATCTGATTGGTGCGGGCTTCGAAGACCTTACGCGTCACCGTGCAGTCTCCGGACAGGGCGATCGGCGACTGCCCACCACCGGCGACGGCATCGGCGAGCAACGCCCGGAAGGTGCGCGGCGTCGCGGGATCGGTCACCGCAGCGAGTTCGTCGACGGTGGGCTGATCGAGCAGGTCGATGCCACCGATCGGCGCATCGGGACGAGACACCATGGCCGAGAGCACCCGGTTGAACTGATCGGCAACGGACGCGATCGTCGTCTCGTCGAACAGTTCTGTGGCGTAACCGAACTCGACCTGGATCCCGGTTTTCCCGGAACGTTCGACCCGCGTGAAGGCGACGTGCAGGTCGTACTTGGCCGCGGGAACACGCGCATCGAGCAACCGCGCCCCGAAATCACCCTCGACCGCGCCGAGACGGTCATGATTCCACGTCACCATCACCTGGAACAGCGGGGAATGGGCCAGTGAACGATCCGGTGCGAGTGCTTCCACCACCTGCTCGAAGGGCACATGCGCATGTGCCAGTGCCCGTGCGTTCGCCTGCCTGCCGGCCGTCACCACGTCATCGGCGGTGTCATAGGGGCGGACCCGGGTGCGGAGAACGACGGTGTTGACGAACATCCCGACGAGATCGGCAAGGGCGGGATCCTCGCGACCGGCGACCGCGGTGCCCACCGCGACGTCCTCGCCGCCCCACAAGCGGGACAACAGGATCGCGAGTGCGCCGTGCAGCACATGAAAGGATGTGGATCGATTACGCGCGGCGAGCCTCGCGACCGCCTCGGTCAGATCGCCGTCGATCTGACGGTCCAGGTAGGCGCCGGCGCCGGTGGGATGTGCCGGACGCGGACGATCGGTAGGCAAGTCCACCATCTCGTCGAGACCGGAGAGTTCACCGGCCCAGAAGTCCAGTTCCCTGGCCGCGAGCGAATCGGGCTCCTGCGGATCTCCGAGCAGTTCTCGTTGCCACAGCGTGTGATCGGCGTACTGCAGCGGCAGCGGCGAGAACGCCTGCTCCGCACCGTGGGCCCGGTAACTCGTCAGCAGATCACGGACCAACGGCGTCAACGACAGGCCGTCCCCGCAGATGTGGTGCAGCACAATGACGATCACCAGTTCATCGGGCGTTCGCAACAGCGAGAAACGTACCGGGACCTCGGACACGAGGTCGAAGCCACGCGATGACACCTCGCTGATCGCGGCGTCGAGATCATCGGCGGCGACCGACCGCACCGGGTCGATGATCGTGTCGATGACCTCGGCGGCGTCGAGGATCTCCTGGGTGGGCTCACCCATCACCGAGGGATAGCGCGTTCGCAGGGGTTCGTGGCGCCGCACCACCGCACCGAAGGCCGCGACGAGCGCGTCGGCGTCGTGCTCGATGCCCATCGACACCGCGCCGGCCATGTTGTAGGTGGCGGCGGCCGGGTCCATCCGATTGAGGAACCACAGCCGCGACTGCGCGGGCGAGAGCGGCAGGACATCCGGGCGCTCCGAGCGGATCGACAACGGCGGCAATGCACTTGCCTGACTGTCGGTCACCCGGCGAGCGAGTTCGGCAAAATCCTCACTACCGAACAACTCGGTCAGCGGCAGCGACGTGTCGAAGGTGTCACGGATGCGGGCCGCCAGCCGGGCAGCATCGAGCGAGTCGCCGCCGATCGCGAAGAAATTGTCCAGCACACCGACCGCGGACACGTCGAGCACCTCGGCGACAAGATCGACCAGGCGTGCCTCCGTGTCGGTGCGTGGCGCGACGAACCGAGTCCGACTTGCGGCAACCGGAACGGGAAGGGCCCGACGATCCAGTTTTCCGTTGGCGGTCAGTGGAAGTTCGTCGATGATCATCACGACGTCGGGAACCATGTAACCGGGAACCTTCTCGCGCACCGCTTTTCGGATCGCGATCGAGTCGAGGTCATCGTTGTCGACGCTGACGTAGGCGACGAGTTTCATTCCGCCGCTGCCGCCATCGACGACCGACGCCGCCGCAGCCCGCACGCCGTCGACCGCGCGCACCGCGGTCTCCACCTCACCGAGTTCGACCCGGAAACCGCGAAGTTGGATCTGGCTGTCGGCACGACCCTGATATTCGACATCATCGGCGAGTCGACGCCCCAGGTCACCGGTGCGGTACAGCCGAGCACCGGAGCCCGCCGGGTCTGCGATGAATCTGGTTGCGGTGAGCCCGGGTCGATTGCGATAGCCCTGCGCCAGCTGGGCGCCGGTCACGTAGATCTCACCCACGGCACCCACCGGCACCGGGCGGAGCCGGCGGTCGAGGACACTCAACGCCAGCGACGACAGCGGACGGCCGATGAGGCTCGCACTGCGTCCGCGGACCAACTCGGAGTCCAGCGGGCGATAGGTGACGTGCACGGCCGTCTCGGTGATGCCGTACATGTTGACCAGCGCGATGTCGCCACCGAAGGCGTCATACCAGCGGGCCACCTCGTCAAAACGAAGCTCCTCACCACCGAAGACGATGTAGCGCAGGCACAACGGGGTCTGTGTGCGGCGGCGCGCATCGGCCAGGACGTAGAAGGCCGACGGGGTCAGCGACGCCACGGTCACCTGTTCTCGCCGGAGCAGATCGAGGAAGTCCTCGGGTTCACGCGCGACCGCCCGATCGACGATCACCGTGCGTCCGCCGGTCAGCAACGGGCCGAAGAGCTCCCACACCGAGAAATCGAAGGCGTAGGAGTGGAAGACGGTCCACACGTCGTCGTCGCCGAAGTCGAAATCCTCGGCCGCCGCGTCGAGCAACGAGACCAGGTTGCGGTGCGTGACCATCACGCCCTTGGGGCGGCCCGTTGAACCCGATGTATAGATCACATACGCGCCGGTGTCACTGTGCCGCGGCCCCTGCGGAGCCGGCCCCTGCGGGTCCTCCTCGACGAGTTGGGATACCGACACCGAGGGCACATCGGCGAGCCATGCCACGCCGGCCTCGGAACCGATGTCTCCGGTGACGACCTCGTCGGCGATCACACAGACCGGATCGGCGTCGGCGGTGATGTAGGCGAGTCGATCCACCGGATTTGTCGTGTCGAGCGGCAGATATGCGGCACCCACCTTGAGGACACCGACGATCGCGACCACGAGGTCGCAGTCGCGTCGGGCGGCGATTCCGACCAGGTCTCCGGTACCGACCTCGCGTGTGGCCAGGGCACGCGCCACCGCATCCGAACGCTCGGCCAGCCGGCCGTAGGTGAGGGTGCGGCCGTCGGCATCGGTGACCGCACCGTGGTCACCACGGCGTTCGGCCACCTCGGCGAACAGGTCGACCACCGTGCGGTGGGCCCGAGGCGTCGGAACCGTCGGCCGCGGCAGAGCGGAGAGCATCCTGCGGTCCGCGTCGGTGAGCATGTCGATGTCGATGACCGGGCGGTCGATGGCCTCCGGTGCCAGAAACCCGGCGAGGAAGTCGACGAAACGGGCATGGAGCTCATCCAGTTCGTCCTGCGTGTACAGACCGGGGTTGCCGTGCAGATCGATGACCAGCGGCGCTCCCGGACTCCCCTGGTACAGGTTGAGCAGCATGTCCTCGAGAATTCCCGAGGTCAGGATGTGGTACTCCACCTGCGCTCCGACGATCTCGATGGGCTTGTCGAAGAACATCATGTTGACGATCGGCCCGAACGACGAGGACGCCGAGTCCAGCAGACCGGCATCACGGCGGATATCCTCGACCCGGTAGCGCTGGTGACGAAGTGCTCCGGTGAGCTCGACGTGCACCTTCTCGATCAGCTCGCGCACACTGCCGGCGGTGACCTCGGAGGTCCGCACCGGCAGCAGGTTGGCCAGCATGCCGCCGGCCCTCTTGATCTTGGCGGTGGCCCGGCCGGTGACCGGGAGCGTCAGCACCACGTCATCGGAGCCGGTCATTCGGGACAGGAATGCGCTGAAGGCGGCCGTCAGCATGACTGCCGCCGACACTCCGAGTTCCGATCCGACCGATTCCAATCGGCGCTGCCGGTCGGCGGCGAGGGTGGCCGAGGCGACCAGGTTGTCGGGGGTCAACGGCGCGGTTGCCCCGCGGTGGGAGAGCGTGACGCGCTCGGGCAGGTCGGCCACCCGCGATCGCCAGTGTGCGGCGTCGGTCTCGCGTCGGGTGGTGGCGCCGTACGCGTGGTCGTCGGCGACAACCTCGGCCATCGTGGCGAGCGGCTTCTCGATCACCTCGGTGCCCGACACCGCCGCGTTGTAGCGTTCCACGCTCATGCGGATCAGGGTCAGCGCAGAGTAGCCATCGATCACGATGTGGTGCCCACGCATGTACCAGAGCGTGCGATCGTCGTCGATCCGCAGCAACCGGCTGACCACCAGCGGGTCACCGAGCAGGTCAACCGGCTTCTGGTACTCGGCACGCATCCACTCATGAGCCGACACCAACGGATCGGCGACATCACGCAGATCGACCGTATCGACCTGATGGTCCATGTCGCGATCGACGATCTGCCCGACCGCGTCCGCGCTCTCAGAGATCCGGATACACGGCGACTCCATCACCTTGCCGGCCTCGATCAGGCACTCGGACAGCAGATCGTGATCGAGTCCGCCGCCCGGGTGACGGATGTCGAGATACTGCGCAATGTTGACCGAGTAGCCCGGCGACAACCGCTCGGCGAACCACATCCCCCGCTGGGCTGCGGTCAGCTCGAGAACCGAGTCGGCCCTGGCAGAGTCGTCGACCAGCGTCAACGCATCCTCCTTCGTCACTGCGCGATCCCCAACGAACACGAGCTGGAATATCCCATTGAGAATGCACCGATGAGATTGATCTGTATTCCAAATGAAAGCACATCAACCTCATTTCATCTGTTTACCGGACGCACACGAAACCGGCCATATCGAGTCAGTCTCGTGACCTTCGAACGGCAATCATGCGACTTCTTCGAGTGACACACGGGCGTGGACGGGTGCATCACACATGTTTTTCGATTTCGCGGTACCGTCCGTTACATGACAGCCTCGGAGATCCGTTGGTTCCGGATGCCCACTGTGTAACGTTGAGGCGGGCGAAATCGGTCTCATGGAGGAAGGGTGGAGCTTCCGACCACCACCGTAACGCGTATTCGACCACTCGAGGTGAACTACCCCGGAAACCGCCGCTTATCGGACATTTTCGGAGATTCTCCCCGGCAATCCCGCTGGTGTTCCCTCCGGTGCGGCGGAGGTGCGTATGTTCAGGAAGTGAGCGCGCGACCACTGTGACCAGCTTGGCCCGAAGGAGTCCGATGCCCGACCTGCCCGATGGCCCGGGACCCTCCCGCAGGCGTGTGGCCGGACAGCAGGAGGTGCTGCGCGTCAACGGCACCCGTGTCAGTGGCACCCACGGTGAACGCCCGATCCATGGATCGAGGGAGATCGGGAACAACGGCACGCAACGTCCGACGCCCGACACCACCCCGCCACGGGGGCGGCACTCCCGTCCCGACGGCACCGGATCGAGTTGGCTGATCCGGGCCACCGCCCAAGCCGCGCCCCCGCGACCCCGATTGGCTCCCGCGCCGAGACCCGGGCCACCGGCGACACCGCGGCCACAGCCGGTTCCTCCGCGGCCATCGGGAACGCAGGCGCAGCCGGAACGCGGGTTCACGCCGCACCCACATGCCCACCCTGCACCCCGGCCCGATCTTCGTGTCGATCGCGATCTGCCCGAATCCGGCACGCTCGACGATGTTGGTGTCGCGCTCACCACGGGACCGGCCCCGTCGGTGGCCGCACCGTCGCACGCCATCGTGGTCAACGGTTTGCGCAAGCAGTTCAAGGACATGGTGGCCGTCGAGAATGTCAGTTTCGCGGTCCCGGCGGGCTCGATCGTGGCCCTGCTCGGCCCCAACGGAGCGGGTAAGACGACCACGGTCAACATGCTCTGCACGCTGCTCGCACCGGATGGTGGTACCGCCACCGTCGCCGGCCACGACGTGGTGACCGAGGCCGCCGCCGTGCGCCGCTCGATCATGCTGACCGGGCAGTTCGCCGCCCTCGACGAGGCCCTCACCGGCGAGGAGAACCTGGTCCTGTTCGGCAGGCTGCTGGGCCTGACCAAGGCCGAGGCAAAGCAGCGGGCCACCGAACTTCTCGACCAGTTCGGCCTGCGGGCCGCCGCCGGCCGTCGCGTCAGCGAGTACTCCGGCGGCATGCGACGCCGTATCGACATCGCCTGCGGCCTGGTCACCATGCCCAAGGTCGTGTTCTTGGACGAGCCCACCACCGGACTCGACCCGCGTAGCCGGCAAGAGGTGTGGGGACTGGTCGACGGACTGCGGCAGCGCGGCGTCACCACCCTGTTGACCACGCAGTACCTTGAGGAAGCCGACGCACTCAGCGATCGGATCGTCGTCATCGATCGCGGTCGCGTGATCGCCGAGGGCACCTCCGACGAGCTGAAGGCGCAGACCGGCGCGTCCTATTGCCAGGTCACGCCGGTCCATGTCCAGGATCTGCCGCGGCTACGCGATCTGCTGGCCGATCTCATCGGTGGCAACCGGGGCCACCGCCCACGACTTCCCCTGATCGACAGCGATGACACGGGCGGTTTCGCGGTGCTCTCCGACACCACCGGGGAAGACCTTTCCGTTGCCGTTCCCGCACCCGACGGCGCCGACACCCTTGTCGAGGTCGTCCGGCGTACGAGCGGCGCCGGCATCGCGCTTGCCGACATCGCTCTCCGTCGCCCGTCGCTCGACGAGGTGTTCCTGTCGCTCACCGCACCCTCGCGCGGCCGGGAGGATCAGTGACCGCGGAGACATCGGTGCCCTCGCCAACCGTGGTCGCCGGCCCGGCACGCATCAGCGTTGCCGGCCAGTGGTGGGCACTGACGGTACGCGGCGTGTTCGGGATGGTCCGCACCGGCGAGGTGCTCTTCGCACTGATCTCCCCGGTGTTCCTCGCCGTCTGCTTCTACCTGCCACTGCGGTCCATCATGGATTCGGCGCCCGGAATGGACTACGCGCAGTTCCTGATGCCCATCATCATGCTGCAATCGGTGGGCTTCATGGCATCGGCGGCGGCCATGCGCTCATCCCTCGATGGCGCCAAGGGCATCAGCACACGCTTTCGCACTCTGCCGATGCCGACGGCGATCCCGATGCTGGCCCGTCTCGGCACCAATGCCGTGCTGCTCGTGATCTCCCTGGTCTGCGCCACCATCGCCTGCGCCGTGATCGGCTGGCGGCCCGATGGGGGTGTACTGGGCACGTTGGGCCTGTATACGGTCGCTTTTGTGGTGGGCGTCATCGTCGCCCTCATCGCCGATGCGATCGGCCTGATCGCCAGCACCCCGGAATCGACAAGTCAGGCTCTCACCCTCCCCATCCTGATCCTCGGCATGCTGTCGACCGGATTCGTGCCCGAATCGCAGTTTCCCGAGTGGATACAACCGTTCGTCCGCAACCAACCGATCTCCCAGTTCGCCACGGCGATGCGCACGCTCAACGAGGGCACCGCGTCCGCGGAGACGTTGCTGCCGACGCTCTGGTGGTCGCTCGGCCTGCTGGTTCTGGCGTGCGCACTCATGTTCGTCGGCCTGCGGAAGGCCAATCGATGACCGCCACCGATGCCCATGTGAGCGCTGCGGCCCCGTCACCGGTCTCCGGGGCGGCAGACTCCGAACGATCACTCACGGCGTGGGCGGTCCAAAGTCTCGTGCTCACTCATCGACAGCTGTCGGTCCTGATCCGAGACCGCGCGACGGTGGTGCAGATCCTGTTCGTCCCGGCCCTGACCATGGTGATGTTCAAGGTCGTTCTCGGCGACACCATCGGCAGCGCCACCGGCCAGAACAGTGCCTTCGGCACGGTGCCGTTGGTCATCCTGGTGAGTGCGATGTTCGGCTCACTCGCCAGCGGGGTTCGCCTGAACCAGGAGCGTGGTACCGGTCTGCTCGGTCGGCTGTATGTGCTCCCGATCCACCGCGCCGCCGATCTCACCTCGCGTCTGCTGTGCGAGGCGGTCCGGATCCTGCTGACCACCTTCCTGTTACTGATCGCAGGGCTGGGCATCGGGTTTCGCTTCACCCAGGGACCTGTGGCCGTGCTCGGCATTCTCGCCGTCTCACTGATGTTCGGCATGGCCTACTCGATGATGGTGCTGGCCATCGCGGTCAATGTCCGCCCGAGTGCGCCACTCGTGCCGATGCTGTCGCTGCTCTCAAGCGTGCTGATGTTCTTCAACTCCGGATTCAGTCCCGTCGACGCCTATCCGACCTGGTTGCAGCCCATCGTCGCGCACCAGCCGATGACCCCGGCCATCGAGGTCATGCGATCGTTCGCCTCCGGCGGTCCGATCACATCGGACTTCCTCACCGTGGTCGCCTGGACGGTCGCCGCACTGGCGATCTGCACGTATCCGGCGTTGCGCGGTTACCGCAAGGCCGCAACCTCACGCTGAGCCCGTACCGGACACGCGCGTGATCGCTACTCGTCCCGACCTTCGGTGATCAGTGATCGTTCCCGGGCCAGCGGCGTGACCAGCCGATACGGACGCCAGTTCTGCTTCTGTTCGTCCCACGGCCGGAACAGCAGCCACAGGAAGGACGTGAAGACAACCCGGAAGGGGAACTCGATGATCATCATCGCCAGCATCCGACGATCGCGCCGTGCCGACGCCGTGCGCACGCCGCCCAGCATGTACTTGCGATTCGCCCATGGCGAGTGGCGCACCTGGCGCAGCGATGTCCTCACGTTCACCGCAGGGTGGAAGAACACGCGCATGCCTCGCGCCCGCATCTCGAGGCTCAGATCGGCGTCGTCCCAGATATCCGGTCGGTAGGAGAGCCCGTCACGGAGTTGCGGCCAACACCGTGCCCGGATGGCACAGTTGAACCCCACCATCGACGGCACGTAACCACCTTCGCGCATCAGTGTCCCGCGCAGCATCAGCCGCTCGTACCACTGCGTTGCCCGTCCGCCTCCCCAGTACGACGCCGGGCCGGTGACCCCGTCGACCCGAACGCCACCGCGGGCGTCGTCGGAACCGAGCACCTCGACGATCCCCTCCGCCCATGTGGGCCCCACCAAGGTGTCGCCGTCGGTTCGCGCGATGATCTCACCCGTCGCCGCGTCGTAGCCGGTACGTCGGGCGTAGGCAACACCGGGGCGTGGCTCGCCGATGAGTCGCACCTGCGGGAATCTGGCGCGATAGCCCTCGACGATCTGTCGGGTCTGATCCGAGGACGCGTTGTCGACCACGATGATCTCGTCCACGGGACGGGTCTGCTCGAGAAGGTGATCGAGGCATGCACCGATCGTCGCCTCCTCGTTGTAGGCGGGCACGACGACCGTCAGCGTTGCCATACCGAGAACGGTATCGCTGCGCGCGTGTTGGTGGCATGTCGTGGCGGTGCCCGGCCGGACGCTACTGCGACCGATGATCCGGAAGCACCGACAATCTCAGACGGAATCGCTCAGCGCCGACAATGAATGCATCAACCGCAATTCCGGATTCCATCTCACCCCCACCATCCTTCGGATTCCCTGAAAGGAACCTGAGGGTTTTCTGTGCCGCCGAGTCATGGAAATCCGTCCCATATCCCGCCCCGTCGGCGAAAATACCCTCCACCGCATTTCTTGATCAAACGATCGACAAAGCAATAGCGGATTCCATTCCCTGATCGATTGATCAGTTTCATATGCTAAAGATCAATTTCTATTTAAGAAATTGGTCGATCGATCCGCCCCGCCCATCACAACAACTGTCATTGTTGGATCAAGTGATCAAAAATGGACCGCCGCGTCGCGGAATCAACGGACAAAACCAGATGACGCCGATCGCCTACCCTCGAGCACATGCCCCTCGACAAAACCGGCGCCGACGCCACCGTCACCCACGTCCCCGACCACGACCGTTACCAGATCGCCGTCGACGGACAGGTCGCAGGCTTCACGGTGTATCGCGAACGCGAGCACGACGGCGCCCTCGAGCGCATCTTCTTCCACACCGAGGTCGCCGAGGAGTTCGGTGGCCGAGGCCTGGCGACCATCCTGATCACCGCGGCGCTGGCCGATACCCGGGCGCAGGACAAGGTCATCGTGGGTGTCTGCCCCCTGGTCGCCGCCTTCTTGAAGAAGAATCACGAGTTCGATGACGTCACGCGCCCGGTCACCCCGGACACCCTGGCCTGGCTCCAGACTCAGATCAACTGATCAAATCGGGTCCAAAGTCCCTGTCGTCGGACTCACCGGTGACTTACAGTGGGTCTGTGGGCGGGGGTGGACGACCGCTCACCGCGACGGTTGGGAAGACCCGCCGGCCACCTCTCCGGGCGTGGCACCGCAACCGATCACCGGCCCGTCCGACGCTCGCGTCGGACGGGCCGAGTCGCGTTTCGGGCCGGCCTGCACGGATGTCGGGTTCGTCCGGACTGTCGGTCGACCTCGCTAGACTGGCGCCGTGGCTTTGGTCGTGGGACAGGAATTCGCCGGGTACCGGGTCGTCCGGAAGCTGGGTGCGGGCGGCATGGGTGAGGTGTACCTCGTGCAGCATCCGCGACTACCGCGCAGCGACGCGCTGAAGGTTCTCCCGGCGGACCTCTCGGCCGACGAGTCGTTCCGCCGCCGCTTCACCCGCGAGGCCGATCTCGCGGCCTCGCTCGATCACCCCAACATCGTCGACGTCTACGATCGCGGCGAGTTCGACGGCCAGCTGTGGATCACCATGCGCTACATCGAGGGCACCGATGCCGCCGAACTGCTCGCCCCCCATCCGCGGGGCCTGGCCGTCGCCGATGTCGAGCAGATCACCGAGGCGGTGGCCGACGCCCTCGACCACGCCCACGCACGCAATCTGCTGCACCGCGACGTCAAACCCGCCAACATCCTGCTCAGCGATCCGTCGGGGCCGTCGCGACGACGCCGCGTCCTGCTCGCCGACTTCGGCATCGCCCGCCCGATCTTCGACAACACCCGGCTGACCGCCACCAACCTCACGGTCGGCTCGTTCGCCTACTCGTCTCCCGAACAACTCGCCGGCGACACCCTCGACGGCCGCGCCGATCAGTACTCCCTCGCCTGCACCACCTACCAACTCCTCAGTGGTGCAACACCTTTCGAGAGCAGCAGTGCACCGGCCCTGATCCGGTCGCAGTTGTCGACGCCACCTCCGCCGGTCACCGCCCGACGCCCCGACCTGCCGTCCCGCGTCGATCAGGTACTCGCACGTGCGATGGACAAGCAGCCCGACCGGCGTTACGCGTCGTGCTCGGACTTCGCCGCCGATCTACGTGCCGCGCTGGCGGCGAACGCGGCGCCGCCCACCGTGGCACCGCCCGCATACACGCCGCCTGCCCCGGCTCCGGGCGCGCAAGCCGCCCCGAATCTCGCCAAGAACCCCGGTTCGCAGTCCACATCGTCGGGCGCACACACCGGCTACGCGCCACCACAGCAGCCCGAACACTCCCCGCTGCCGCCGGTGTCGCCCGGTGTGACACCCGCGCCCTACTCGGCGACGCCGAATGTCGTTCCGCACCCGGCGGCGGCCCCCTATCCTCCCGGCTATCCGTCCGCGCCCGGCATCGCCGGATTCGCACCGGCCGATCCCAAGATCAAGAACTACGCCACCTGGGCGCTGGTGTGTGGTCTGGTGTCGTTTTTCGCGGTGTGCCTGATCGTCCCGGGATTCGTGACGGCCGGCCTCGCGATCTACCTGGGTCTCAAGAGCATCGGCATGTCCAATGCCCGACCGGACCTTCCGCCGTCGGCACGGTTTCGTGGGGTGGCGATCTCCGGCGTGGTACTCGGTGGCATCGGCCTGCTCTGGAACATCGCCATCGTGATCGCGGCCATCGCCGACACCGTGTGAGCCCAATTCCGCGTCATCACCCCCGTCCCGCCATCTCCCGCGACAACGCCCGACGGATCGGCGGATACTCCGCGCACACCACGGCGAGCACGCTCAGCAGCACCCACACCCCGACCGAACTGGCCAGCACGGCAGCCAAGGCGCCCCATTGCCCACCGGCCAGGTTGTCCGAGGCCGCGTCCTTGGCCCACAGACGCCAGTATATCATCAGGTTCACCGCGAGACCCACGACATAGGACACCGCGAATCCCTGCAGGTAGGCCTTCCAGGTGTCGTCCTTGATCCGCGCCGTCAGCGGTTCGGCGCGCAGCGGATACACCACCGACAGCACATTGCCGACGCCCAGCCAGATGAAGGTCATCGTCAGCAGCTGATCGAACATCGATCCCACCCCGGCGTCGTCGTCCACCCGGTACAGCACCCCGATGACGATCGAACCGACGATCAGCGTGACCGCCAGCATGGCGAGATTCTTACCGATCAGAATGCGCCACAACGGATCTCCGCCCTCGATCTCGTCGCGCACCCGGAGAGAGTCGACGCACAGCGCATTGGTGCAGACGCTGCTGCCGACGACCGCCGACAGCAGGAACAACGCCAACGCGCTGTAGGAGTCGTATTTCTCGCTGAGCCCGGTGACCCGATAGATCACCACGATCGCGATGGACACGCCCAGGGTGATCGCGAGGCGGATCAAGATCTTGTGCGGACGGTCGGCGAACACGTGACCGAGTTCGCCGATCGTCTGCCGCCGCACCTGCGACGACGCGTCACGCATTCCGCCGATCAGTTCACGACCCTCGTCCTCGTCGGTGTCGCCCGACCGAGTTGAGTGTGCCGCCACGAGTGCCGCCTGAGCCAGTGCGGCCTGCGCGACGGATACGGCGATCACGGTGTCCGCGGCGGCCGTGGGACCCGACGACGCGGCCGGCGGAGGCGTCTCGTCATCGAGGAGCCGACGGGCCCGCCCGGCCCAGTACCCGGATGCGCCGGCCGCTCCGACGCCGTTGGCGTCGGCCTTCGCGGCCGTGATCATCTCCTCGGCCGCCTCGGCCAGCGGCGCGATCGACCGCTCACCCCACTCGGATGCGGCGGCCAGCGCACGCAACCGATCCGCGGAGGCGGCCAGGGAACTCAACTCGGCGTCAGCGCTCACCGGACAAGTCAATCCCGTTGATCACGAACCGCAGGCGAGGCGGTTGCGTCCTCGGCGGATTCGGCACGATCTGATGCGGGGACGTCACAAATCCCTTGCGCGCGATCGGTCATGCGGCGCGGAGGAGCGCCACGTCGCGCATCGAAAGTCGAGTGCCGAGCAGCGCGAGCGCCGCCGGGAGCATCCGGAGGACGGTGAGCGCCGGCGCCGCATAGGCCGCCCTCAGCCGATGTCGCCGATCTCGATGACGGGAGGGACGATCGGGATCAGGGTGGCACCGAACACACGATGCCGCTCCCGACACCGAGCAGCGGTTCCTGCACGGCCTCACGCAGCGTGATGCCCTCGGCCCGCACCACGGACGTATCTACGTTGATCGGCAGAATGTGCCAGTGCGGGTTGCCCAGCGCGCAGCCCGCGACCACGAACTGCAGTGGCCCGGTCACATCGGGCCACGTCAACAGCCGCCCACACCAGTACCGGCAGGCACAGCACGGGCACGGTCGCATCCGTCATGCGCGGATCAAGGCACCGTTTGGTCGCCGACAGCGGATGGATCTCTGTCTGCGGTGAGCGCTGCGGCGATTGGAGCGTTCCGCGGAACCCTCGTCGCCGGCAACAAAGCGACCCGCGTCCGGACAATGCCGGAAGCGGGTCGCTTCGATATGAATCTCGTTGGGAGAAGCCTTACTTGGCCTTCTCCATCACCTCGACGAGACGCCAGTGCTTGGTCGCCGACAGCGGGCGGGTCTCCATGATCCGCACGCGGTCGCCGATGCCGGCATCGCCCTTCTCGTCGTGGGCCTTGACCTTCTTGGTGGTCCGGATGATCTTTCCGTACAGCGGATGCCGCGTACGATCTTCCAGCTCGACCACGATGGTCTTCTGCATCTTGTCGCTGACGACGTAACCGATGCGCTCCTTGCGGCGCGCCCGGGTCGTCTCGTTGGTTTCGGTCACCTTCTGGTCCTCACTCATGCGTCATCGCCTTCCGGTCCCGACGCCAGTCCCAGCTCGCGCTCACGCATCACCGTGTAGATGCGCGCGATCTCGCGACGCACGGTACGCAGGCGACGGTTGTTGTCGAGCTGACCGGTGGCCATCTGGAACCGAAGGTTGAAGAGCTCTTCCTTCGACTCTTTCAAGCGGTCGACCAGATCGGTGTCACTGAGGTCACGCAGCTCGGCTGCGGCAACTCCGAGTCCCATCAGAACTTCTCCTCTCTGGTCACGATTCGGGTCTTGATCGGCAGCTTGTGCTGCGCGCGGCGCAGTGCCTCGCGAGCGGTCTGCTCGTCCGGGTAGGTCATCTCGAACAGCACGCGACCCGGCTTGACCGGGGCGACCCACCATTCGGGCGAACCCTTACCCGAACCCATGCGGGTTTCGGCCGGCTTCTTGGTGAGCGGACGGTCCGGGAAGATGTTGATCCAGACCTTGCCGCCACGCTTGATGTGCCGGTTGATGGCGATACGAGCGGACTCGATCTGACGGTTGGTGATGTAGGCGCTCTCCATGGCCTGGATGCCGAAATCACCGAACGTCACCTTGGTGCCGCCCTTGGCCTGACCCTTCAGGCTCGGGTGGTGCTGCTTGCGGTGCTTGACCCGACGTGGGATCAACATTGCCTAGCCCTCCTGCTTCTCGGCGCCGGCACCGGCCGTTGCCTCCGCAGGTGCCTCGGCAGCGCGACCTGCGTCGGTGCTCGTGGCGGTGGTGCCCGAGGCACCGCTGCGGCGGGGACGACTGGGGCGGCGCGGACGACGGTCCTCGGCGGCCGGTGCGGCTGCGGACAGCTCGCGACGTCCACCGACGATGTCGCCCTTGTAGATCCACACCTTCACGCCGATCCGGCCGAAGGTGGTCTTGGCCTCGTGCAGGCCGTAGTCGATGTCGGCGCGCAGGGTGTGCAGCGGCACACGACCTTCGCGGTAGAACTCGCTACGGCTCATCTCTGCGCCGCCCAGGCGACCCGAGCACTGCACCCGGATGCCCTTGACGTTCGGCTGACGCATCGCCGACTGGATCGCCTTGCGCATCGCGCGGCGGAACGCCACACGGTTGCTCAGCTGCTCGGCGACACCCTGGGCCACCAGCTGGGCCTCGGACTCAGGGTTCTTCACCTCGAGGATGTTCAGCTGCACCTGCTTGCCGGTCAGCTTCTCCAGCTCGCCGCGGATGCGATCGGCCTCGGCGCCGCGGCGACCGATGACGATGCCCGGGCGGGCGGTGTGGATGTCGACGCGGACCCGGTCACGGGTGCGCTCGATCTCCACCTTGGCGATGCCGGCCCGCTCCAGCCCCTGCGAGAGGAGCTTGCGGATGGCGACATCCTCTTTCACGTAGTCCGCGTACTGCTTGTCGGCATACCAACGGCTGTTCCAGTCGGTGGTGATGCCCAGACGGAAGCCGTGCGGGTTGATTTTCTGGCCCACTACTAGGCTCCCTTCTTCTTCGGCTGACGCGAACGGCCGCGCGACGCTCCGGCCTTCTCCGGCAAGCTCTCCACGACCACGGTGATGTGGCTGGTGCGCTTGCGGATACGGAACGCACGACCCTGCGCACGCGGCTGGAACCGCTTCATCGTGGGGCCTTCGTCGGCGAACGCGGTGGCGACGACCAGGCTCCGGCGATCCAGATCCTGGTTGTTCTCCGCGTTGGCGACGGCGCTGGCGAGGACCTTGTACACCGGCTCGGAAGCCGACTGCGGGGCGAACCGCAGGATGTCGAGTGCCTCGTCGACGTTCTTGCCGCGGATCAGGTCGATCACGCGACGCGCTTTCATCGGCGTCACGCGAACGAACTTCGCGGTCGCCTGTGCCGTGGGGTTATCGGTCTGAGTGGTCATTACCGGCGCTTCGCTTTCCGGTCATCCTTGATGTGACCCTTGAAGGTGCGGGTGGGCGCGAACTCACCCAGCTTGTGCCCGACCATGTTGTCCGAGATGAACACCGGCACGTGCTTGCGACCGTCGTGGACGGCGAAGGTGTGACCGATGAAGTCCGGGATGATGGTCGAACGACGCGACCAGGTCTTGATGACCTGCTTGGTGCCCTTCTCGTTCTGAACATCGACCTTCTTCAGAAGGTGGTCGTCGACGAACGGGCCCTTCTTGAGGCTGCGTGGCATTCTTCTACCTCCTCCTGTTTCTTATCGCTTGTTCTTACCGGTGCGCCGGCGACGGACGATGAGCTTGTCGCTGGCCTTGTTCTTACGGGTACGGCCTTCCGGCTGACCCCACGGGCTGACCGGGTGGCGACCACCGGAGGTCTTGCCCTCGCCGCCACCGTGCGGGTGGTCGACCGGGTTCATCACGACACCGCGGACGGTCGGGCGCTTGCCCTTCCAGCGCATACGGCCGGCCTTGCCCCAGTTGATGTTGCTCTGCTCGGCATTGCCCACCTCGCCGACGGTGGCGCGGCAGCGCACGTCGACGCGACGGATCTCACCGGAGGGCATACGCAGGGTGGCGTAGGCGCCTTCCTTGCCGAGCAACTGGATCGAGGCACCGGCGCTGCGGGCCATCTTGGCGCCGCCACCCGGACGCAGCTCCACGGCGTGCACCTGGGTACCGGTCGGGATGTTGCGCAGCGGCAGGTTGTTGCCGGGCTTGATGTCGGCGGTCGGACCGCTCTCCACCACGTCGCCCTGGGACAGACCCTTGGGCGCGATGATGTAGCGCTTCTCGCCATCGACGTAGTGCAGCAACGCGATCCGCGCGGTGCGGTTGGGGTCGTACTCGATGTGTGCGACCTTGGCGTTGACGCCGTCCTTGTCGTTGCGACGGAAGTCGATCAGACGGTAGGCGCGCTTGTGACCGCCGCCCTTGTGACGGGTGGTGATGCGACCGTGCGCGTTACGGCCACCGCGGCCGTGCAGCGGACGCACCAGCGACTTCTCCGGGTGGTCGCGGGTGATCTCGGCGAAATCCGAGCCACTCGATCCGCGGCGACCCGGGGTCGTCGGCTTGTACTTACGAATAGCCATGTGAAAGTCCCTCTATTCCAAGAGTCCCGGTCAGCTGACCGAGCCTCCGAAGATCTCGATGGGCTTGCTGTCGGCCGTCAGCGTCACGAAGGCACGCTTGGTCGAGCGGCGCTGGCCGAAGCCGTAGCGGGTCCGCTTACGCTTGCCCTGCCGGTTCGCGGTGTTGACGCTGTCGACACTCACGTCGAAGATCGCCTCGATGGCGATCTTGATCTGCGTCTTGTTGGAGTCCGGGTGCACCAGGAAGGTGTACACGTTCTCCTCCATGAGCCCGTAGGACTTCTCCGAGATCACCGGCGCCAGGATGATGTCGCGCGGGTTGGCCTGGGTAGCCATGCTCACGCCTCCTCTGCGTTGGTCTTGGTGTTTGCGGCGATGAACGCGTTGAGCGTCTCCACGCTGAACACCACATCGTCGGCGTCGAGGACGTCGTAGGTGTTGAGCTGATCGGCGGCGATCGGCAGAACGTTGCCCAGGTTCGCCACGCTCTTCCACGCGGTCAGATCCTCGCGGCCCAGCACGACCAGGAACTTGCGACGGTCGGTCAGGCTCTCCAGGAACTGGCGGGCGGTCTTGGTCGAAGGGACCTGACCGGCAACCAGTTCGGTGATCACGTGGATGCGCTCGTTGCGAGCACGATCGCTCAGCGCGCCGCGCAGGGCGGCCGCCTTCATCTTCTTGGGGGTGCGCTGGCTGTAGTCACGCGGCTGCGGACCGTGCACGGTGCCACCGCCGGCGAACTGCGGTGCGCGGGTCGAACCCTGACGGGCGCGACCGGTGCCCTTCTGCCGGTACGGCTTGGCCCCACCACCGCGGACGTCGCCGCGGGTCTTGGTGGCGTGCGTGCCCTGACGCGCGGCGGCCTGCTGGGCCACCACGACCTGGTGCAGCAACGAGATGTTGGCCGGTGCGTCGAACAGCTCGGCGGGCAGGTCGACGGTGCCGTTGGTCGAACCGTCGGCCGCCTTGACGTCGAGCGTCAGCTTGGTTGCGGTGCTCACTTGGAACCACCCTTCACTGCATCGCGAACCACCACGACGCCGCCCTTGCGACCCGGGATCGCTCCCTTGATCAGCAGCAGGCCGGCCTCGGCGTCCACCTTGTGGACGGTGAGGTTCTGCGTGGTCACCTTGTCGTTACCCATGCGTCCGGCCATCCGCATGCCCTTGAACACGCGGCCCGGGGTGGCACAGCCACCGATCGAGCCCGGTGCGCGGTGCACGCGGTGAGCGCCGTGGCTGGCACCCAGACCGGAGAAGCCGTGACGCTTCATGGCGCCGGCGAAGCCCTTGCCCTTGGAGGTGCCGGTGACATCCACCAGCGCACCATCGGCGAAGATCTCGGCGGTCAGTTCCTGACCGATCTCGAGTTCGCTGACGTCGGCAACACGGATCTCGGCCAGGTGACGGCGCGGGGTGACCCCGGCCTTCGCATACTGACCGGCGACCGGCTTGTTGACCTTGCGGGGATCGATGGCGCCGTAGGCGAGCTGGACGGCGGTGTAGCCGTCACGGTCCGCGGTACGCAGCTGGGTGATGACGTTCGGGCCCGCCGCGATGACGGTGACCGGAACGACACGGTTGTTTTCGTCGAAGACCTGGGTCATGCCGAGCTTGGTGCCCAAAATGCCCTTGGTCGCAGATTGATTGCTCATGATTCTCTTCGCCCCCCGCCTACTGGATGTTGACGTCGACGCTGGCCGGCAGGTCGATGCGCATCAGCGCGTCGACCGTCTTCGGCGTCGGGTCGAGGATGTCGATGAGTCGCTTGTGGGTACGCATCTCGAAGTGTTCGCGGCTGTCCTTGTACTTGTGCGGCGAACGGATGACGCAGTACACGTTCTTCTCGGTGGGCAACGGCACCGGGCCGACGACACGTGCACCCGTACGGGTCACGGTCTCCACGATCTTGCGCGCCGAAGCGTCGATCGCCTCGTGGTCGTAGGCCTTGAGCCTGATGCGGATCTTCTGTCCCGCCACGCTGTGTCCTCTTCCGTCAGTTGTTCTCGACAGACAAACACCGCGTGCTCAGGCGGCGACACACATCGCCGATGGGCACAGAGATCCTCGCGTGAGAGTCGGGGATCGACGCTGTTCATCTGTCGTTGTACGTTGACTCGTCACTGGGACGAGCCTGGTTGCTCCGGCACCCGCGGTCGGGCGTGTCGTGGCCGTGAACCGAATTCGGAGCACGCGTTACACGCCCAGTCCCCGTTGTCCGGGCCTGGGAGTCATTCACCCGCCGGCACACCGAGGTGCAGAAGGCCGCAAGAAATCCCTGCGTCCGCCGTCAGGCAACCCGACAAGTATGCACCACATGCGGGTCGGGATTCAAATCCGGGTCTGAGCTCGGGCGATGGCTCCCCCCGCCGGACGGTCTCACGCGGGCGCGCGTGCAGGCGAGGCCGAGCGAAGCGGCGATTCGCCCGGCAACCCGGCACCGATCCACCTACCGTTGCTCGGTAGGGACCCGTCATCCGGCTCGCCGGCCCCCGAGCCGACTGGGAAGGCCTGACATGAGCACGCTCATCCCACCGCAGTCCGGCGCACCAGCCTCCGGCGCCGACGCGCCCGCGGTCTCCACCCCGCGTGCGGTCACCCCGATGCCGACCGCACCTCGGCCGCGGCCGTCGAACGTCACGCTCAAGGTGACGATGGCCCTGACCGGCACGGTCTTCGCGTTGTTCGTGCTGGTCCACATGATCGGCAACCTGAAGATCTATACAGGCGCGCAGCACTTCGACGACTACGCGCACTGGTTGCGCACCCTGCTCGAGCCGCTGCTCCCCTACGAGGGCGCGCTGTGGATCTTCCGTGCAGTGCTGCTGGTGTGCCTGATCGCACACGTGGGTGCGTCGTTCATGCTGATCGGACGCTCCCACAAGGCCAAGGGCCGATTCCGGCGAAAGGGTATGAGCTGGAAGCGGATTCCGGCGACGATCATGCCGTACACCGGGATCGTGCTGCTGGTCTTCATCGTCATCCACATCCTGGATCTGACGACGGGCACCACACCGGTCGCCTCCGACGGATACGAGGCCGCCACCCGTGACCGCTCCTACGCCTACAACAACGTCATCGACAGTTTCCACCGCTGGCCGATGGCGCTGTTCTACATCCTGGTGATGGTGCTCCTGGGACTGCATCTGCTGCACGGACTGTGGAGCGTGATCAACGACCTCGGCGGCACCGGAAAGCGGTTACGCCAGGTGTGGGCGGTGGTGGGCGCGCTGATCGCCGCGGCCGTCATGCTCGGCAACATCACGATCCCCCTGGCCGTCCTGACCGGAGTGGTGAACTGACATGACCCATGCCGCACCCGCACCCGCTCTTGACCTCGACGCGTTGCGCACCCTCGGCGGCGAGCTGAGTTCCGGCGCCCCCGACGGCGACCCGGCCACCGCCTGGCAGCGCCGAAGAGACGCCTACCGCGTCGTCGGTCCGCTGAACCGGCGCAAGTTCCGGGTGATCGTCGTCGGCACCGGACTGGCCGGTTCCGGCTGCGCCGCAGCATTGGGCGAACTCGGCTACCACGTCTCGTCGTTCACCTTCCACGACGCCCCGCGCCGCGCCCACAGCGTCGCCGCGCAGGGCGGCATCAACGCCGCCCGCGCCCGCAAGGTCGACAACGATTCGATCCACCGCTTCGTCGTCGACACCGTCAAGGGCGGCGACTTCCGCGGCCGCGAGGCCGACGCCTTCCGGCTCGCCGAGGAATCGGTGCGCGTCATCGATCACCTCAACGCCATCGGTGCGCCCTTCGCCCGCGAATACGGGGGCGCGCTGGCCACTCGCAGCTTCGGTGGCGTGCAGGTCTCTCGCACCTACTACACCCGCGGCCAGACCGGGCAGCAGTTGCAGGTGGCCGCATCACAGGCACTGCTGCGGCAGGTGGGCGCCGGATCGGTCACCCTGCACACCCGCCAGGAGATGCTCGACCTGATTGTCGTCGACGGCCGTGCCCAGGGCATCATCACCCGCGACCTGGTGACCGGCGAGATCGGCGCGGAAACCGCCCACGCGGTGGTCTTGGCCACCGGCGGCTACGGCACCGTCTATTTCCAGTCGACCCTCGCCCGCAACTGCAATGCGACGGCGTCGTGGCGCGCGCACCGCCGCGGCGCGCTGCTGGCCTCACCGTCGTTCATCCAGTTCCATCCCACGGCCCTGCCGGTCAGCGCCCCCTGGCAGACCAAGACCACTCTGATGAGTGAGTCGCTGCGCAACGACGGCCGGATCTGGGTGCCGAAGAAGCCCGGTGACGACCGCCCGCCGGGCGACATCCCCGACGCCGAACGCGACTACTACCTCGAACGCAAGTACCCGACCTACGGCAACCTCACCCCGCGTGATGTGGCCTCGCGCGCCGCGCGCGAGCAGATCGAATCCGGCCACGGCGTCGGCCCCCTGCACAACAGCGTCTACCTCGACTTCGCCGACGCCCTGGCACGACTGGGCAAACCGACGATCGCCGAACGCTACGGCAACCTGTTCACGATGTATCGCGACGCCACCGGCGAGGACCCCTACGAGGTGCCGATGCGGATCGCACCGGCGGCACACTTCACCATGGGCGGGCTGTGGTCGGACTTCGATCAGATGACGTCGATCCCCGGACTGTTCGTCGGCGGCGAGGTCGGCTGGGGTTACCACGGGGCCAACCGGCTCGGTGCCAACTCGTTGCTGTCGGCCTGCGTCGACGGGTGGTTCACCCTGCCGTACTCGGTCCCGAACTACCTCGCGCCGCTGCTGGGCGAGGAGCCTCTCGATCTCGGCCATGACGCGGTGCTCGAGACCGCCGAGGCGGTGCGCGACCGCATCTCCCGACTGATTGCCGTCGACGGGACCACCGGCCCGGACCGCTTTCACCGCCGACTCGGCGAGATCCTGTACCGCGGCTGCGGCGTCGCCCGCAGTGTCGACGGCCTGGTCACCGCGATCGGTGACATCCGCGCCCTGCGCGAGGAGTTCTGGTCCGACGTGCGGGTGGTCGGTTCGGGGCGGGCGTTCAATCAGGAGCTCGAACGCGCCGGGCGGGTCGCCGACTTCCTCGAACTCGCCGAGGTGATGTGCGTCGACGCCCTCGACCGCGCCGAATCCGCCGGCGCTCACTTCCGTGTCGATCACCAGACGCCCGGCGGTGAGGCGATGCGCGACGACGAGAACTTCTGCTTCGCCTCCGCGTGGGAGACCACCCCGGAGGGGGCACACATCCGTCATGCCGAACCGTTGTCGTTCAGCGCGGTTCCGCTCCAGACCCGCAATTACAAGTGAGGGCTCGCAGATGAAGATCACCATCGAGGCCTGGCGCCAGTCCGACGCGGATGCCCCGGGCACCTTCGAGACCTACACCCTCGACGACGCCACCCCGGAGATGTCACTGCTCGACGTCCTCGACCGGCTCAACGATCACCTCGTCGCCGACGGCCGGGAACCCATCGCCTTCGACTCCGACTGCCGGGAGGGTGTCTGCGGGTCGTGCGGGATGATGGTCAACGACCGCCCACACGGCCCGACCCCGAACACGCCGTCGTGCCGTCAGCATCTGCGGCATTTCGGTGACATCACCCACCTCAAGCTGGAACCGTTGCGCGCCAAGTCTTTTCCGGTCATCCGCGATCTGGTGGTGGATCGCTCGGCGCTGGACCGGGTGATCGAGGCCGGTGGCCACGTCGCCGTCAACGCCGGGCAGGCCACCGACGCCGATGACCACCTCGTCGATCACGACACCAGTGAGACCGCACTGGATTATGCGGCGTGCATCGGATGCGGCGCGTGTGTGGCGGCTTGCCCGAACGGCGCCGCGCATCTGTTCACCGGCGCCAAACTCCTGCACCTTGCCGCCCTCACCTACGGCAAACGCGAACGCGGCAGGCGGGCCCGGGCGATCACCGGCCAGATGGAGGCCGACTTCGGTCCGTGCTCCACCTACGGCGAATGCGCGACGGTGTGCCCGGCCGGTATCCCGCTCGACGCGGTGGCCGGCGTCAACCGTGAGGCTCTGCGTTTCTCGTTCCGGCACAAGGCCGACTGACCACTACCGCTGACCGCCACGGTGCTCGCCGAGTCCCTCACCACACGCCGATGAGTTTCATCCACGGCGCACCGACCGCGGTCCAGACGACGATGATCACGATCGACATCAGGAATCCGACACGGAACCATTCGGTGGTCTTGATGTAGCCCGATCCGTACATCACTCCCGCTGGCCCGGAGGAGTAGTGCGCGAGACCGCCGAACAGGTTGCCGA
Organism: Gordonia oleivorans; assembly: GCF_040044975.1. Classification (NCBI taxonomy): domain Bacteria; kingdom Bacillati; phylum Actinomycetota; class Actinomycetes; order Mycobacteriales; family Gordoniaceae; genus Gordonia; species Gordonia oleivorans. The sequence continues at coordinate 99,527 of NZ_JBDZDI010000009.1, forward strand.
TGAAGCCGAACACCAACGCCGCGAACAACGGTGGGGCGCCGGCGGTGATGGCCGCGCCGAGGAACACCGCATACATGGCCACGATCTGCGCGGTGTTGGAGGCGAACAGGTAGTGGACGTAGAAGTAGACGAGGGTGAGCACCGCGAAGGCCGCCAACCAGGGCAGCCCGCCGACGCTGTCGGCCACCTTGTCGCCGACCCAGTCGATCACCTTGAGCTTGCGTAGTTCGTCGGCCATGGCGACGAGCACACCGAAGAAGATCAGCGTCTGCCATGCCCCGGTGTCGGTCACCAGATTCTTCCAGGTGAGCACCCCGGTGACGAGCAGGATGGCGATGCCGACGAAGGCGGTCGTCGTCGCGTCCACGTCGAGCTGATCGCCGAGGCACCACAGCACGAGCAGGAGCACGAAGGTGGCGCCCATGATCCATTCGTGCACCGTCATCGCGCCCTGCTCACGCAGTTGCTTCCGCGCGAGCTCCGGGGCCTCCGGGGTCTTCGTCCGCGTCGGCGCGTAGATCTTGCTCATCACCCACGGCACCACGATCAGGCTCACCAGACCCGGGACGAGCGCGGCGAGTGCCCACTGCCCCCAGCTGATCTCGATGCCCTTGTCCTTGGCGGCGTCGACGGCGAGCGGGTTGCCGGCCATCGCGGTGACGAACATCGCCGAGGTGATCACGTTGACCTGCAGCGCGGTCAGCAGCAGGTAGGCGCCCAGCTTGCGCCGCGAGGCATCGGATTCGGGGGTCGAATCCTCCAGGATGGCCAGTGACCGGACGATCGGGTACACCACGCCGCCGGCTCGTGCGGTGTTCGACGGTGTCGCCGGCGCCAGGATGAGATCGGTGACCGCCATGCCGTAGGCCAGTCCGAGACTCGACCTGCCGATCGCCCGGACGAAGAGCAGCGCGATCCGCTTACCGAGGCCGGTGACAATGAATCCCTCGGCGATGAAGAACGACGCCACGATCAGCCAGATGGTGGTGTTGGAGAAGCCGGCGAGGGCGTCGGCGGCCGACATCGTCTTGGTGATCATCGCGACGGCCAATCCCACCAGCGCCACCGAACCGGTGGGCAACGGCTGCAGGATCAGGCCGAGGATGGTGGCGACGAAGATGCCCAGCATCCGCATGCCGCTCGCGTCGACGCCGTCGGGGGCGGGGATGAAGAAGATGATGAGTCCGACGATCACCGGGATCGACGCCGTGTACCAGATCGACGGAACACGACGGCGTCCCGGCGATCCCGACGTCTGGGAGCTCGGGGCCGGGGAGCTCTCCGGGGCCGACGAGCCCTCCGGAGCCGTGGGCGGCTCTGCGGGCGACATGGATCCATGGTCGCCCGCTCAAGCCGATCAGGGCAGCGGAATCCAGAATCCGAAGAACCAGAAACCGTGCGGGGTCGACTGGCGCGGCGCCGGCTGCGGGGTCTGCTGGCGGCGGGGCTGCTGCTGACGCTGAGGCTGTTGTTGTTGCGGCTGCTGCTGTTGCTGTTGCTGCGGCCGGCTCTGGTGGGTTCCCTGCTGCTGCGTCGGCGCGGCGTCGGCCAGGCCGGCGCCCGCGCCGACTCCGGTCACGATGGCTCCGGCGGCGAGAACCCCGGCGGCCGTGCGCTTGAGAGTGAGAGTCGACATATTCCTCAGATCCTTTCGAATGAGCGGCGGCAACGGGAGCACCGCTTCTAAGTGGTTACGCTACAAGCGATTTCGTGATGATTACATGGATGACCGCTGCGAAAACCCTGTGCGCGGGCGTACTGTTTGCCCGTTTTGCCGTCTTTGTCGATGGGCATCTACCAGCCGACGTACAGCCGCGACGCCGGGACCATCAGTCAACTGACCGGCCGGTAAGGTTGTCGCCATGGTCGACTCCACACCCGTCAGCGCCACGTACGCACTGCGTCGCCGCCTGCCCGACAACCTCCTCGGACACGTCTTGTTCTCGGTCGGGATGGTCGCCCGCGTCCCCTACTTCGGCACCGTGCTGCCCCTCGTCGACGACATGCGCCCGGGGTTCTGTCGCGTCATCGCGCCCAAATGGTTCGGCGTCCACAATCACATCGGCACCTTCCACGCGATCGCCGCCTGCAACCTCGCCGAGACCGCGATGGGCATGTTGATGGAGGCGACCCTGCCGACCAGCCACCGGTGGCTGCCCAAGGCGATGTCGACGCAGTATCTGGCGAAGGCCACCACCCGGTTGACGGCGGAGGCGACGTTGACCGCTCCGCTCGACGTCGAGTCCATCACCGAGGGCACCGAGGTGGTGGTGTCGATCCGCATCCTCGACACGCACGGCACCGAGGTCGTCCACGCCGACATCACGACGTGGGTGACACCGCGCTGACCAGCACCGACCCGCCCACCTCGACGTCTTGCACTGACGCACCGCGCCCGACCTCATAGGCTGGGACGATGACCTCGCAGCACCGACGGAAGGACTGATCACATGTGTGGAGTCTGCGGTGAGATCCGCTTCGACGGGTCGGTACCCGACGTCACCGCCGTGGAGGCCATGACCGGCGCGATGATCCGGCGTGGACCCGACGCCGCCGGCGTGTACCTGAAAGGCAATGTCGCGCTGGGCCATCGGCGCCTGAAGATCATCGACCTGTCCGAGCGTGGCAGCCAGCCGATGGTCGATCCGGAGCTCGGTCTGGCGATGGTGTTCAACGGCTGTATCTACAACTATCAGGAGCTGCGCACCGAACTCGAGGGCATGGGGTATCGCTTCTTCTCTCACGCCGACTCCGAGGTCATCCTCAAGGCGTTTCACGCGTGGGGATCGGAGTGCGTCGACCGCCTGATCGGCATGTTCGCCTTCGCGATCACCGACACCGACACCGGGACCACCACCCTGGCCCGCGACCGTCTCGGCATCAAACCGCTCTATCTGGCCGAGTCGCCGGGACGGTTGCGGTTCGCATCGTCGTTGCAGGCGTTGCTGCGTGCCGGTGACGTCGACACCTCCATCGACCGGATCGCGCTGCACCACTATTTCAGCTTCCACGCGGTCGTCCCGGCACCGCACACCATGTACAACGGCATCCGCAAACTGCCGCCGGCCACCGTGCGCATCATCACCCGCGACGGCCGCAGCACCGAACGCCGCTACTGGGAGCCGGCGTTCGAACCGCACCCCGATCGTCTCGACTGGGACGAGAAGCGATGGCAGCACGAGATCCTGGATTCGCTGCGGACCTCGGTGCGGCGCCGGATGGTCGCCGACGTGCCGGTCGGGGTGCTGCTGTCCGGCGGCGTCGACTCCTCGTTGGTGGTGGCTCTGCTGGCCGAACAGGGTCAGCACGACCTCGCTACCTTCAGCATCGGATTCGATTCCGCGGCAGGTGAATCCGGTGACGAGTACGCGTACTCCGATCTCATCGCCGACACCTTCGCGACCAATCATCACAAGATCCACATCGGCACCGACCGCCTGCTGCCGGCGGTGCCCGACACGATCGCCGCGATGAGCGAACCCATGGTCAGCCACGACTGTGTGGCCTTCTATCTGCTCTCCCAGGAGGTCAGCCGCTCGATCAAGGTGGTGCAGTCCGGGCAGGGTGCCGACGAGATCCTCGGCGGTTACTCCTGGTATCCGCCGCTGGCGGGTATCGCCCGCCCGGAGACCACCAAGGCCTACCGGGAGTACTTCTTCGACCGATCCCACGAGGACATCACCGCGATCCTGTCCGATGACTACCTCTTCGGCGACTCCGACTACGACCCGAGCTGGGAGTTCGCCTACGCGCATCAGTCCGCACCCGGCGCCAACACCGCCGTCGACGCCGCCCTGCGCCTGGACACCACGATCATGCTGGTCGACGACCCGGTCAAGCGCGTGGACACCATGACGATGGCCTGGGGCCTGGAGGCTCGCGTGCCATTCCTGGATCACGAGTTCGTCGAGCTCGCCGCCACCTGCCCGCCGGACCTGAAACTCGCTCATGGCGGCAAGGGCGTGCTCAAGGAGGCCAGCCGCGCACTGCTGCCGTCGGCGGTCATCGACCGCACCAAGGGGTACTTCCCGGTGCCCGGTATCCGGCATCTGGAGGGCCCGGTCTTCGATCTGGTGGCCGATGCGCTCAAGACCCGCTCGGCGGTGGACCGTGGACTGTATCGTCCGGCCGCGCTGGATCGACTCTTCGCCGATCCCAACGGGATTCGCACCACCCTCGACGGCAACGAACTGTGGCAGGTCGCCATGCTGGAGATGTGGCTGCAGTCGATGGAAGACATCACCGCGCCGTGACCGCGTCCGTTCCGGATCCGGCCGAGCCCTTCGGGATCGAGGCCGGTCCCACTGATCCCGCGCATTCGGTGCGTTTCGACGAGAACGGCTGGCACACCTATGCGCCGTCGGTGTCCCCGGACGGATCGGCGTTCGCCTACATCGTCGACGACGGCACTGGTTATCCCCGTGCCGCACAACGTATCCTGACCCCGGAGGGCGTCGGCGAGCTGCGCTGGGTGCGCGTCCCGGCCACCGGACCGGTCCGCAAACTCGTTCACTCCAGCGACGGCCAGTGGCTGGCCGTCGAGTTGGCGCCCGGCGGCGGTGAGCATCACCAGGTCTGGGTGGTCACCACCAACCCCGACGACGACACCGCCCACCGGGTGGCCGCCACCCGGTCCGACGGCGATCCGTATTCACCGGGCGGACGATCCTTCGGCACCGTGACCCTCGTCGGCTGGGACACCGACTGGGTGCTGATCACCGCCACCGACACCGACGGCACCGCCCATTCGCTGCGTATCCACCCGAGCACCGGCACCACGCAGACCCTCGACGTCCGCGTCGGTGGCGCGCTCATCGACTCGTGGAAGGGAGCGACACTGCTGCGCGTCGGACCACGTGGTTATCACGACATGCTGCTGCTTCGACGACGCGACAGAGCCGAAGCACAGCACCCCTCGGGAATGAATCCGGGCTCGGGAGAAGGCTTTTCGCCGACCGCATCGCCCCGCCTGCGGTCCGCGGCACGGGTGCAACTCGGTTACGGTGACGATCCCGAGGTCGAGATGACCACCCTGCTGCCCAACGACCCGGGCTCGGTGACCGATGACGGGTACATCCTCGATCAGGGTTTCAACCATCCGTCGCTGGTGTTCGTCCGACCGCCGCAGGACGTCGAACGCGACCTGGACTCGGTGCAGGCGGTGGTGCGCAGCGACTTCGACGCCAAGTTCCCGCGACTGCTCGGGGTGGAGGTCGGCCGCCACGGCACGCGGGTACGCGTGTTGGCGCAGCGCGTCGACGTCGGCCTCGACGGGTTCGCGGTCAGCCACGATCAGTCGACCATCGCCATGCTGTGGAATGTGGACGGCCGCAGCGAATTACAGATCATGACCCTGCCGGATCAGACGCTGCACGATCCGATCCCGCTACCCGGTGAGGTGGGCTCGCAGCTGTCCATCTCGGCGGCGGGCACCCTGATCGCCCTGACGGTGTCGAGCCCGCAACACTCGCCGCTGGTGCACCTCATCAACACCACGTCCCGGGAGGTGACCGCCGTCCGCGACGACGTCGTCGTCGGCACCGGCCCGTCACACGCACTGCGCCCGGAACTGCACACCTTTTCTGCCCGCGACGGAATGGAATTGTCCGGCTGGCTCTTTCGGCCACGCGTCGACGCCAGCGCCGATCCCGATGCCGGGCCGACCCCGTACCTGCTGTACTTCCACGGTGGTCCCGAGGCCCAGACCCGACCCGACTACCACTTCCTGTTCGGTCCCCTCGTCGATGCCGGGATCGGCGTGTTCGCGCCGAATGTCCGCGGCTCGTCGGGGTATGGGCGGCTGTTCTCGCATGCCGACGATCGCTACGGCCGGTACGCCGGCATCGACGACGCCGCCGACTGCGCACTGTACCTGTCCGACAACAATATTGCCGATCCCGATGCGCTTTACGTGTCGGGCCGATCCTACGGCGGCTATCTGACCATGGCGTGTGTGACGTTCCATCCGGAGCTCTTCGCAGCCGGGATCGCCATCTGCGGGATGAGTGATCTGGAGTCGTTCTTCCGCAACACCGAACCGTGGATCGCGGTGGCCGCCTACACCAAATACGGTCACCCCGAATCGGATCGGGAGCTGTTGCGGGACCTGTCGCCAATCCACCGCATCGACGAGGTACGCGCTCCCCTCCTGGTGATCCACGGCGCCCACGACACCAACGTGCCGGTCAGCGAATCCCAACAGATCGTGCACGAACTGCGTGCCCGTGGACTGACCGCCGAGCTGCTGATGTTCGGTGACGAGGGCCACGAGATCGTCATCCGCGACAATCAACAGCGGATGACCGACGCGATCGCCGATTGGGTGCGGCGGCATCCGTCGGCCCGGGAAGCCCACGCCGCGTCGGCCCAGAACGCACGCGCGGCCGGATTCGGCTGGGACGGCGCGGGTTCCGGATTCGGGCGAGGCATCTCATGAACCGCCGACGACCCAACCCGCTCGTCTCCCGGCTCGTCGAGGTCCGTTCCCGCAGTGACCATTCGACCATCGAGGAGGAACTGCGCAGCCTCATCCTGTCCGGCGGCGCACCACCCGGTACCGCGATCCCGCCCGGCGAGGTCGCCGACGCCTACCGGGTGAGCCCCATCCCGGTGCGCGAGGCACTGAAAACCCTTGTCGGCGAAGGCCTCGTGGTGCATCAGCGCAATGCCGGCTACCGGGTGAGCCAGTTGTCCACCGAGGAACTCAAGGAGATCTACTTCGTCCGTGGCGTCCTCGAGCAGGCCGCACTGGCGCAGTCGGTGGAGCGGGTGACCGATGCCGACGTCGCCGCGGCCCGCGAGAGCCACGAGCAGCTGCTGACCGCCACCAAGTGGGGCGACGGGAAGTCCTTTCACGACGTCTCACGGCGATTTCACGCGCACCTCACCGACCCGTGCGGGATGCCGCGACTCCTGTCGATGTTCGAATCGACCTGGAATCTCACCGAACCGTTCCAAGTCATGCGCAGCGTCAGCGCCTCGACACAGACCCTGCTCAACGCCGATCACGAGGCGATGCTCGTGGCATTCGCCGACCGTGACACCGCCGCGGTTCTCCAGGTCGCCCGCGTTCACCATTCCCGGCTCGAGGCGGCCATTCTGGAGACGGCCGACCGCCGGTAGATCGGCCCCGACTGACAGCGCTCTCGTCACCGTTGACAGCGCTCGGTTCTTCACTGACAGCGCTCGGTTCTTCACTGACAGCGCTCTGCCGAGCCTTGATTCGATTGCGCAACAGGCACTCCGGACTCCGGTTCCACCGCGCGACAGCGCCGTCAGTGCGAAAGTGAGCGCTGTCAACGTCGAGGTGAGCGCTGTCAACGGCAGGGAGAGCGCTGTCGGTGACGAGGAAAGCGCTGCCAACGCAGAACGCCGAGCGTCTCGGCGGAACAGTAAAGATTTGTTAAAGTGACCCAGCGGATCCCGGGCCAAAATATATCCACCGATTAATCGGTCGGTAACACGACGTTCCTAGCGTGTTCTTCATCGAAATCCTCGATTGGAGACCCCCCATGTCCACTGAGTCACCCCAGGCCTCGACGCATCACAGCGCCGCCGGCGAAAGTGTCATCAAACCCGAGTACGACCCGTCACTGACCAACGAAGACCTTGCGCCACTGAAGCAGCAGACGTGGACGTGGTACAACATCTTCGCCTTCTGGATGTCGGACGTGCACAGCGTCGGCGGATACGTCTTCGCCGGAAGCCTGTTCGCGCTCGGCATCGCCGCGTGGCAGGTGCTGGTGGCGCTGATCGTCGGCATCGTCGCGGTCAATCTGCTGTGCAACCTGGTCGCCCGACCATCGCAGCAGGCCGGCGTCCCCTACCCGGTCACCACGCGCATTTCCTTCGGTATCAAGGGCGCCAACATCCCGGCCATCATCCGCGGCGTGATCGCGGTGGTCTGGTACGGAATTCAGACATATCTGGCGTCGGTGGCCTTCGGCCTGCTCGCCATCAAGTTCTGGCCGTCACTCGAGCAGTACGCCGACCCGGACATCCACTCCTTCCTCGGCCTGGCGCCGCTGGGCTGGGCGGGCTTCATGCTGATGTGGGTGCTGCAGGCACTGGTGTTCTGGAACGGCATGGACACCATCCGCAAGTTCATCGACTTCTGCGGTCCCGCAGTGTATGTCGTGATGATCCTGCTGGCCGGATACCTGATCGTCGAGGCCGGCTGGTCCAATGTGCACTTCGATCTCTCCGAAGGTTCCGGCACCACCGGATGGGCCTCGGTCACCGCGATGATCAGCGCCTTCGCCCTGGTGGTCTCCTACTTCTCCGGCCCGATGCTCAACTTCGGTGACTTCTCGCGCTACGGCAAGACTTTCGGCGAGGTCAAGAAGGGCAACTTCTGGGGTCTGCCGGTCAACTTCCTGTTCTTCTCGCTGCTGGTGGTCTGCACCGTCTCGGCGGGCGCCACGGTCATCGGCCGCGACGCCGACGGCAAGATCGTCACCGACCCGGTGCACATCGTCGACCAGATCGACAACACCACCGCCGCCGTGCTGGGCGTGCTGACCTTCGCGATCGCCACCATCGGCATCAACATCGTCGCGAACTTCGTCTCCCCTGCCTTCGACTTCTCCAACGTCGCACCCACCAAGATCACCTGGCGGATGGGCGGCATGATCGCCGCGGTCGGCTCGGTGCTGATCACCCCGTGGAATCTGTTCAACAACGCCAGCGCGATCCACTACACGATGGACACCCTCGGCGCGGTGATCGGTCCGCTGTTCGGCATCCTCATCGCCGACTTCTACCTGATCAAGCGCAAGCAGATCGTGGTCGACGACCTGTTCTCCACCAAGCCCACCGGCACCTACTTCTACCGCAACGGCTGGAATCCGGTCGCGGTGGCATCGGTGATCGCGGCGTCGATCATCCCGATCTGTTTCGTGCTTTTCGGCACCGCCTACCAGGCCAGCTTCACCTGGTTCATGGGCGCCGCGGCGGGTCTGGTCTTCTACTACTTCGGCATGCGCTACGCACCGAAGTCGTTCATCTACGGCTCCGGCCTGACCGCGGCCACGACGACCGACATCTCGGTGGCCGCCGACGGCACGACCACCGTCGCCGAGACTCCCACTGTTGTCACCGCCGGCGACGCCGAGGGCGACGGAATGGCGAAGGTCTGAGCGTCTCCGCCATGAAGCTGGTTGTCATCAACCCGAACACCACCGCCGAGATGACCGCGGTGATCGCCGCGGCCGCACGCTCCGTCGCGCGCGCCGATGCACAGATCATCGCGGTCACCTCGGCGATGGGACCGGCGTCCATCGAAAGTCACTACGACGAGGCGCTTGCCGTGCCCGGAGTGCTCGACGCGATCGCCGCGCACCCCGACGCCGACGGTTACCTGCTGGCCTGCTTCGGCGATCCGGGACTCGACGCGGCCCGCGAACTCGCGGACGCGCCGGTCCTCGGTATCGCCGAGGCGGGCATGCACCTCGCCGCCCCACTGGGGCGCGGCTTCTCGGTGGTCACCACGCTCTCACGCACCATCGGCCGAGCCGAGGATCTCGTCGACCACTACGGTTTCTCGAAGCACTGCAACGGTATTCATGCCTGCGACATCCCGGTGCTGGAACTCGAATCCAACCCCGACACCGCCGACATACTCGCCAAGGCCTGCGCCGACGCCCTGCACTCCGACGGTTCCGACGCGATCCTGCTCGGCTGCGCCGGCATGGCCGATCTCGCGCGCCGTATGTCGACACAGATCGGCGCACCGGTCATCGACGGCGTCGCCGCGGGAGTGGGCATGCTCGCGGCGATGGCCGCGATGGGCCTGCGCACCGGGACCGCCAGCGGCGAGTTCGCCCCGCCGCTGCCGAAACGCTACGTCGGCACGCTCGAGGGTTTCGGGATCGCGCCCGATCCCACCTGAGCGTGTGGCCGCAGCCGCGGACCCGATAGGCTCACCGTCATGGAGCCCACCGCCGACACCGACCCGGCCGATCACGAGGCTGCGTTAACTCGTGCGGCGCTGCGGGCTGCCACCGGCGACCGGGCCGCGTTGACGGAGTTCATCGAGGCCACCCACACCGATGTGTGGCGGTTCATCGCCCACCTCGGCCATGCGAGCACCGCCGACGACCTGACCCAGGAGACCTTCCTGCGGGCCATGCGGTCACTGCCCCGCTTCCGCGCCGAGGCCAGCGCCAAGACCTGGCTGCTCTCGATCGCCCGCCGCGTCTGCGCCGACGAGGTCCGCCGCGCGCAGTCGCGACCCCGCGTCAACGCCGACGTCGACTGGGTCAGCGCCGCCGACGCCGCCCATGCGGGCCGGTCCTACGTGCGCTGGGAAGATCTCGTCGAGGTCAACATGCTGCTCGCGGACCTGCCGACCGAACGTCGGGAAGCCCTGGTGCTCACCCAGATCCTCGGACTGTCGTATCAGGAGGTCGCCGAGGTCACCGGCTGCCCGATCGGGACCGTACGTTCCCGCGTGGCCCGCGCCCGCGAATCCCTCGTCGCCGCGTCGTCGGCTCATCGCCGCAGCGTGTAGACCTCCCCGTCGAGTGGGCGCCCCATCTCGTCGAATGGGTAACCAATCAGTGACCCAGATCACCACAACCGCCGGGAACTCTGGGCTCGGCGCATCCGACCTATCCTGAGGACGAGTGCGTATGCGGCCGCCGACGTCATCAGCGTGACCAGCCCCTGATGACCCGGCGCCGGGAATCAAGAGGATCGTGTGACCACCGATGTGACGACCGTGACCGGCTCGGATACCGAATCCGTCGGCCCGCCCGAGCCCCAGCGACTCCAGCTCGATCTCACCGGCATGACGTGTGGGGCGTGTGCGGCCCGCGTGGAACGCAAACTCAACAAGGTCGACGGGGTGAAGGCGTCGGTCAACTACGCCACCCGGGTCGCCACCATCGATGCCGCACCGACGGTCACCACCGACGATCTGTGCGACGTCGTCAACAAGGCCGGCTACGGCGCGACGCCCCGCGATGACGTCCCGCGCGCCATCCCCGACACCGACGCCGCCGAGGCCCGCCGCCTCTTCCGCCGACTCGCCGTCGCGGTGGTGCTGTTCGTGCCGCTCGCCGACCTCTCGATCGTGTTCGCGGTGGTGCCGACGACCCGCTTCCCCGGCTGGCAGTGGCTGCTCATCGCGATGGCCGCACCCATCCTGACGTGGTGCGCGTGGCCGTTCTACAAGGTGGCCGCGAAGAATCTGCGCACCGGCGCGGCGACCATGGAGACGCTGGTGACGCTCGGTGTGCTCGCCGCCACCGGCTGGTCGTTGTACTCGATGTTCACCACCGACCCCGACGCCCGGGCGACCACCGGCGTGTGGGATGCCATCTGGAGTAGCGATTCGATCTACCTCGAGGTGGCCACCGGCGTCACCGTGCTGGTGCTGGCCGGACGGTATTTCGAGGCGCGGGCCCGGTCCCGGGCCGGCGGTGCGTTGCGCGCGCTGGCCGCGATCGGCGCCAAGGATGTCGCCGTCCTGCTGCCCGACGGCCGCGAGATGCGGATCCCGGCCGAGGAGCTGAAGGAACAGCAGCGTTTCGTCGTGCGTCCCGGGGAGACGGTCGGCACCGACGGCCTGGTCATCGAGGGCCACGCCGCCATCGACATGAGTGCGATGACCGGCGAATCCCGGCCCGTCGAGGTCACCGTCGACGAGCCGGTGATCGGCGGCACGACGGTCCTCAACGGACGGATCATCGTGGAGGCCGCGGCGGTCGGTGCGGATACCGCATTCGCAGGCATGATGCGCCTGGTCGAGGAGGCCCAGTCCGGTAAGGCCCGCGCACAACGGCTCGCCGACCGCATCGCCGGTGTCTTCGTCCCGATCGTCGTCGTGTTGTCGCTGGTCACGCTGGCCACCTGGCTGCTCCTCGGGCAGCCCGCCGACCGTGCGGTGTCCGCGGCGCTGGCGGTGCTGATCATCGCCTGCCCGTGCGCACTCGGCCTGGCCACCCCGATCGCGGTGATGGTCGCGACCGGCCGCGGCGCCCAGCTCGGCATCTTCCTCAAGGGCCACCAGACCCTGGACACTTCCCGGCTCATCGACACCGTCGTCTTCGACAAGACCGGCACCGTCACCGAGGGCGCACTGTCGGTGGAGTCGGTGACCGCCGTCGCCGACGCCGATGCCGACGAGGTGCTCGCCCTGGCCGCCGCCGTCGAATCCGCCTCCGAGCATGCCGTCGGCGCGGCGATCGCCGCGGCCGTCGCCGAGGCGGACCGCCGCCCGGTCAGCGACTTCCGCGCCGAACCCGGCCGCGGGGTATTCGGCATCGTCGACGGCCGGCGGGTGCGGGTCGGATCGCCGCGCTGGGCCACCGCGAACACCGTCGTCCCCGCCGACCTCGCGCGCGTCCGACGCGACGCCGAGGCGGCCGGCACCACCGTCGTCTACGTGGTCGTCGATGACGAGCCGGTCGCCGCGATCTGCGTCGCCGACACCGTCAAGGCGTCCGCCCCCACGGCCATCGCCGCGCTGCGTGCCGCCGGTCTCCGCACAATCCTGCTGACCGGAGACAATGCGGGTGCCGCCCGTGCCGTCGCCGACGCGGTGCAGGTCGACGACGTGATCGCCGAGGTCCTGCCCGACCAGAAGGTGGAAACGATCCGCCGTCTGCAGGACGAGGGTCATTCGGTGGCGATGGTCGGCGACGGCATCAACGACGGTCCGGCCCTGGCGACCGCGGATCTGAGCCTGGCCATCGGTGCAGGCACCGACGTCGCGATCGGCGCCGCCGACGTGATCCTGGTGCGCGATGACCTGCGTGCGGTGCCGGCGGCGCTGAGCCTCGCGGGAGCGACGCAGAAGACCATCCGCACCAACCTGGTGTGGGCGTTCGGCTACAACGTGGCCGCGATCCCGATCGCCGCGCTCGGAGTGCTCAACCCGCTGATCGCGGGGGCGGCGATGGCGTTGTCGTCGCTGTTCGTCGTCACCAACAGCCTGCGGCTGCAGCATTTCGGCGAGTCACGCCGCTGAGCTGACCCGCCGAGCTCACCCGCCGAGCCGAGCCGCCGGGCCGACCTGGTCCCGCGTCAGCGGCGTGCTCGCACCGTCAGCCCCACGGTGGCCACGACGGCAATCACGAACAGGGCGATCACGATCACGGAACCGTGCGTGAGAACAAGTGTCACCGCCAGCGCACCGGAGACGAATGCCCCGCCGCCCGCGGCGATCCACCATGCGCCCGAACGCGATTCGCGGTCCGACTCCGACGGTGCGGGCTGCTCGGCACGCGCGGCGAGCATCCGTTCGACCAGATCCGGCCCGGTGTCGGAACCCACCACCCGCAGCGGTTCGCGGATCTGCGGGAGCGCAATCGCGGCCAGCGCGGCGGCAAACTCCGTGCAGTCGGCGCATCCGGCGACGTGCTCGTCGACCCGCACCGACGGAACGGTCTCCCGTTCGCCGTCGGTACGCGCCGACAACGCCTCTCGCGCCACCTCACACCGCATGAATCGATTGTCCCGATCGGGTCAAGCCGGACCTCTCAGCGCCGCGACTTCGCGAGGTCTTCGAGCATCTTGTTGTAATCGTCGAGTTCGGTGTCCTCGTAGGTCTCCGCGTGCCGGTCGGCGCGGCGGGCGGCCCGCCGATCGGATTTGGCCCACTGCGAGACGATCGCGACGACGACGAGGACGACCGGCACCTCACTGGCACCCCAGGCGATCGCACCGCCGAGCCATTGGTCGTGCAACCGGTCGGTCACCCACGGCAGATCGAGCTGACTGTAGAACTTGTCGCCGACCACCGAGGTCATCGTCATCAGTGCGATACCGAAGAACGCGTGAAAGGGCATGACCGCGAACAACAATCCGATCCGTGCCAGGAACGGGATGCGACGCGGGCCCGGATCGATGCCGATGATCACCCAGTAGAAGAGGTAGCCGACGAAGATGAAGTGAATGGTCAATAGGACGTGGCCCCAGTGGTACCGCGCGAATGTCCCGAAGATCGCGGTGAAGTACACCGCGTACAGCGACAGCACGAACAACACCAGAGCGACCGCCGGATGCGACAGGAAGCGGGTGACCTTGGAGTGCAGCGCCCACAGCAACCATTCCCGCGGACCGGGTGGGCGGCGGGAACCGGCGGTCGGCAGGGCTCGCAAGGCGAGGGTGGCGGGTGCCCCGAGCACCAGCAGTACGGGCGCAAACATGTTCAGCGCCATGTGTTCTGCCATGTGGACGCTGAACATCGCCGATCCGTAGGCCCGGATACCCGAGCCGGTGACGATGATCACGCACAGGCAGCCGAGTATCCAGGAGATGGTGCGTCCGACGGGCCAGGCGTCGCCCCGTCGATACAACCGCCATGCTCCCAAGCCATAGAGGATCGCGGCGACGACGAATGCCGTCCCCATCACGAAGTCGAAGCGCCAGAAGGTGGCCAGTCGCCAGGCGTCGGGCGCGCCCGGCAGTTCGTAGCCGAGGAACACATCCCACGCGGTGAAGGTGTGTGCCAGCAGCCCGGGGGCGACGCGGGTGTCCATCACCGTCCAGCACGCGACGACGACGATCATCAGCACCGCGGCGAGGACCTGTGGACGCCAGATCCGGTCGGCACCCGATCCTCGCAGCGCGACGATGCTGCACACCAGCACCGCGGCCAGCGCGATGAGCATCACCATTGCGGCCAGACCGAACGCGGTGGAGAACAGGTAGCGCACCGGCAGCAGGAACGCCACCAGCCCGCTTCCGGCGAGCAGCGCGACGGTGTCGGCGATGGCCAGGATCCACGCGTGCCGGCGTTCCAGGATCGCCCGATCCGAGTCCGGTGTGACCACCGGCGCGGTCGCGAACGCGACGCGGTAGCCGATGCCGATAGCGGCGGCCAGGATGAAGAGGATGACCAGGCTGGTCGTGTAGTCGTGGTTGGGGCCCTGACCACCGTTGCCGGCCATCGGCAGGGCCGCCACCGCGATGCCGGTCGGGATCAGCAGCACCAGGTGCGCGATCCAGGACAGGAAGAACCGGATCGCGATTGCCACGATCGTTGCGAAGATCGCCACCACCAGCCAGGCCACCGCCTCCTCGCTGACCCCGATCGCGTCGAACAGCGTGCCCGAGGACAGCACCTTGCCCAGCGGCAATCCGTAGCCGTCGGCGGCCGCGACCCCCACCATCAGCCACGACAGCACCGCCCACACCGGCGCGGCCGACGAGACGAAGCGGTGGGCGCGGTAGACGGTCGCGTCGATGATGCCGTTGGAATCGGGCCGGGCTCCGGCGACGACGAAGGCCAACGCACCCAGACACAATGCGGCCAGCACCGTACCGAGGAAGTACCCGGCGACGTCGGCAATGGCGATCGGCATCCCGGGGTAGGGGTCGCCGCGCTCGATGTGGCGGGCCGACCCGCTCGCGGCCCCGTAGATGACGATGCCGACCAGCGCGATGCCGACCAGCGCCGCCAGCCATCGAGCCGTCCGGATGGTCGGTCGGGTCGGGGCGGTGGTGTCGTCGGTGCCCGGTACGTCGGGCGAGTGTGTGTCGGGAGCGGTCACAGAATGTAGGTCTCCTAGCAACGCTGCAGCGAGACAGCGTCGGAGTAAGTCTACGACGCTGCGTCGGTGTGACCGATTCGGCGCCGATCGGGCCGCTCAGTCGCGACTCAGGCGGGCCCAAGTACGCTGAACAGCGGCGTGGAGACCTCGCGGCGAGATTCCGGGGTGCTGCGGCCGTGCGAACCGTTGACTTGGAGTGTGAGGGAACCCGTGGCAGACAAACGTCGGAAGCCAGTCGTCGACCCACGAGCCGCCGAGCGTCGGCGCTCGCTGTTCATGCGGATCGGGGCCGTGGTGGCGATCATCGTCGTCGCGGCCGTCGTCGCCGTCTCCATCCTGTGGTCCAACGGGAAGATTTTCAGTGACGACAGTTCGGTCGCCGCCGGTACCCCGCCGACGGTCACCACCGACGGGGCCTTCCGCATCACCACCGCTCCGGCCGGTACCACCCCCAAGGCGGTCGTGGAGATCCTCGAGGACTTCCAGTGCCCGGTGTGCAAGCAGTTTGAATCCGTGTTCGGCGACGCGCTCACCCAGCTGAAGTCCAATCCGAACGTCGCGATCGACTATCGGCCGGTCGCCATCCTCGACCGGATGTCGTCGACGAACTACTCGACCCGCGCGGCGAACGCGTCGGCGTGTGTGGCCGAATCGACCGGCGGCGCCAACAACTTCGAGGTGTGGCTGAAATTCCACTCCCTGCTCTATGAGAACCAGCCCGCCGAGAACGGTTCCGGCCTCACCGATGACCAGTTGGCGTCCTACGCCACCGAAGCCGGTGCGCAGAATGTCAAGGACTGCATCACGCGCGGTGACTACGAGGACTGGGTCACCCAAGAGACCAAGGACTCTGGTGTCACCGGAACACCGACCGTGAAGATCAACGGGCAGGACTTCAACATCCAACAGGGCCCCGAGGCCTTCGTGGCAGCGGTTAATGCCGCTGCCGGCTCCCAGCAGTAGGACCCAGCCCAGCAGCAGGATCGAACGAAACGACATCATGGCCGGCATCACATCTGAGACCGAACCCGACAAGGCGCTCGACGCGGACTCCCTCGAATCCGATGACAGCACCGACGATCCGACCGACGACCGATCGTGGTGGCTGCAACGTCCCGACGTTTCCCCCGCCACCGGCATCGCCGTGCTGGTGCTCGGGATCATCGGGTTCATCGCGTCGGCGACGCTGACGATCGAACGCATTGAGCTGCTGATCAATCCGTCGTACCGCCCGAGTTGCAGCATCAATCCGGTGTTGTCGTGCGGTTCGGTGATGGTGACGCCGCAGGCCCGGCTGTTCGGCTTCCCGAACCCGCTGATCGGTATCGCGGCGTTCTCGGTGATCATCGTCACCGGTGTCCTCGCGACGGGTCGCGTGTCGTTGCCCCGGTGGTACTGGCTGGGGCAAACCATCGGCCTGGCACTGGGTTTCGTCTTCGTCAACTGGCTGGCGTTCGAGAGTCTGTACCGGATCAACGCGCTGTGCCCGTACTGCATGGTGGTCTGGACCGTCACGCCGATCCTGCTGATCCTCTCGGCCGGACGACTCCTCGGAGATTCTTACCGCGCCCGCGACATTCGCGGCTGGCTCTGGGTGCTACTTCCCCTCTGGTACGCAATCGTCATCGTGGCCATCGGAATTCAGTTCTGGGATTACTGGTCCACACTCATCTGAGCCGACCGAGTCGCGAGGAGCCCCAGGGCCTTGCGTGAGCCCCGGCGCCTTGCGTTGAGCTCCGTCGAAACGACGATCCTCGAGACCACGCAACGTGGAGCTGGGAACTGGTTGCAGCGCAGCATCACCCGACGGCAGACCGAAGCCGGCCGCCTACCGCGGATAGGTGGTGATGGTTTCCCCGGAGACGGGGTCGCGCCAGATGACCGCCCGATCGGCGAGCATGGTGGGGATCAACAAGCCCATGTGTTTTCGTTGGTGGTCCGGGGTGCACAGCGGCATCAGGTTGAATTCCACCGTCCAGCCACCGGTGATCGGATCCTGGTGCACGAATTTCACCAGGTGATCGATCTGGCAGTCACTGGCCGGCCGCCCGCACTGCGGGTACCGGCAGGTGCCATCCAACTCGATGATCTTCTCCCGCAACCACGCTGGTATCCGATACGTCAACGCACCCGGCGGCGGGAGGAGATGGCCGCCGTGCCCGGTCGGGTCGACCGGTGGCGCGGGGAACGGATCGTCGAGACGACGCCACGCCGCCGGTATCCGATCCAGCGAGGTGGCGGTGCTGACGGTGGGTATGTCCAGGGTGGGAAACTCGGTGACGGTCACCAACTGTCCCGAACCGATCAACGACCTGGCATGAGCTTCGTCCACCACGCCGAAGTATTCCAACCGGGCTTCCCGCTGCCCGGACGGGTCGGTGATCAACGACAGCGACAACTGCAAATCGTTTTCGGGTTCGGTGTCGGTGTCGGTGTCGGATTCGGTGCTGGGGTGCGCCTCGACGGTATCCGTTGCCGCACCGTCAGCGTCGCCGTCGGTGACCGTCTCGGGAGCGTCGGTCGTCTCGGGTTCGGTGATCTCGTCAGCCTCACCGCACTCGGCCTCAACATCGAACGGATCAGCCGCGCCGCCGTCGACATCGATGTCGAGGTCGGTCAGGCCACAGGGCTCCTCCGGCAACGGGACCGCCCGCGAGCAGTTACCCCGCCCGCATCCACACGACAGGTACGCACCCGGCAGGCCCTGGATTTCGGCGAACGCCGCGACCTGCACCTGACCGCGGCGACGCGGATCACGCGGGCAGATCCGCTCACTGATCATCTGTGCGATCCGCGCCGCCAGATGCGCACCCACCTCCCCCGGTGCGTACACCGAGATACTGCAATGCCCGTTGGTGTCCCGACGGACCCGCACGTTCTGATCACGCGCGGCGGCCTCCTCCCGACGGTCGGCGGCACCGTCGGGATCCAGCGCGATCACCATCTCGGCGACCTGATCCCGCAATGTCGTATCCGCCTGATTACGTCCAGCGAGTTGCAGTGCGCGGGTTTCGGCGAACGCGCGCACATCGTCATCGGACAGCACGACGATCTCGTCGGCGATGATGCGGATACGCTCCAACGACTGGTCACCGGCCAAGAAGGCGGCGGTCACCGTCGGGAGCGTCGACAGCAGGAAGCTCAGCGTCATCCACGCGGTGGCTTGCGGCACCGACACACCCAGCGCGGTCGAGACCTTGCCGGTGGCGGCTTTGTCGACGGCACCGGTGGTGTGCACGTTGGTCATGTGGCCCGAGAGCAGCATCTCGTCGTACACGGCATGCCCGATCCGCGCTGCCGACAACACCTTCCGGGCGATCACCTGTCGTTCCTGGCGTTGCAGGGATCGGGCCAGAGCGGTGGCCGTCTCGGCGGGGAGGTGATCGATCATGGCCGCGTCGTCGGCGGTCATCGACAGTTCCGGCGCGGTAGTCGTGCGAATTGTGGTGTCGGCCATGATGTTCGCCCCCTTGATCGATCGCTCCAACTGAACTGACTCAAGTGTAACGACGACCACCGACAACCTTCTCCGCGCGGAATCTGGTGGGGGTGAACGCTGTCGGCTATATCGCGCGTGGGTTCGGTTGGTGGTGGCCAGGTTTCGTCGTCGGCCTGCGGAGGTCTCGACACGGTCCTCCGCTATCGCTCCGGACCGGCTCGACCAGCTGGCGGGTCGGCGAGAGCGTCAGCCCGCTGCGAGCAGATCACCGATCCGGCAAGCCATCATCATGATCGTGGCGTGCGGGCCACTGCGTCCGGGACTCGGCAGGATCGAACCGTCGACGATGCGCAGGCCCTTCACGCCCTGCACACCGCCCAACCAGTCGACCGCATCGCCCATAGGCATACTCCCCCAGGCGTGTTGGGAGGTACGGACCACCGGGTCGATGACGATCGACCCGGGGTCGACGAGATCGTCGAACTCCTTGGAGGACAACATATCCACCACGTCGTCGGCGACCGACCACATCCGGGCCGCGTCGTCGGTCAACGGCGGGTCGAGGATCACCTCGACGCCGCCGCCGGACGCGGTGACCACCGAACCGGTACCGCTGTGAAGCATGGAGCAGACTCCGACCACCGGTCGCCCACCCCGACCACCGGTCACATAGCGATCGAAATCGTCAGAATAACAGCGGATTTCGATTCCGGATTCGGTATGAACGACGGTCTGTAGCAGCGGTGTCAGGTCCTCGGCATCGGTGCGCCCGTAGCCGACGAGCACCTCGCGGTGCTCACCGATCCGCGCGCTGTCGCCGACACCGAACACCTGCGGTTGCGATCGCAGCAGCAGCCCGGCAGTACCCAACGTACCGGCGCACAGGATCACTTCGTCACATCGCACCGCCTCCCCACCGACGCGGACGCCGATGATTCGTCGACCACTGACCGCGAGGTCCTCGACATGCGCATCCGTCCGGACAGTCAGGTTCGGCCGGCCGATCGCGGCACGCAGGTACGCCTCCGCCGCTGTCATCCTCAGCCCGTCGACCTGATTGCCGAGTACCCGGTTCAGGCCGACGATCGGCCAGCGCTGCACCGGATCTCGCGTCGGTACCCGCGATGCCCAATATCGCTCGAAAGCCCGTGCCGCCGCACTGAGCTCCCCGTCGGCGGCCGGACGGACCGACATTCTGCCACCGGGATCATCGAGTTCCCGGTAGGCCGCTTCCACCTCGGCGAGGCCCCATCCGCTCGGCCAGGACGCGAAATCGGTGTCGTGCCACCGCAGAAAGTAGCCCCCGTTGACCACCGACGACCCGCCGAGCCCACGCCCGCGCACCACCACGTGGCCCAATGCCTCCGGAAGTGTTGTCGCGTAGATCGAGTCGGCCCCGATGGGCAGTCGCCGCAGATCCCGGATGGAGTCATCGGGCCAACCGGGCCCCTGCTCGAGAAGCAGCACCGAGCGGGCTCCGTCGCGACTGAGTTTGTCGGCCAACACGCAACCCGCGCTGCCCGCACCGACGATGACGACGTCGACGGTCGAGGGCACGCGCTCGGTCACCCCGGTCACCTCACCGGGTGACGATGGGCCGCAACGCTCCCAGATCCCGCTCGCGCACAACGCCTTCCCACAAACCGGTGCCATACGCGAGGTCGTCGAGACGACGGCACACCAGGTAACCGACCGGACCCATCGCCGGCGCGGCCCCGGGTTCGGCAATCACCGACCGAATCCACTCGACGACCCCCTCGACGACGGCCACCTCGATGACGAGAGCCCGGAAACGCTTGGAGATCAACGCCAGCACCAGCGCCACCGGCCAGTAGTGGCGACAGATCGCACCCGCGGCCTGCAAGAGCCCGAACCCGGCGGCGCGGCCGGTCATCTGCGCGGCGGCCACCGGCGCATCGGGAAGATCGCCGAGCCGCGTCCGCAGCCGGTAGGCCACCCGGGTCAACACCAGGAACGCGATCGCCAGACCCACCTTGGTCCGGGACAGCAGCGCACCGACGGCCACCGCCATCGAGGCGGTCATCACCATCGGAGCCGCGGTGCTTCCGTGCCGCTGCGCGAGGAACGCCGCTCCCGTTCCGTAGAACCGGCGACGCGACAGGACCTGCCGCATACTCGTCCGGTGATCATGCGCAACCCGCGCGACGGGATCGTATCGGATGCGCCAGCCCGCCTCGTGTAGTCGCCAGCACAGGTCGACGTCCTCAGCCACCCGCAGCTTCTCGTCGAATCCGCAGAAAGCGTTGCGCCGCACGATCATCGCCGCACTCGGAACGTAGGGCACCGGGGTTCCGGGAACCACCGCGGCCTCACCGGGACCCATGTCGAGTGACGAATATCGGTTCTCGTAGCGTTCGGCCAGCGACGGACGCCGACGCATCGTCGGCCCGTCCTCACGCCCGGACAGCCCGACGATGCGTGGTGCCGCCAGCGCCACCAGCGGATCGGAGAAATGCGCCATCAGCATCATCAGCCACTCGGGTTCGGGCACGACATCCGAATCGAGGAAGGCGACGAACTCGGTCTGCGCCGCGGCCGCTCCGGCATTGCGCGCCGCGGCCGGACCACGATTGCGGTCGAACCGGATGACCTGCACGAGCGGACCGGACGCGACAATCGGTTCGGCCGACCCGTCGTCAACGACGATCACGCGCCGACCGTCCACCGCCGCTACCAGTCTGTCCACACCGGACTGGTTGTCGCGCACCGGGATCACGATGGTGACATCGTCGACGCACGGACCCGCCATCGGCCGTGGATGAGCGATCCCCGCCTCGAGCAGGGTGCGGGAGAGGCGACGGGTGGCCGGGTCACAGACCTCGATGCGGCCGTAGCCGGAGGTCATCCCCAACGCGGCGTCGCTGAGCCGCATCATCCGTGTGGGCGATCCGCCGACCAGGAAACGAAGGTCACCGCCCCTGGCGCAACGCATGTCGATCTGCACCTGGAATCCATCCGGCAGACCGGAATCCTGCGCCCGGATTGTGGCCGTGGTCGATTCGACGGTGGTCACCGCAGCCGCCCCCCGTCATCGACGGTCCATTCGGTCAACGCCCGGGCGAGGTCGCCGATCGCGTGATCGAGCAGAAGCGCGCCCGCCTCGGCCGACGACGACGACGCGTCGCCGAGAATCCCGTTGGCACTCACCGCCGAGACCCCGCCGGTGCGCAGCGCGCCCATCAGGGTGGCCATCGGTTCCCGATTGCCCACCTCGAGCCGATCCGAGCGCACCACATCGGGTGAAAGATGAAGCAGGACCGAGGTTTCGGTGTGACCCGCATGCGCGTCAGCGTCCGGGAACATACACGGATACCACGCCACATCCCGGGCCTCGTACCGTAACCGTGCGACCGCCGTGGTCAATGTGGGCACATTCCCTCCGTGTCCGTTGACGAAGGCGATCCGCTGCGCCCACCGGCATGCGCTGCGCCCGTACTCCAGCAGCACTGCGCCCAGCGCCTCCGCGCCCAGCGAGATGGTGCCGGCGAATCCCTCGTGCTCACCGCTGGCCCCGTAGGGAATTGCCGGAGCACAGGAGTAGGGAGCGTCGGTTGCCAGACGCCCGTGCGCACCGGATGCCACCGCCACCGCGATGCGGGTGTCGGTGTCGAGCGGAAGATGCGGTCCGTGTTGCTCGAATGAGCCCACCGGTACCAGTACGGTCATCGCCGAGTCGGTCAGTTCCGGCCACACGTATCGCCCCAACGTCGCCGGTCGCACCATTCGGCCAAGTTTAGTGCGCAAAGCGCCCAGGGGTAACCGGTCGGCGGGTATTTCCCTCACCGATTCCCGACGCCGCCGACCCGCTTGCCGAGCGATCGGTCGGTTGTGGAATCCTGGACGGCATCGCCGTGACACCCGCCACATATGGGTGCCAGATCAGGGAGGACCACCATGACCGGAGAATCCGCATCCACCAGCGGTAAGAGCGGACCGCTCAGCCGTGTTCGCGTGATCGAATTCGCGGGCATCGGCCCCGGCCCGCATGCCGCGATGCTGCTGTCGGACCTCGGTGCAGACGTGATCCGCGTGCAACGCCCCGGCTCCCTGCCGCGTGAGGGAGCCTCGGCCGACGCACTGCTGCGCGGCCGTCGGGTCGTCGAGGCCAACCTCAAGGACTCCGCCGACCACGAGACCATCCTGAATCTCATCCGCAAGGCCGATGTGATCCTCGAGGGCTTCCGCCCCGGCGTGATGGAACGCCTCGGCTTCGGACCGGACGCCCTCGCAGAGGTCAATCCCGGCCTGGTCTATGGCCGCATGACCGGCTGGGGGCAGGACGGGCCGCGCGCCGAACTCGCCGGCCACGACATCAACTACATCTCGCTGACCGGCATGCTGCACGCCGTCGGCCGTCGCGGGGAACGTCCGGTTCCCCCGCTGAACCTCGTCGGCGACTTCGGCGGCGGGTCGATGTTCCTCGTCCTCGGGGTGCTCTCGGCACTCATCGAACGCCAGACCTCCGGTAAGGGACAGGTCGTCGACGCCGCCATGGTCGACGGCGCTTCCGTTCTCGGACAGATGATGTGGGCGTTCCGTGGCACCGGACTGTGGTCGGATGAGCGCGGCGTGAACATGCTCGACACCGGCGCGCCGTACTACGACGTGTATGAGACCTCCGACGGCAAGTACATGGCGGTCGGTGCGCTCGAACCGCAGTTCTATGCCGCGTTCATCAACGGTCTCGGCCTGGCCGACGCCGATCTTCCGGCCCAGAGCGACATCTCCCACTGGGACACTCTCCGCAAGACCTTCACCGCCGCCTTCGCATCGCGCACCCGCGACGAATGGACCAAGGTCTTCGAGGGCACCGATGCCTGCGTGTCCCCGGTGCTGACCTTCACCGAAGCGCCCGACGATCCGCACATGGCCGCGCGCGCGAACCTCGTCGAGATCGACGGCGTCACCCAGGCGCAGGTCGCCCCGCGCTTCTCCCGCACCTCCCCCGAGACGCCGACCGGTCCGGCCCGCGAGGCCACCGACCCGGCGACGGTCTGGAACGACTGAGAGAATACCGACCCTGCCGTCGAACTAGAACGTGTTACAGTTTTTGCATGGGACAGTTCGACGGCAAGGTCGTCTACATCACCGGGATCGCACGTGGTCAGGGACGCAACCACGCACTGCGATTTGCACGCGAAGGTGCCTCGATCATCGGCCTCGACATCGCCGCACCGGTCGCCGATCACATCACCTACCCGCCGGCCACCGCCGACGACCTCGCCGAGACCATCCGCCTCGTCGAAGAGGCCGGCGGTAAAATCCTTGCCCGCCAAGGCGATACCCGTGACCTGGCCTTCCAGCAGGAGTTGGTCGCCGACGGCGTCCGGCAGTTCGGCGGCCTCGACCACGTGATCGCCAACGCCGGCATCCTCTCCTGGGGACTCACCTGGGAACTGTCCGAGCAGGAATTCACCGATGTCCTCGACGTCAACGTGACCGGCACCTGGAAGACGTTGCGCGCCACCATCCCCACCCTCCTCGACACCGACGCCGACAACCGCTCCATCGTCATCATCGCCTCGGTCGCGGGCCTCAAGGCGATGCCGGTGCAGGCGGCCTACTCGGCGTCGAAGTACGCCCTCACCGGACTGGCTCAGACGACCGCGAAGGAACTCGCACCGCGACGGATCCGCGTCAACTCGATCCACCCCTACGCGGTGAACACGCCGATGGGAGTCGCCGACAGCTCGGCGATGAAGATCTTCGACATGGGTGAGTACACACGGTATTTCGTCTCGATGATGGACCACTTCCCGGTGGCCTCCCTCGACGACATCTCCGACGCCGTGCTCTACCTGACCTCGCCCCAGGCCCGCGCCGTCACCGGCTCCCAATTTCAGATCGACATGGGTAATTCCAAGGTCTGACCACGGTGTAGTCCGGTCGGCTGAAATCGCTGCGACCACCGCGAAACGGGCACGCCCACGGCTGATTCGCACCTTACGATCGCCGCATGACCTCCCCCGGGCCCGCCGGTCGACCCGAACCACATCAGCGGGCGGTACCGGCACCGCCCGCAGCGCCGTGGCGCCCGTCATCGCCGCCGCCTCCACCCCCACCCCGACCGGGGCTCCACCAGATGCCCGGATACCCTGGGCCACAACAGTTCATGAATCCCGGTGCGGGACTGCCACCCTTGAGCCCGGCGCCGCAGCCTGCGTGGACTCAGCCCAGCACGTCTCTTCCGCCGGGACCTCCCCCGCCACCCCATGGATTCGGCCGCACAGGACTGATCCTCCTCGCGGCAGGCCTGGTCACCATCGCGATCTGTTGTGTCGTCGCTGTTGTGATCGTGGTACGACCGGGCGGAATCAGCGACGAAGAGGCCGTCGAAGAACTCATCACCGGGTACTACGACGACCTCGCGCGAGGGCACTTCATCGATGCGGCCGAACGCTCGTGCCCCGAGGAGTCGGCATTCCGTGCGCAACACCGGGAGTACGAGGCGGAGGGACTCGATGGGCTCGACCTGGACGTCGAGGTTCTCAGCGTGGACATCCGATCCGATCACGCCTACAGCGTGATCGAACGGGACTACAACGGAGAACGAGTCGAAGCCGACAGCGAAGCACGCCAACTGCCCGACGGATCGTGGTGTCTGATCGATCTCGACTGAATACGCTGCCGCCCAACAGTACTCGGCACCATCCCGAGCAAGGGGACGAAGCGCTCAATGACCACAAACGTCCCCGTCAGCGACCCTGAACGGACAGTTCCGAACAGAATCCCTGTCGGGGACGGTTGTGGGCATCTCACTGAGAGCCAGGGCTCTCCGAACGGATCTCAGGCCTCGCCGTAGGACCGTTCGAAGCCCTCCGGGATGATCAGATCATCGCGCGACAGCTCGTGAACACTCTTGCGTCCCAAGCCCATCAGGACTCCGTCGAGTCCCATGCGCAGCAGGTCGAGCACGTTCTCGACGCCCGGCTGTCCGTTCGCGGCCAGACCCCACAGGTAGGCGCGTCCGATCATCACCGCACGAGCGCCGAGGGCGAGCGCCTTGGCGACGTCGCTACCGCGGCGGATACCACCGTCGAGCAGCACTTCGATGTCATGGCCGACGGCGTCGGCGATCGGGCCGAGCACCCGGATGGTGGCCGGTGTGCCATCCAGGTTGTTGCCGCCGTGATTGGACACCGACAGCGCCGAGGCGCCGATGTCGACCGCACGCTTGGCGTCGTCGAGGCGCGTGATGCCCTTGACCATGAACGGGCCATCCCACTGCTCCCGCAACCACTTCAGGTCCTCCCAGGTGGGCGGTGCGGTGTTCATCCATTCGTAGTACGCACCGAAGAAGGTCGGTCCGGCGGTGCCGACGGTCGGCGGCAGGTTGGGTGCGGTCAGATCGGGAATGATGATCTTGCCGTCGCGAATCCAGTCCAGCGCATACCGCGGCTTCGTCGCGATCTCCGGGGCGAGCCGCAGCAGCGCCTTGAAGTCGACCTTCTCCGGGATCTCCGGGCTGCCCCAGTCACGACCGATGTTGAACACCCAGTCGGTGGTGACGATGAGTCCCTTGGCACCGGCCGCCTTGGCGCGCTCCACGCGGGCGAGGATGTCGTCGCGGCTACCGAGCCAGTAGATCTGGAAGAAGATCTTGTCGTTGACCGCCGTCACCTCCTCGATGGGATGGCTGGCGAAACTCGACAGTCCCATCGCGGTTCCGCGAGCGGCCGCGGCGCGGGCGACGGCCACCTCACCGTCGGGGTCGACGGCCTGCACGCCGGTCGGCGAGATCATCACCGGAAACGAGAGCTCTTGCCCCATCACGGTTGTCGTCATCTCACGGTCGGGCTGGACACCGACGACGTGCGGTGCGAACCCGAGTTCCTTGAAGGCGTCGGTGTTGTCGTTGACGGTCACCCCGGCCTGGGTGCCGGCGACCAGTGACGAGTACACCGACTTGGGCAGCCGCTTCTTCGCGCGGCGCTGCGCCTCGGTGACGGTTTCGAACCAGGGATTACGGGCCCAGGGATTGGTGACCATTGTTCTTGTTCCTACCTATTTCATCTCATGTGCGGGCACCACCGAACCGCCCGGCATACACGCCGAGCGTCGGTGATCCACCGCGTGGGTACTACAGCGAGAAGCCCGCCAAGGGGTTCTCATCACAGCTCTTCGAGGGCGGGCCACCGATCGGGGTCATCTCCCCGTCCGGCCGCCGGGTCATCAAGGTGAGAGGTGTCCCTCGCGAATGATCCTTGTTTGCAGTCGGTTTGGTGCGTTCACCGGCGAGCAATTGCTCGCCGTAGCCCTGCACGCACTCCGGATCGGGGCCGGCCAGGGGCAGACCGGTGAAGAACTTCGCGGCCATGCAGCCGCCACGGCAGGCGTCGAAGTGTGCGCATTTGGTGCATGCTCCGGCGTTCTGCGGTTCACGCAGTTCGAGGAACAGATCCGATTGCTGCCAGATCTGCTGGAATCCACCGCCGGTGGTGATGTTGCCGGCCAGGAAGTTCTCGTGGATGGCGAACGGGCAGGCGTAGACGTCGCCGACCGGATCGATCAGGCACACCACGCGACCGGCACCGCACAGGTTCAGTCCCGGCAGTCCACCGCCTCCGGACCCACCGAAGGCCGACAGATGGAAGAAGGAGTCGCCGGTGAGCACGTTGTCCCCGTGTGCGACAAGCCAATTGTAGAGTTCGAGCTGCTGCTCGGGCAGCGGATGCAGATCGTCCCACACGTCGGCGCCGCGCCCCGACGGACGCAGCCGGGTGATCCGCAGGGTGGCGTTGTAGCGGTCGGCGAGCGCTTTGAACTCGTCGAGCTGGGCGACGTTCTGACGCGTCATCACCACCGATATCTTCGCGTCGCGGAAGCCTGCCTCGGACAGGTTCTCCAGCGCGCGGACGGCCATGTCGAAGGAGCCCGGTCCGCGCACCGCGTCGTTCACCTCGGCGGTGGCACCATCCAGCGAGATCTGTACGTCGACGTAATCCGAGGCCGCCAGGCGTGCCGCGACCTCTTTGTTGATCCGTAAACCGTTGGTGGAGAACTTGACTCCCACCTGATGACTGGTCGCATAGTCGACCAGTTCCCAGAAGTCCGGCCGCACGGTCGGCTCGCCGCCACCGATGTTGACGTAGAAGACCTGCATCCGCTGCAGCTCATCGATAATGGCCTTGCACTGCTCGGTCGACAGTTCCCGCGGGTCACGTTTACCCGACGACGACAGGCAGTGCACACACGCGAGGTTGCACGCGTAGGTGAGCTCCCAGGTCAGGCAGATCGGGGCGTCGAGACCCTTCTCGAACTGGTCGACGAGGCGCCCGACTTTGGGCGGCGCCGTCTGCGCCACCGGGGCGACGCTGGCGAGTCCGGTTGCGGTGGGCGGCATCTCGAGTGTGGTCATGCGGGTCTCCTTGGGCTTTTCAGGAGCGATATGTGGACGGACGAGGAGGGGAGATCAGCGCCGGACGATCATCCCGGAGTCGGCGAGGGCCGACAGCGCCTGCAGATACAGCGGGCGTTCGGCGGTACCGATACCGGCGGCGACGAATGCCGCTTCGGCGGACTCGTGCGCGGACAGCGACTGCACGATCCCGACGACCGTGAGGTTTTTCAGGAACGACAGCTTGCGCGTTCCGAAGTGGTAGAGGAGCGCACCGAACGGTTCCGGGCGCAGCGCCACCTTGGGATTGAGCTCCCAGGCGGCGCCGACGTCGAAGGACAGTGCCTTGCGGATGGTGGTGGAAGTGGGGGCCGGGGAGTCGCGCCGGTCACCGGCGATCGCATCGGAGCGATCGCCGGCAACCGGAGCCGATGTCGGGGTGGACATCAGTAGACCCCGCACATCCCGTCGATCGACACCTCTTCGACGAGGGACTCACCCACGAGCTCGGTGTCGACGTCGGCGGGAACCGACAAGTCCTGAGCTGCCTTGGCTGCCTGATCGGCCATGATCCAAACCTCCTAGTTGATCGGGTAGTGATGTGGATCACCGATCACTATAATGGCACCGAGTGCAGAATTGCACCCCCTGGCGAAAAGCTAGCCAGGTGGACAGGTGCAACCCGGAACGAAAGGGCGCCCATGACCAGCACGAATTCGCCCCGATGACGACCGACGCGACGGCACCGGGTCGACGACCGTCGACGAGTCGCGCGCAGATCAGCGCCACCGCCATCGATCTGTTCACCACCATCGGATTCGAGGAGACCAGCGTCGAGGACATCGCCGACGCCGCCGGCATCGCCCGTCGCACCCTCTTCCGCTACTTCCCGTCGAAGAACGCGATCGCCTGGGGTGACTTCGACGCCCACCTCGACGAGTTGCGTCATCTCCTCGCCGACATCCCCGACGATCTGCCCATCGCCGACGCGGTGACACGCGCCCTCGTCGCCTTCAACACGGTGCCCCCACAGGGCGCCGACGGTCACCGTCGGCGCATGCAGTTACTCCTCGGAGTGCCCAGCCTGCAGGCACATTCGATGCTCATGTACGCCGATTGGCGGCACGTCATCGCCGAGTTCTGTGCGCATCGACTCGGACTCGACGAGGACGACCACCTACCGCAGACGATCGGCTGGATGTGCCTGGGCACCGCTCTCGCCGCGTACGAGCAGTGGCTCACCGATCCGGATTCCGACCTGGAATCGCTGATCCGCGCAGGCTGCGAGGTCCTTGCGAACGGCGTCGCGGCGCTGCACTGATGCGAACGCCATCGCCCCCACTACCCTGAAACCCGATCGCCGGTGCCGGTGTCGACAGTCCGACATCTAGGCTAGGCTCAAATTAGAACGTGTTCTATTTTTTCAGATGGAACACCCTGACGACGCCAGGAGAGGCTCGGACATGACCGAACTGACGCCCCACGGCTCCCGCAGCGTGATCCTCACCGTGGCCGAGGTCATCGACGAGACGCGCGATGCCCGATCGATCGTCTTCGAGATCCCCGACACCGCCAAGGAAGCGTTCACACAGTACAAGTCGGGCCAGTTCCTGACCCTGCGCATCCCCAGCGACCGGACCGGCTCCGTGGCGCGTTGCTACTCACTGGCGTCCTCCCCGGTCGGCGATGAACCACCCAAGGTGACCGTCAAGCGAACCGTCGACGGATACGGCTCGAACTGGGTCTGCGACAACCTCTCCGCCGGTTCCCAGATCGAGGTCCTCCCGCCATCGGGGGTGTTCACTCCCCGTTCCTTCGACGAGCCCCTGCTGCTGATCGCCGCGGGCAGCGGCGTGACACCGGTGATGTCGATCCTCAAGACCGCACTGCGGCGCGGTTCGGAGCCGGTGGTGTTCTTCTACGCCAATCGCAGCGCCGACGACGTCATCTTCGCCGACGAACTGCGCGAACTGCAGACCGCCCACTCCGAGCGCCTGCTGATCATCCATTGGCTCGAGTCACTGCAGGGCCTACCCTCGGCGCAGACCCTCGCCACCGTCTTCGGCGCGTTCCACGGTCACAGCGCGTACATGTGCGGGCCCGGCCCGTTCATGGATGCGGTGCACGCGGGCCTGCACACCGCCGGATTCGCCCATCACGACGTCCACGCGGAAGTCTACAACTCGCTGTCGGGCGATCCGTTCGTCGACGTCGTCCTCGACGAGGTCAGCGACGAGGAACGCACCGACGCCGCGACAGTGGAGGTGGAACTCGACGGCGACACCCACGAACTGTCCTGGCCACGCAAACGCACCCTGATCGACATCATGCTCGAGGCCGGTATCGACGCCCCCTATTCCTGCCAGGAGGGTGAATGCGGTTCGTGCGCCTGCACTCTCATCGAGGGTACGGTCGAGATGGACAACGACGGGGCTCTCGATCCCGAGGACATCGAGGACGGTTACATCCTCGGCTGTCAGGCCCATCCCACCTCCGACCGACTGCGAATCGAGTTCTGACACATGCTTTCTCGCTTCTCCTCCACGCAGCTCGCCCGCGCACTCGCCGGGATGCTCTTGACCATCGGCACGCTGCATTTTCTGGCGCCCAAGCCTTTCGACGAGATCATTCCCGAGGAGATCCCCGCCGAACCACGCATGCTGACCTACGCCTCCGGCGTCGTCGAGGTCGCACTCGGCGCGGCATTGCTGGCGCCGGCGACCCGCAAACCGGCCGCGGCGGGCGCAGCGGCACTGTTCGTCGCGGTCTACCCGGCGAACATCAACATGGTGCGGCTGTGGTGGGACAAGCCGGCAATCTACAAGGCGATCGCCATCGCGCGTCTGCCACTCCAGTTCCCGATGATCGTGGCGGCGCTGAAGGCCTATCGGAACTCCTGACCCCGACGGCGTTAGGGTCGGAGGGTGTTCCACGACCCTCACCAGACCGTGACCATATGACCTCTGCCGATTCTCGACGATGAGTTCCGCCGACGATCCCGACCTGACGCCGGCCGATGACGACACCCATGCCGACGCGCGGGTGCTCATCTGGTTGACGATCGTGGCGTCGGTGGCCGGCGCCATCACCGGATTCGTCGGTGGAGCCTTCCGCTGGTTGTTGATGCGCGCCGACGAGATGCGCCTCGACATCGGCGATTGGGCTCATCATCACGGTTTCGCGGCCCTGCTGGTGCCAGTGGCGATCTCGGCCGCGGCGGCCGCCGTCGCCACCGCGATCACCCGGTGGGAACCGCGGGCCGCCGGCAGCGGTATCCAGCACGTGGAGGCCGTCGAGCGGGGCGAGGCGGAACCGCCGCCACCACGGGTGGTGCCCGCGCGGTTCGTCGGCGGCCTGATCGCCATCGGCTGCGGTGGTCTGGTGCTCGGCCGGGAGGGCCCGACGGTGCACATGGGTGCCGCGATCGGCGCAATCATGGGACGAGTCACGCGGTGCACCCGCGACGAGATCCGGGTGTTGCAGACGGTGTTGTCCGGCACCGGCCTCGCGGTGGCCTTCAACGCCCCCATCA
Source organism: Gordonia oleivorans (assembly GCF_040044975.1). Lineage (NCBI taxonomy): Bacteria > Bacillati > Actinomycetota > Actinomycetes > Mycobacteriales > Gordoniaceae > Gordonia > Gordonia oleivorans. The sequence goes on from NZ_JBDZDI010000009.1 coordinate 131,356, forward strand.
GTGGCGCCCTGTTCTGCATCGAGGAGATCGCCAAGACCGTCAAACTGCGCTACGTCCTGTGGACGATGGCCTCGGTGGCGGTCGGCACGGCGTGCAGCCGCGTCGTCGTCGGCAATCACCCCGACTTCACGGTTCCGGCGATCAGCACGCCGGCGTTGGCGTCTATCCCGGTGTTCGTCATCTTCGGCGCGATCGTCGGAGTCCTCGGAGTCGCCTACAACTGGCTGATTCGCGCGTGCCTCACCACATTTCAGGCCATCGACCGGGTTCCCGGACCTGCCAAGGCCGCGGTCGTCGGCGGCGTCGTCGGTGCGATGCTCATGATCAACCCCGACCTCGGCGGCGGTGGTGACGATCTGACCCAGGCACTGTTCGGTGGTCACCGACTCGCGATCGGCGTGATCGTCCTCTATCTCGCGGTGCGGTTCTTCGCCGGCCCCGTCTCCTATTCGGCGGGCACCCCCGGCGGCATCTTCGCCCCGATGATCGCCCTCGGAGGACTCAGCGGACTGCTCGCCGCCCGCATCATCGACCTGTTCGCCCCCGGCTACGGACACGACCTGATGATTCCTCTGATGATCGTCGGAATGTCGACGCTGTTCACCGCGGTGGTGCGCGCCCCGTTCACCGGCGCCGTGCTGGTGATGGAGATGACCTCCACCACCAATATCGCGGTGGCCCTGCTCGCCGGTGGCGCCGCCGCGATGATCGTGTCGCAACTGCTGAACTCGCCGCCCATCTACGACGATCTGCGGGAACGCATGCTGGCACAGTGGAAAGGCCGTGAGGGCGAAGGTGTGTGAACGACGGCCGCGCCGACCGTCCCGTCTGCCGCGCCACCCGTTCCACCGGCCGCACCCCACGTCCCGTCGGTCGGAACCCAGCTCAACCGGCGATCGGGACCCGACTCGACCAGTGGGCACAGCGCCCTACCGAAGCCCGCGGTAGTGGACACGAGTCGGTCGATCGAGATGCTCGATCGCGTAACCCAGTGCGGTGCGGCCCATTTGGGCTGCGTGCGTGTCCAGGTACTCGCTGAGCAGGTGCGGGTCGACGCGTTTTCCCATCTCCCGCAGCATCCAGCCGAAGGCCTTCTGGATCAGATCACGCCGATCGCCGACCACCAGCGGCGCGACCGCCAGGGTCGCCACTGCATCCCCGTGTCGCAGGAAGGCCTGACCGCCGACGATGCCGGCGCGGCGCACCCAGAGCGGTTGCGCTGCCGCGGTATCCGTCAGCAGGGAGATGTCACCGATGCGCAGGCACCAGTGGCCGAGCACCGGTCCGGCCGCGACGTCGACCAGATCCCAGTTGTCGATCCGGCCGGCGTGCAGCGCCTCGAGATAGTCGGCAACCCACGCCCGGTGCTCGGCCGCATCGGCACGGGCGCAGGCGTCACCCATCATGATCAGGGCCAGGTGCCGGATCTCGTGGGTCGTCGAGGTGAGGAGTTCGGCAACCTCGCCGCGTGCGATCCCCCGGAAGCGCCGGGCGATCGCACGCAGGTCCGGTACCGACACTCCGAGGAACTCGTCGCCCTCGGCGTAACCGCCGGGCCCGGCCTGCAGGTACTTCGACATCTGTTGCGCACGTTGCGGATCGGCAATCCGGGTCACCGCGTCGACGGCGGCCGACGCGGTCAGCTCGCCCGGTTCAGAGGAGGTCGGCAACAGGTGTCGGCGTCTGCAGCCTGGGCCGCGACTTCATCACCGGTCCGGCCTTGCCGGCCCCCACCACGGCGGTCAGGATGCCGTCGCGGCTGTAGTAGGCGAGGAATTTGGTGCCGTCGTCGCTGACGATGTGCACGGTGTCGTCGGCACGTGGATGCCCGAGAACCTGGAACTTCACCGCGAACTGGTCGCTCCAGAAGTACGGCACCGCGCTGGTGATCGGTTCACCGGGTGTTCCGGTGATGTCACGGGCCGCCACCGACGCCTGTTCCACCGTGTGGTTCCAATGCTCGACTCGTGTCGGCTTCCCGTGCGCATCAAGCCAATTGGCGACGTCACCGATCGCCCAGACATCGGGTGCACTGGTCCGCCCGTTCTCGTCACAGGCGATTCCGCCGCCGTCCGAACGTCCGGCGAGCGCGATACCCGAACCCTCGAGGAAGTCGGTGACCGGAATCGACCCGATACCCACGACAACGATGTCGGCGGGCAGTTCGGTGCCATCGGCCAGGCGAACCCCGCGCACCCGGCCGTCGTCGGCGAGGATCTCCGCGACGCCCACTCCGAGGTGCACGTCGACGCCGTTGGCCGCGTGCATTCGGGTCACCAGATCACCGATCTCGGTGCCCAGCGACGCCGCGAGCGGTGTCGGTGCAGGCTCGACGAGCGCGACGGCGACACCCCGATCGGTCAGACTCGCCGCCACCTCACATCCGATGAATCCGGCACCGATCACCACCGCCGTGGTCGCGGCATCGATCTCACCGCGCAGGGCGTGGGCATCGTCGACGGTTCGCAACGTGTGGACACCCGCCAGGTTCTCCGCACCCGGGAACGCCCGGGGAATCAGCCCCGTGGCCAGCACCAGCGTGTCGTATCCGACGGTTTCACCGTCGACGGTGACCGTCTTGGCCCCCGGGTCGACCGCGGTCACCGGCGCGCCGAGCCGTAACGTGATGTTCGCGGATTCGTAGAACTCGTCGGGTTTGAGGTCGACGCGGTCGTCCTTGCCCAGCAGCACCGACTTCGACAGCGGCGGACGATCATAGGGCGCATACGGTTCGGCACCGATGAGGGTGATGGGGCCCTCGTAGCCGTCGTTACGCAGGTTCTCCGCCAACCGGATCGCACCCAAACCCGCGCCCACCACGACCACGCCATTGGTCTGTGCACTCATCGTCGTCGATGTCCTCTCAATGCGGCCACATCCTTCATCTGTTCGGGTTCACACAGGATCAACGGGTGATGTCACCGACGGAGTGCAGGTCGGCCATCCGCCAGGTTCCGTCCACCTTAGACATGACCATCCAATATTCGGAAGGTGTATGCCCGCCGTACGGTGTCGTCGAGCCGGGTGTGGGCGTCCCCGACGACGAATCGGGCACGGTCACGACCTGATCGACGAAGGCGAGCACTCGGGCCCGGTCACGCTCATAGCTGCTGACCGCGACACCGACGACGGTCACCGACATCGTCACCGACGCGGCGAGGGCACCGGGCAGAACGACGTCGACACCGACGGCGTCGTAGCGCCCGAGAAGCGGATCGGCGAGCTGCCGACGCACCGCCGGGACATCGGACGCCACCCCGTCGGTGACGGTCATCAGCGCGGTGAGTGCCGCCGCTGCGGCCCGCCGGATGTCGTCGCGCTGGGCGTCGTCGGGTCGCGGCGCGGTGCTCACGGCGACGACCGCGCTCACCGCGGCGACGACGAGCGCGATCACGACGGTGACCACGCAGCCCGTCATGATCCGCCTGCCTCGCCGGGACAGTCGTGTGGTGCGCACCAGGGGTCGTATCCGTCCCCGCCGGCCGATCACGCCACCACCGCCGAATCCACCAGCCAACCATCCGCACCGCGAATCATGCTCAACCGCAGAGTGACCCGATCGGCGTCGGGGTCACCGCCGACGAGTTGCGGATCGGAGGCCTGCGCCACCAGCAGGACCTCGGCCCGTGTCCCGGTGTCGTCCGAGTCGGGATCGGTGACCAGGCCCGACGAGATCACCCGGCCCGTGCTCGCCACCGGCTGCGCGGCCACCGCCGCCGCGAGGGCTCTCGCCGACCGCTCGACCCGGTCGCGCTGCGGGCCCGAACTCAGCGCGAGCACCGCATTCACGTAGGTCTCCGCGTGCGCCGGATCGGCGCTGAGCATGGTGGTCGTCGCCGAGCCGGCCGCGGTCAGCACCGCGTCATCGGTGGCCGCGCGGCCATCGGCACGATGATCGAGGGTCGCATACACGATGGTCGTGATCGCCAGCGCCACCGCGACAAGCACGGCGAGAATCATGCCGTATCGGAACATCCGCGATCGCCGGCGCGCGCGGGCGCGCAGGTCGTCGGCCGCCGCGATGCGTGCGAGGCGCGCGGTGCGGGTGGCCGCGACGACCCGGTCGGCGGCCCGGGAGACCCGCACGGACTGCGTCGTATCCTTCGGGGTCACTGCACCACCTCCACCGACGTGAGCAGCCAACGCCCGTCACGCGATGCGAAATCGGCACGGACACTGCTGTGTTCGGTGATCTCGACACCCTGATCGGGGCGTGTGGTCACGCTCGCACGGATCAGGGTTGCTCCGCGCTCGGTACCGACGTCGACCAGTGCGACGGCCTCGGCCCGCCAGCGCACGGCGGCAACACCCGACGCCGGTGGCCGTTGTAGTTGCGCAGCATAGGAATTCGCGAAGTCCCCGGCGATCATCGATCGGGCCCGGGCCCGATCGGATTGCCAGTGTGCGGCGTCGACGGAGAACACCGCGGCGACGATGTCGCCGGCCTGGGCACGCAGGGTGGTGCGGTTGTCGGCGACGGCCGCGTCCTCGGAGTACGCCCGCACCTCCCGGATCACCGATGCGGTCAACACCAGCAGGATCATCAGTGCCACCCCGGCCGACACCAGTGCGACGGTCGGCGAGATGACACCGTCGCCACGCGATCGAGCTGCCGAAATCCACTTCATGGAAGGTATTGCACCGCCGCCACTTTGAGTCGACCGGCGTCTTCGGCGACGCCGATCCGCAGCCGGAAACGGCGATCGGCGTCGGCCTGCCCGTCGCGGCGATATCCCACCGTCGCCGCCACCAGCACCGTCGCCGACGACGCGGTCCGGGTGGCCACCCCGGTGCCGTCGATCGTGGCGGCGGCGACGGTGCCGCTGCGCCGCACGAAGGCGGTGTAGGCATCCGCCGATTGCGCGAACTCGTCGTAGAAACCACCGCCGGCGTCGTCGAGAATCTCACGAACCCGTTGTGGTGCAGTCGCATCGGGGCTGAGCAGCAAACCCACCACCCGCGACGCCGTCGCCTCGAAATCGTCGTCGGTGTAGGCGTCGGCGGCCCGGATCCAGGCCACCACACCAAGTGTTGCGGCGATCAGCGCAGTGATCACGACGAGCCCCGTGCCGATCCACCACCACCGCGGCGCCGGGTCACGCACACCGGCGTCCCGCTGGGCATCGGCGAGATCGTCGAGCGCACGACGCAGTTCCCGGCGTGCCTCGCGGTCACGCCGAATATGCGTCGTTGGCATCGCCGGCCCACCTTCCATGGCCACCCACCCCGTGGCCACCCACCGTGGTGGCCCACCCGCCTCGACGGCGGGCCCACCCACCATATCCGGACCGATCAGTGCGGTTTATGAGCGTTGCCGAATCCGGTCATTGCGCTGCGCATTCTCCGCACACACAGCAGAATTGACCCACCACCTGATCGGGAGGGCCGACGATGACACAACCACAGCAGTCGATGTTGACCACCTTATTCCGGCGCAAGCCCGTCCGGGGCGAGGGAGCGCCGGGCACCGGCGAGAGCGAGGCGCACCTCGAACGGAGCATCGGCACCTTCCAGTTGACCTTGTTCGGTGTCGGCGCGACCGTCGGCACCGGCATCTTCTTCGTACTGCCGGAGGCGGTTCCCGACGCCGGCCCGGCCGTCATCATCTCGTTCCTGATCGCGGGCTTCGCCGCCGGGCTGGCCGCCATCTGCTACGGCGAGATGGCCTCCTCGGTACCGGTCTCCGGTTCCAGCTACTCCTACTCGTATGCGACGCTCGGCGAACTCGTCTCCATCGGCGTGGGCGCCTGCCTGCTGCTCGAATACGGGGTCTCCGCGGCGGCCACCGCGGTCGGCTGGAGCGGTTACCTGAACAAGTTGCTGGACAACCTGTTCGGCTTCCAGTTCCCGAACTTCCTGTCCCAGTCCCCTTTCCCCGATTCGGGAGATCCGGGATGGTTCAATTTGCCGGCGGCCATTCTGGTCACGCTGTGCTGCCTGCTACTCATCCGCGGAGCCAGTGAATCCGCGCGCACCAACACCATCATGGTGTGCATCAAGCTCTTCGTCCTGATGCTGTTCGCCGCCATCGGTTTCACCGCATTCCAGGCCGACCACTTCGCCGATTTCGCGCCCTTCGGAGCTGCCGGCATCACCGCCGCGGCCGGCGCCATCTTCTTCTCCTTCATCGGTCTGGACGCGGTCTCCACCGCGGGCGACGAGGTCAAGAACCCGCAGAAAGCCATGCCGCGCGCCATCATCGGCGCTCTCGTCGTGGTCATCACGGTGTATCTGCTCGTCGCCATCTCGGGCATCGGGGCCCAGGCCTGGCCCAAGTTCGCCAGCCCCGAACAGCAGGACGCCGGCCTGGCGGTGATCGTCGAGGACATCACGCACTCCACCTGGCCGGGCACCGTGCTGGCCGCCGGCGCGGTGATCTCGATCTTCTCGGTCACCCTCGTGGTCATCTACGGTCAGACCCGCATCCTCTTCGCGATGGGCCGAGATGGGCTACTGCCCAAGGCCTTCTCGCAGGTCAATCAGAAGACGATGACCCCGGTGTGGAACACCGTCATCGTGTCGGTGGTCGTGGGCATCCTCGCCGGCCTGCTGCCCATCGGCAAACTCATCGACATGGTGTCCATCGGCACACTGGTCGCCTTCATGGTGGTCAGTGCCGGGGTGATCATCCTGCGCAACACCATGCCCGACCTGGAACGCACCTTCAAGGTGCCCGGCTATCCGGTCACCCCCATCCTGTCGATCGCGGCATGCCTGTGGATTCTGTCCGGGCTGCACCTGGTCACCTATCTGGCGTTCGCGGCGTGGGTGCTGGTGTTCGTAGCGTTCTACCTGCTGTGGGGCCGCCGCAACAGCAGGCTCAACGACCTCACGCCGGAGGAACTCGCGGTCGGTGAGGGTACGCCTCTGTCGTCGAGGTTCAAGACGACAACCGCGGTGGTCGCTGCGCTGCTGCTGGGTTTCTTCGTGTTCGGTGCCTGGTACAACCACCAGGATCGCAGCGAGGCGAGCGCCCCGCTGACCGATGCCACCGCACTGTTGAGTGATTACTTCACCGCCATCGGCGACCAGAGCTGGGAGGACGCCACCGCCCTCGCCTGCCCGGGCAGCCCGGCGGCAACCCTGGTGGATCAACTCCGACAAGGCTCGACGACCACCGTCCTGGGCACCACCGTGTACAACGGTTCGAGCGTCAGTCTCGAGGGCATTCCCGCCGACAAGGGCGACGACAACTACTCGGCCTCGTTCACCATCGCCCAGGACACCGGGGACTCCGGGCAGTACCCACCCGAGGACACCATGACCGCCGAGGTCGATCTCGACGCGGAGAGCCCCTGCGTGATCTCCGTCGGCAAGAAGTGAGGTGAGGTTTCCGTGACCATCCTCGTCGGCTACGCCCAGGGCGAAGGCGGTACCGGCGGCGTGCAACTCGGCGCGATGTTCGCCGAGGCCGCCGGAACCGACCTGGAGGTGGCAACCGTCGTCCCCAAACCGTGGACCACACCGTCGATGGCGAAGGTCGACGCCGAGTTCGCGGCGTGGACCGATCAGATCGTCACCGCGGCCCGCAACGAGGTCGCCGAGTACATGGAGATCTATCCGCCGGACCTGCGGTGGACGTTCACCCGACTCGATCACCGGACGGCGTCGGCGGCGCTGATCGCCCGGGCACAGGAGTCGTCGGCGGACGTGTTGGTGATCAGCTCCACCAGCGAAGGTCAGCTCGGCCAGATCGTCATCGGTTCCACCGGCGACGCGCTGCTGCACAAATCCCCGGTTCCGGTGGCCATCGCACCCCGCGGATACCGCTCCCCCAGGGACGGGCAACTCACCCGGATCACCGTGGCGATCTCCGGATCGGGCGCCGAGGCGCAGGCGGTGCTCACCCGCGCCCGAGAGGCCTGGGAGAGCACCCGGGTTCCGTTGCGGGTGGTCACCTTTGCCGTTCGCGGCGGCGCGATGTATCCCCCGTTGGTGGGCCTGTCCACCGAGAGCGCGGTACTGGACGAGTGGAAGGCGCAGTCCGAACGCGACCATCAGACACTCATCGACGAGGGAGCGATCCCGTCCGGGGTCGAGTGCGTCGTCGCCTCCGGCCGCGGTTGGCGTCAGGCCTTCGATTCCATCGACTGGCTCGACGGCGAAGTACTGGTGGTCGGCTCCACCCGCGAAGGTGTTCTGGCGCAGGTGTTCATCGGGTCGCGGTCGGCCAAGTTGATCCGCCACTCGTCGGTGCCGGTGGTGGTGCTGCCCCGGTAGTGGCCGGTGGTGGTCCGTTCAGCGACGCATGCGGGCGTCGTAGTCGGCGCGGCCGGCGGCGTCGATGTCGATGAAGACGCGGTCGAGTCCGGTGCGTCGCCGGGTCAGGCGCTTGAGTGCCTGGGGGAACACGGGATTGGCGTCGACCCAGCGCATCGACCGCGGCGCGGCGACCCGGGTCCGCGGTTCGGCAATCACCCCGACGACCGCCGCGGCCACCACACCCGGCTCGACGGTCTGGATGTAGCGGTTGGTCTGCAGGCCGGAGATGAGGCCGGTGCGGGTGAATGTCGGCATCACCGTGCTCACCCGGACGCCGTCGGTGGAGAGCTCGGCGTCGAGCGCCTCGGAGAATTCGATGACGCCGGATTTTGCGGCGTTGTAGATGGCCAGCCCGGGCATCGGCAGGCGACCGGCGACGGAGGCGATGTTGACGATCTGCCCGGAGCGCCGGGTCACCATCCGTGCCGCCGCGATCTGACTGCCGAGGATCACCCCGACCAGGTCGATGTCGAAGGTCCGCCGGATGAGAGCCTCGTCGAAGTCCAGGAAGGAGCCGACCGGCATGATGCCGGCGTTGTTCACCAGGACGTCGACGGGTCCGAGTCGCTGTTCCACCTCGTCGAGGAACGCGGTGAAGCTCGCCCCGTCGGTCACGTCCACCTCGATGCCCTCGACGCCGAGGTCGGCGGCGGCCTTGCCGAGCACCTCGCCGTCGATGTCACCGATGGCCACCCGTGCACCGGCGGCGAGAAGCTGTGTGGCGGTTTCGAAGCCGATTCCCCGGGCACCGCCGGTGATCGCGATGACCTTGTCGGACAGTCGATCCCGAATCGCCTGCGGATCGGTGTTGCCGAATGGTCGGGTGCGGCTGGTCATGCGGAGTCCCCCTCGGTGCGGTCGGTATGTCGTGGTCGAACGTGATCGGCACAGGGCCGGATCACCAGATCATCGGTGCCAGGAACTTCTCGGCGAACGCTCGCACCCGATCCGGTTCGCGGCGGGACTCATCGGTCGCAGGTGTCTCGAGGAACGAAATGACCAGGCGCACATGAATTTCCACCGCCTCGAGAAGGTCTTCGTCGGGCATCTGCGCCCCCGCCGAGCGGAGCGTCGACGCGACCCGGCCGGTCGCGATGTCGATGAACAGCGCCGTCACCGTTCCGGTGATGGGCGCCATGTCGTGGTCGGTCAACACCAGCCGCCGCATCAGCGGGTCGTCGGAGATCATCGCCGCACCCGCCGCGAAGGCCTCCACGACTGCTTCCTTCGGTCCCAGCCCGCGCACCGCGGAGTCCAGCTGCACCATCCCGTTCTCGTACAGTTCCTCCGCCACGCCGATCAGCAGTGCTTCCTTGTTGGGGAACCGCCGGTAAAGGGTGGAGCGGGAGACACCGGCCCGGCGCGCGACTTCGTCGACGTTGGCCCGCCGCACTCCCACCTCGGTGAACTCGGCGGCAGCGGCGGCGAGGATGGCCGCATTCTGATCGGCGGGACTGTCGGTGTTGCGGACCTTACGCCGGCGCACGGTCTCCGCTGCGACGTCGGCATCCATCGTCATCGTCCCGCCGCCGAGAGCCGTCGCATCGTCACCGGCAGTTTGTCCTTGGGCACCGGTAGCGCGCTGTAGTCCATCGGCATCTCATAGCCGCCGGGCACCGACCACTCATACCCCCGCAGCAGGCGATGCATGATCGTCTTGATCTCCATCTGCCCAAAGTACAGACCGATGCATTTGTGGACACCCGCTCCGAACGGGATCCACGCCATCCGATGCGACTTGTCCTCGGCCCGCTCCGGACCGAACCGGTCCGGGTCGAAGGTGTCGGGATCGGAATACAGTTCCGGGTCGCGGTGATTGGTCAGTTGCGGAATGGAGACGATTGTCCCCTTGGGGACGAAGAACCCCTGCACCGAGGTGTCCTTGACCGCCATCCGGGGTTGTGCCGGAACCGGCGGGCACAACCGCAGCGACTCCTTCATCACCCGGTCCAGCACGTCGAGTCGGGCGAGGTCGTCGTAGCCGAGGTGCCCATCGAGTTCCTGCGATTGCGCTCGCGCGGCCTCCTGCCATGTCGGCGCGGCCGCCATCCGGTAGGCCATCTGCGACATCGTGATCGTCGAGGTGTCGTGGGCGGCCATCAACACGAAGATCATGTGATTGACGACGTCCTCGTCGCTGAACCGATGTCCCTCATCGCTTTCGGCGTGACAGAGCACAGAGAAGAGGTCGGGGGTGGCCCGCGCACGTTTGGCCGGGATCTGCTCGAAGAAGAACTCCTCGAGAACCTTCCTGCTGCGCAACCCTTTCCACCATCGGCCACCCGGAACCGGTGCGCGCACATAGGCGACCCCGGCGCGCACGGTGTCGATGAAGGCCTTGTTCAGGCGCTCGGCGCGATCCCGGGACAGTTCGACGCCGAGGAACACCTCGAGCGCGACATCGAGTGTCAGGGACTTGAATTCGTCGAGCATCAACACCCGGCCGGTCGGGAATCGGCCCATCGCGTCGGCGATCAGCGGGGACATCTCCTGCATGTAGCCTTTGAGCGCGGCAGGCGTGAACGCCTCTTGCATGATGTGCCGATGGTGGCGATGTTCCTCGAAGTCGAGCAGCATCACACCGCGATTGAAGAACGGGCCGATGAAGTAACTCCATGCCGGGCCGCTGGCGAAGGCGCGGTCCTTGTTCATCAGGACCTCACCGGCGGCATCGGCTCCGGCGGCGGTCACCGTCTGGATACCGAGGGCGTTCAGGCCGGACACCGGTCCGAGTTCGGCACGTCGGGCCGCACCGTAGGCGAACGGATCGCGGCGCATCGCCATGATCTCCAGGATGCCGTTGCGCTGCACGCGCGGAACGGCGGTGAGCCCACTTCCGGCGGGCGCCGGTGCAACGATCGCGCTCACGGTTTTCCCTTTCGTCGACGATGCCGATGTGGGTCGACACACAGCCAATTGGAACAGATCATCTCATGTGTTCCTAGGAAACGGAATCATCGGGCCGGGACCGCGCCGCGCTCAGAACGGCATGACACCGCCTCAGACGCGCACACCACCACGCGCGGCGTTCGTCGTCGGCGAGTGTCGCGGCATCGGGGTTCTCGAGGTCGCCGCGAACGAGGTCGTCGGGGCCGAACCACGTCGGCGTCAACGCGCCGGCAACGGGCGTGAACGGCGGCGCGACGTCATGGGTGAACAGGGATCCCGTGCCGAGCCCGCAGGCCAGATCGAGCCGCCGCAGGGCCGCCGCCGCCGCGACCCCGGCCGTCATCCCGACCGCGGAATCCAGAGCGCTGGAGATGACGACGGGTAATCCGATCTGCTGCGCGAGGCGCAGCACCGATCGCATCCCGCCCAGCGGCGCCACCTTCATGACGGCGACGTCGGCGGCGTCGGCGGCACGCACCCGCATCGGGTCGGAGGCCCTGCGGATCGACTCGTCGGCGGCGATGGGTACGTCGACGGCGCGGCGTACTGCGGCCAGTTCCTCCACCGTCGCGCAGGGTTGCTCGGCGTATTCCAGGTCGCCGATCGCGCGCAGGGCGCGGATCGCCTCATCCACCGACCACTTCCCGTTGGCGTCGACGCGGACTCGTGGGACCACCGCCCGCGTCGCGGCCACCCGGGCGACGTCGTCGTCCAGCGATTGCCCGGGTTCGGCCACCTTCACCTTCGCGGTGGTGGCTCCGGGATATCGGGCCAGGATGGCGGCCACCTCGTCGGCGGCGACGGCCGGCACCGTCGCGTTCACCGGCACGCGATCCCGGACCTGTTCGGGCGGGCCGAGGTAGGCGGCCTCGATCCCGGCGGCCAGCCACGCGGCCGACTCGACGTCGTCGTATTCGACGAACGGTGCGAACTCACCCCAGCCGGCCGGCCCGCAGAAGATCAGCACCTCGCGTGCGGTGATGCCCCGGAACCGGGTGCGCATCGGCAGACGCACCACCATCGCCGATTCGAGCAGTTCGGCCACCGGCGGCAGCGACGTCGGCGACGACATGGGACTCACCGGACTCTCCTCTCGGGACGTGGACGACAAGAACGACTTTGAAACAGATCTGGAAAACCGTCTCTTCATGGGTTATCGTCCTGTCATGACAGTCAACCAGGGCTTCGACGAGGCGATCCGCGAGGCGGAGCCCGTCATCGACGAGACAGACCTGGACGACGCGCTGCCCACCCCGCGTCTCGGCGCGGACTCACTCATCTGGAAGTTCTACGGCGACAGCCGCGGCATCCTGGGCTTCCAACGCCTCGCCGGCACCGAGAACTGCATCGAACAGCTCGGGCAGGCCGTGTTGGACCATTCGGTGATCTTCAACGATTTCCTTGGTCGCGCGCGGCGGACCGGCCCGCCGGTGATGCGCACCGTCTACAGCCTCGAACCTGCCAAGTGGGGCCGCACGGTCCGCGACTTCCACCGCGACATCAAGGGCACCATCAGCGACGGATCGCGGTATCACGCACTGAATCCGGAGCTGTTCTACTGGGCGCACGCCACCTTCGTCGACCAGGTCCTCTACATCACCGACACCTTCATCCGACGACTCTCGCAGGCCGAGAAGGAACAGATCTTCGAGGAGAGCAAGGTCTGGTACGAGTTGTATGGTGTCAGCGCCCGCAGTCAACCACAGACCTACGCCGAATTCTGTGCGTACTGGGACGACATGCTCGAGCGGTTCGTTCCGCACAAGACCATCGTCTACGCGACCGGCTACATCCGCCAGGGACTCCCGGCACCCAAGCGCATCCCGAAACCGGTGTGGAAGGTGATCTCGGCGCCGCTGAACGCCTTTATCCGCACCGTCATCGTCGGCACACTGCCCCAGCAGATGCGCGAGGTGTGCGATCTCGAATGGGATGACAAGCGAGAGAAGCGCTTCCAGCGATTCGCCGCACTCATGCGGGCGGCCAATCCGGTGGTCAACCGGCTGCCACTGAAGTCGCTGTACGTGCCGTGGGCGTATGAGGCGTGGCAGCAGGTGGGTGTGGATCCGCGGCCACTACACAACAAGCCGGCTGCGTAGACCTCGCCGGCCGGCGGTATTCACACGGCTGGGCCGTAGGGGATCGGGATGCCCGGGCCGCCGGAACGTTTCCCAGGGCGGGGTCCATTCGGCCGTCGGGCAGGCCGGGCAGCCCGCCCAGCCGCGACGCGACGCCCGGGACTCCTTGCGCAGGAATCAGTCTGACCGACGGGACGCGCCAGGGCACTCGGCGCGGCGGCGTGGTCTCCCAGGCCGATCTCGGCCACGCACTCGGCGAACTCCCCCACGCTCCGGGACGCAGCATCCCAGCGCTCGCCCGAACTCATCGGTGCGTCGCCCCTGCGTCGAGGAATCCCCCTGCCACCCGGGCGAAGTCGGCCTTACGGTCGCGATGCACACTGTGCCCGGCATCGATCACCTCGAACCGCGCATTCGGCAGGGTGTCGGCGACCGTCCGAAGATGCTGCGGCGGAAGGAAACTACGGGTTCCGCCAGAGATGATCAACGTGCGAGCCGAGACCCCCGGCAGCCGATCCCACCATCGGGGTTGTGCCACCGCGAATTCGGCACCGACCTGCTCGCCGACGGCGCGGTCGAACCGCACCACCGGCATCGGATTGAGCAACAACGAACCGATGCCACGCAGCCGTTCCCCGAGGCCCGCGCCGACGACGATCTTCTCGTCGAGATCGGCCTGATCGCGCGGCATCGGCGGCAATTCCTCGAGGACCATCGACCCGACGCGATCCGGCTGCGCCATCGCCAGCCGCAGCGCCGTCTGCGCACCCAGTGAATGGGCCACCACGTCGACGCGCGGCACATCGAGTTCGTCGAGGATGAATCCGAGATCGTCGGCGAAGGTGTCGAGACCGTACTGGTCGGCCCGCCCACTGCGACCGTGCCCGCGCAGATCCACCGCCACGACCGACCGTCCCGCTCGCCGCAACGCCGCCGCGAATGACCGCCAGGTGCCGTGATCACCGCCCATCCCGTGGACCAGCAGGACCGGCGGACGGCGATCGGCCGTGCCCCCGGCCGCGGCCACAGCCAACGCCAGGTCACCGGATTGCGTGGCACGGTGCAGCAGTCGCATCGCGCCCAAGCTACCAGCGAGTGCGAACCACCGCGCACACCCCTTCAGTCACACGGGGCCCGGTACGCCATCCCCGGGACGTTGATCTCCCACTCGTCCGGGGTGATCTGGGCACCCTCGCGGGCACATTGCGCGCCGATGAGCTGATCGGGACCCAGTGTCCACGACTCGATCACGCCGCCCTCCCCGGCTGCCAGGATCCGGTTCCCGGAGACGAACCGGACGTCGTACACCCGACCGGGAAAGGACCGCAGAACCACCTCGGGTGTACCCCCGTCGTCGAGATTCCACACCCAGATCTCCGAGTTCCCGCCACCGGCGATCACGCGGTTGCCGTCGGAGGAGAATCCGGCGCTGTAGAGCTGCCCGGCCGGCCCCGACAGCCGGGCCACCGTGTGCGGTGAGTTCGGGTCGGAGATGTCGGCGACGACGACGTCACGTTCCTCCGAGGTGGCGACCAGCCTCCTGCCATCGGGACTGAACCGCACCGCCAGCGCGGCCCCGTCGAAGGTGATCGGATCGGGATGGGCGTGGGGCGCTCGGGGATTGGTGACGTCGTAGGTCTTCACCGCCCCGGTGGACGTGGCCACCGCCAGGGTGCGTCCGTCCGGGCTCAGCGACGTCCACCACACGCCACCGCCGATGTCGATCCGCGCGGCGACGGTGGGAGCCGACCGGTTCGACGCGTCGATGACGGTCAGGAAGGTGCTGTCGGTGCCGCCGGTGACGGCCACTCCGGAGACCTCGCTGTAGTCGACGGTCTCGTTGAGGGTCTGCTGCGCGTCGACGGAACCGACGATCCGTGCATGCGCCGGATCCGACATGTCGGCGAACTGCACCGTCCCGGTGACGGTTCCCATCGTCGCGATCTGACCCGAGGGCGACATCGTCACGGCCCCCGAGTAGACCACTCCCGCGGGCGGAACGAGGTCGGGTCCGGCCCGTTCCAGGCCGCCCGCACCGACGCGCCACTGGGTGATCCGGCCGTCGATCCCGGTGTCGGCGGCGAGCAACCGGGTGGCATTCCCGTTCACCGGGATCTGATACACGCTGTTGGTGCCGACGAGCGTGGCATTCGAGGTCGGTGGCCAATCCTGCACGCGCCCATCATCACTGGAGGAGATGATGTGGTCACCGGCATAACTCACCGACACCGGGTTCGACGATCCGTTCAAGATCTGGGGCGGCAGCGTCGGATTGGTCAGGTCGAAGACGCGAACGGTGTTGTCGGCACCCGCACCGGCAACCCGGGTGCCCGCGGCGTTGACGGCCACCGCGGTGACATAGCTATCGAACCCGCCGAGCGATGCGACATCTCTCGGTGCGGCGAGATCGGTGACGTCGATGACCTCGATGACCCGACTTCGCAGCGCGGCAAGCAGTCTCGATCCGTCCGGGGTGAAGGTGATCCCCTGCGCGAGTTCGTTGTCCCGCCACGCGTCCAACGCAATCTCGCCGGTCGGCAGGAGGGAATCCCCGTCGATGCGCCACAGGTCGATCCGTTTGTTGGCGCTGCTGGTCGCGAGCACCCGCCCGTCGGGGCGGAATGCCGCCGCACCGGCAACCCCGGAGACTTTGTCCGGCAACGTCACCGGTTGCCAGCGGTCGGCCGCACGCACCCATGCCTGCACTCCGACATCGCGGACCGAGGCCACCACGAACCGGCCGTCGGGGCTGACGGTGAGCGCGTTGACGTCGCCGCGGACCCCAGGAAAGTCGATGCCCCGCAACGGATGTTGCGGATCGGACACGTCCCACGCGGTCAGCGTGCCCCGCCCGCCGAGGAGCAGCGTCGAGGTGCCCGGCAGGAATGCCACACCGCCGAGCCGCCCGCCTCCGCCGGGTGCCCGGAAGTCGGCGAGCTGGTGCTCGATCCCCGCGTCGGACACGCTGAAGATCCGAACCTGGCCACCACCGCCGGCGGCGGCCAGCAGTGTCCCCGACCGCGCCAGCAACACCGACCCGGCCTCACCGAGGAACCGCGCCGGCACCGGATGAGCGGACGCATCGATGAGCCGCGATCGCGCCTCCAGCGTCGGGGAGGTCTGGTACGCCACCATGGCCAGCTGCGCGGACAGGGACGGATCCCGCTCGGCGAGGACGGTTGATTGCACCGCGAGTTGACGGCTCAACGCCTGGTTGGTGGCCAGTTGCGCCTGCTCCCGCTGATCACGAATGTGCAGGCCCGCGGCGGCCGCCGCGACGGCGGCCAGGACGGCGACGACACCGAAGACACCGGCGGCCACCGCGAATCGGCGCAACTGCCGGGTGCGCCGGAACTCCCGACGCTCCTGGGCCGCGAGGCGGGCGGCACCGGCCTCCAGGAAGTCCCGGCTCGACCTGTCCAGTGACACCGCGTCGTCGGCCAGCGGACGGAAGAGTTCCAGGCGTGCACGCACCGGAAGCAGATCATCGGGACGACCGTGGGCCTCCCACGGCTCCACCAGCGACCGCAGCCGACGCCGCAACAGCAGCCGTTCACGGTCGGCGTCGATCCAGCCCAGCAGGCGAGGCCACGCCGTCAACAACGCCTCGTGGGCGACCTGCGCGTGCGTCGAAGAGACGGTCACCAGCCGGGCCGCGGCGAAGGTGTCGAGGACCCGCGCGGTCGCCGGATCCGGGTCATCCCCATCGGCACCGAGCCCGCAGAGCGTGACGGTCCGCCGCGTCACCGTGTCCTCGTCGACGTTGATCATCTCCAGCAGGACGTGCCGCGCATGAATCCGATCGGTCTCGCTCAGGGAGTCGTACACCGACTCCGCGGTCTGCTCCACCGCGCCGGAGATCCGCCCGGTCGACAGGTAGTCGCCGACGGTGAGCCTGCGCTTGTCGGATTTCTCCCACGTCGAACGCAAGGCGTGCGACATCAGGGGCAGCACACCCGCACCGGCATCACCGGTCGGTGCGACGTCGTCGAGGAGCATCGTCACGAGGTCGTCGTCGATGGCCAGACCGGCGATCTCGGCCGGCGCCACGATCGCCTCGCGGAGCTCGTCGAGGGTCATCGGAGGTACCAGGATCTGCGAGTCGGCGAGAACCGGGGCGAGCGACGGACTGGCCGCCGCGCGACCGTAGAAGTCGGCACGCAGCACGCCGACCATCA
Source organism: Gordonia oleivorans (assembly GCF_040044975.1). Classification (NCBI taxonomy): domain Bacteria; kingdom Bacillati; phylum Actinomycetota; class Actinomycetes; order Mycobacteriales; family Gordoniaceae; genus Gordonia; species Gordonia oleivorans. The sequence continues at coordinate 148,763 of NZ_JBDZDI010000009.1, forward strand.
CCGAGCGGCGGTCGCGGAAGGATGAATCCAGTCGCTCGACGAAGTGGCGACGGACCTCGATGCTGCTCTGTGTCCAGAGTTCCTCGAGCTGATCGACGACCAGCAGGACCGGCCCGCCGTCGGTGGCCGGCGGCAACTCGGCGAGAGCCTCGTCGAGCGCGGCGACGGGATCGTTGCCCGGGACCATCAGCGCCGCATGCCACTGGGTCAGCTCCCCGTCGGCCCCGACCCACGGCAGCAGCCCGGCGCGCACCAGAGACGACTTGCCGACACCGGAGGCACCGACGACGACGACCGCCGACAACCACTGGCCCGACCCGGCAGGCGCGGTGTCGGGCAGTCGAGCACGCACCATGGCCACCAACCTGTCGACGAGTGCACCACGGCCGAAGTACCACGCACCGTCCTCGGCGGTGAACGACGCGAATCCCCGATACGGCGCGACCGTCGACGCCTTACGCCGCTGCCGTCGCGACGATCGTTCGGCGGCGGCCCACCACCGCGCCACATCGTCGGGATCGGTGACCCCGCAGGCCGCCAGCACCCGCTCGAACATGTCCCGGCTGGCGCGCGTCGGTGCATGTTGCCCGGCGAACCAGCCGGCGACCGTTCCCAGCAGGGCGTCGGCCTCGGCGGCGACGTCGCGGACGCTGAGTCCGGACTGCTCACGCAGCCCCGTCAACGCCCGGCCCAGCTCGTCGCGGGTCGAAACGGCGTCCGGCCCCATCGCTTGCGAACGTCCTCTCATCGTCGGCGCTCGTTCGTATTCGCGCAGGTCAACGTATCGACAAATGTATCGACTTACCGCGAACGGCGGTTTCGCGGCGTCGGTTGTCGGTGACCACGGTGAGGATCACCTACAACAGGGATTACCACACCTCACGTCGTTGCCGCTTGGGTCGGGTCAGGCACGTCGCATCACAAGGAGCTCGACATCACCACCCACGACACCCCCCGATCCACCGACCGACCCGGGCACAACGTCCACATCCGTCACCTCTACGCGGTCGAGCGGGCCGACCCGGTCCGGCCGCGGCTGTCCCGTCGGGAGATCGAGGTCCTGACCGCCTGGCTGCGCGCCGAGTCTAAGCAGGAAGCCGCCGCGGCACTGTTCATCAGTGTCTCGACGGTCAGCACCCACGTCGCGCGCATCCGCACCAAGTACGACAACGTCGGACGGGCCGCCACCACCAAGTCGGCGTTGTTCGCCCGCGCAATCCAGGACGGTTACGCCTCGCTCGACGATTGGTGAACCGCTTCACACGGCACCGTCGACGACGCGGTACCGACCCTCGTCGTGCGAGGTCCGGTGCCGCGTCGTCGACGGTGTGCCGCAACGCAGCCGCTCATCGTTTCCGTTCCAGGTGCCGCATCCCCTGTCGGCACCTGGTCCACGATCAGCGGTCCCTGAACCATCCGGCGTTCTTCGCCCGCCAGACCATGTCTTCCCAGTAGCCCCACGTGTGTGTCCCCACGTTGGGGAAGTCCGTCGTGATCGGGATGCCCTGCAGACTCGCGGCCACCTCGAAGGCCCGTGACTGCGCGAGGGACACCATCTCCAGGGGAGTGCCCTTCACCGAGTTGACCGCATCGGTGTTATAGGGCCCCCAGGTCGCCGATCCGGCGGCCACCCGGATCTTCATGCCACGCATCCTCGGCAACTGCACCAGGGCGTCGTTCTTGCCCCACCGCTCGTTCCACGGCGGTCCCCACATCGAATCGGCGTCGAACGGACCGACCCCCGCCTCGACGCCGGCGTCGATCAGCGCCAGCCGGATGGCCTCCCGCATCGTCGGCGCGGACAGGTTCACATATCCCGACATCGAGAAGACGTGGGAGATGCGCGCCCGGTGGTAGGCGCCGTAGATCATCGCCGATCCGCCGCCCATGGAGATGCCCATGATCGCGTACTTGCGCCACGGACCGACCGCCAGGCCACGCGCGTCGAGGGCCGCCACGATCCGGTCCAGCCGGCAGGTCCACATGTAGCGGTAGCGGACCTTGTTGCCGGGGCTGGCCTTCTCCCAGTTGGTGTAGAAGCTGGCCAGACCGCCGACCGGTTCCACGACGTTGACGCCGGAATTGGCCAGGCGCTGAATCCGGGTCTCGTGCCGCCACCCGCTCATGTCGCTGGTCGCGCGGAGACCGTCCAGGGCGATGACCGTCTTGTAGTTGCCGGCCCGGCTCCAGATGTCGACGGGACTCGCGGGCATGCCGCATCCGCCGACGCTGATCCGGTTGAAGGTCGACGCCTCCGCGTCGCCGACACCGCCGGCCATGGTCACCGCCACGGCCGCAAGAGCGATGACCGCAGCCACTATTCGTCGGCCCCTACGTTTGTGGACCGACCGCCTCAGAACTGAACGCACCGCCGAACATTAAGCCGCCCCTCACCCCGACGACCAGGGCTGTGACCATGCGGCGCCGACATTGAGATCGGTCAGTTACCCAAGTGGCAATTGTGACTGAATGTTACTAGTGTGACTCCTGAGGTATCTCAGAGTGCGTCAATGGCCCGTTTTCGCGCCGCAGCGTACTCCTCGTCCGTGATGACGCCGCGCCCGCGCAGAGCGTCGAGTTCGGCGAGACGCTGCTCGGGACCGCGCGCCGATGCCGCCGAAGTGACCGCCGACAGCGGCGGAGTGACCGCGGAGCGCGCCGGGCCGGCGACACCGACGGGCGTCACGGCCCCCGACGATCGCATCACCACGTCCATCACCTCCCGGCGCGCCACCGGATCACTCCGCAGGTCGACCGAGCCCTGCACCCTGATGCCATGCCGGTGCAGGATCGAGATGATCTCGGTCAGCGCCTCGACGTTGCCGGTGAGATCGTAGGTGCGACCGTCGGCACTGGACGAGAACACCGCCGGTACCGTCCCGGCGAGCAGTGCCGACCCCTGCCAGTCGACCTCGATCTCCTGCGTCTCGGGGTCGACGAGCACCGCGAGACGACGCGCATGCAGCATCGGTTGCCGGTACATCGGAACCCGCGCGGTGATGACCTTGTCGAACGGCACCACACCGCGTCCCTCGACCCGCAATCCGAGCCGCATCAGCGGCTGATCGTTGACGGTGACATTGGTCTGCTCGATGGACCGGATGTAGGCCACCGCGACGACGCCGGTCGCCCGGAGCCGGGTGGCCCGGACCCGCGACCGCGATACCGCCGTGGACACCACGACCGCGATGACGACGTCGAGGATGGTGATGCCCAGACCCGACCACAGCATCCATCCGGTGTCCGGTTCGTCGATCACGAAGTACATGAGCAGAAAGATCGGCCCGACGATGCCGCACACCATGACGAACAGGAAGGTCGGCAGGAACGTGCGCAGATAGCTCGGAAATCTCGGCCCGGTCCCCTCGACGCCGAACATCGACATGCGGCCCAGCCTACGCCCGGCTCCACGATTCTGAGAGATTCCGGTGCAAAAGGTCACGAAACGGCCGCGAAGGCCACCCCGGTGTGGCGAATCCGCCGATCGTCCCGATACTGAGATCAACTGACGGACAACGTCTCCCACGCGGAGACGGCACACGACACCGAGGAGGTGGCCAGAAGATGAATTGCCAACCCGCCGACACCGAGTTCCCGCATCATCAGGCCCCCGGTGTCGCGGCCCGCAGCGTCACCCACGTCTGACCTCTCGTCACCTAACACGCTGCGCACCAACCACATCAATCTCCCCGACCTCGTCGATCGACAGGTCCGTTCGCTCGCGTGAACCCATGGCGTCATTGCCGTGATCCTCCCCGAGGCGGCGTCGCCGCCCCGGCCCTGCCCCCTACCCGAAAGGCGGTGCACTCTCATGACCCGACCCGATACCTGGGGTATCCCCGGTCCCACCTTCCTGGCGATCTACGCGATCGTCGCCGCGACGGCCGTGTGCGTCGTCGTGATTCGCCGCCTGCCGGCAGACGCCACCCGCATCGACACCGACGACCTCACTGCCGCGCAGGTCGGCATGCTCATCTCCGACGAGCGGGCCGTCCTCGCCGCCGTCACCCAACTGCGCGCGGCCGGTCTGATCGACTCCACCGGGCGAGCGACCCGCGAGCTCGGCGAGATCGACAAGGCGGTCCACGACACCTTCGTCCGCGCGGTGCACCTCCGTCTCCCCCGGACGACGACCGCCCCGGTGCGCGACGCGGCGATTGCCCTGCGGGAGTTGCGTTTCACCATGTCACAGCAGGGCCTGCTGTACTCCCGGCCACGCGCGCTCGGGATCGGCATCCTCACTCCCGCAATCCTTCTCGGCGCGGCGCGGATGGTGGCCGGCGCAGCCAACCGCAAGCCGATCGGCTACCTCGCGCTGATGGTGGCCTGCCTCGTCGCGGTGGCCGTGTACTGCCTGATCCGCCCACGTCGCCTCACCGCCCGGGGAGCGGCCACACTGTCGGCACACCGGCGGGCGAACACCCTTCTCGAGCCGCGGTGGCGACCGGCCCTGACCACCATGGGGGTGCGTCACTGTGCGCTTGCCACAGCACTTTTCGGTGCCGAGGCGATGTCGCTGGTGGATGCGCGACTGGCCGCGAACCCGGCCGCGTTGCCGACGACCACCGCACCGCGACCGACCATCGCCCGCGTGGCAACCGCCCCGGCACCGCGCAGAACCCACCGGCGCACCACCAGTTGGGGATTCCTCGGCGATGGCGGCGGCTCCGACGGCGGCGGATTCTTCGGATGCGGCGGCGGTTCCAGCAGTTGCGGTGGCGGCAGCAGCAATTCGAGCAGCTGCGGTGGCGGCGGAGGTGGTTGCGGTGGCTGACCGACCGACCCCTCCGATGGACCCGAGCCCGATCGGCGGCATCGGCATCGGCTGGCGGCCCGAGATCGCCGCCGTCGTCGCCGACCTTCCCGGCCTGCGATTCTGCGAGGTGATCGCCGAGACCGTCGCCCACATCGACATCGATCCGCTTGTGGCACTTGCTGTCCCGGTGATCCCGCACGGTGTGGGCCTGTCGTTGGGCGGTGCCGAACCGGTATCGGATCAGCGCATCGCGGTGTTGGCCGATGCGGCCATGCGGCTGCGCTCCCCACTGGTGAGCGAGCACATCGCCTTCGTCCGCGCCGGTGGCCTCGAGGCCGGGCACCTGCTGCCCGTCCCGCGCACCCGCGAGGCGCTGGACGTGCTGTGCGCCAACATCATCCGCACTCAGGCGAGCCTCCCGGTGCCGCTGGCGGTGGAGAACATCGCGGCCCTGTTCACCTGGCCCGAGGACGAATACACCGAAGGAGAATTCGTGTCCGAGATCATCGAACGCACCGGGGTGTATCTCCTCCTGGATGTCGCCAATGTGTATGCGTGCGCGCTCAATTCGGGTACCGACCCGGCGGTGGAGCTGGCCCGGATTCCGACCGAACGCATCGCATACTGCCACGTGGCCGGCGGATCGTCGGACGGGACGGTGTATCACGACACCCACACCGACCCGGTCCCGGCACCCGTCCTCGATCTCGTCGCCCGGCTCGCCGCGACCGGGCGTGCCCCGGCGTTCATGCTCGAACGTGACGGCGCCTATCCCCCGGCGCGGGAACTGCTCGCCGAGCTGGACGCGATCGCCGATGCCGCCGGGATGGACCGGGTCACCGTGGGCAGCGGCTGGTGGGCGGCGTCGTGAGCACCGACGGTCGCCGTACGCTCGCCGAACGCCAGGAGGAGTTGGTGCGCGCCCTCGTGGCGGGCGGCGCCCCACCAGCGGGTGTCGACGCGAACCGCCTGCTGATCACCGAGGAGGCGTTGCTGCGCAAGCGGGCCGGCGAGGTGGCGCGCCGGCTGCCGCTGGCCCGGGCCGAGCTGGGATGCCGGTTCGGTGAGCTGTTCGTCGAGTGGGCGCGTGGCCGGCCCCGACGGCCGGGTGACGAGGAGGCGGGTGCGTTCACCGAGCATCTGATCGCCGTCGGCGCGTGGGAACCGCCGGTCACCGATCACCGGCCTGCATCACTGCGCAGCCGACTGCTCCGTCGCCGTCAAAGCTGAGTAAACGCTGAGGGAGATTTTGCCAATCCCCGCAACCCGCCACCGCGACGGTGGCACACTATCGGCTCAGACGAGCACGCCGGTGGCTCATCGGCGAGAGGGCCGAGCAGCATGGACAACACATCCCACAACCAGCCACGCGGCGTCAGCCGGCGGACCTTTCTGACGACATCGGCGGCCATCGGCATCGGGGCCGTGGCCGGCACCGGCGCCGCCGGCATCGCGTGGGGTGCCCCGCCGGCCGGGTGCGGAGACCCCAACGACTCGGTGGCGAGCACCGGCAGAAGCGAATTCTGGTTGTGGGATCAGGTGAAGGGACGCACCCCCGGTAGTGCCGGCAGCAACGACTACGTCCGGCAGATCTCGTCGACTCCCAACCGGTACTACGCAATTCGCCATGGCGGGGACAATCCGCATTCCAACACCGACCTGCTGTTGATCCCGACCAACCGCATCTCCGGGATCGAATGCAGCTACCTGCTGCATTCACCGCCCAACTGGTGGGCCGCCGCATGGCGCGAGGCGGTGGCCAATGTCCCGGCGAAGCCGTCGTCGCCGATCGCGCTGGGCGTCAACTCCAAGGACAAACGCGGTCAGGACCAGCTCCACATCCATCTGGCGCAGGTCAACTACCCGACATTCCAGGATCTTCGGCAGATCCAGCCGGTCACCAAGATCAGCGACTGGATGAGTCCGCAGGCCAACGTCAAACTGCGGATCAACGACCGGCACAAGACACCGCTGCGCAAGGACGCATGGTTCCGCGTCGTCAAGTACACCGGCGCGCTACCCAACCTGTTCTACGAGCTCAACAAGGTCCTCCCGACCACCGAGAGCATGGAGCATCAGGTGGTCGGTGCCGTGTGGTCGGGTGTCGGCCAGACCTACTATCTGATCAACAGCACGGCCAAGACCTCGAAGGGCAACGGCACCGGCCTGCTGGATCTGATCTACAACTGGCCGGCCAACAAGCCCTGAGCCGACCGGCCGGGCAAGAGCCCGGCACCAGACACGGTTTCCCGCGCAACCATTCGCTTCCCGCGTACTCATCTCGTTGCGCGGGAAGGGATTGAGTGCGCGGGAACGTCGCGGTAGAAATCACGCACAGCAAAAAGCGCCCCAACCACTTTCGTGGTTGGGGCGCCCTTTCGACTCAGTGAGTCAGACGATCACTTGGTGATCTTGGTGACTCGACCCGCACCGACGGTGCGGCCACCCTCGCGGATGGCGAAACGCAGGCCCTCGTCCATGGCGACCGGCTGGATGAGCTTGACGCTCATCTCGGTGTTGTCGCCCGGCATGACCATTTCGGTGCCCTCGGGGAGGGTCACGACGCCGGTCACGTCGGTGGTACGGAAGTAGAACTGCGGACGGTAGTTGTTGAAGAACGGGGTGTGACGGCCGCCCTCGTCCTTGGACAGGATGTAGGCCTGTCCCTCGAACTCGGTGTGCGGGGTCGTGGTGCCCGGCTTCACGATGACCTGGCCACGCTCGACGTCCTCACGCTTGAGGCCGCGGAGCAGCAGACCGGCGTTGTCGCCCGCCTGAGCCGAATCGAGGAGCTTGTGGAACATCTCGATACCGGTGACGGTGGTCTTCTGCGACTTCTCGCGGATGCCGACGATCTCGACTTCCTCGTTCACGTTGACCTCGCCGCGCTCCACACGACCGGTGACCACGGTGCCGCGGCCGGTGATGGTGAAGACGTCCTCGACGGGCATCAGGAACGGCTTGTCGGTCTCGCGAACCGGGTCCGGGATCGACTCGTCGACCGCGTCCATGAGCTCCTCGACGGACTTGACCCACTCCGGGTCACCCTCGAGAGCCTTCAGGGCCGAGACCTTGACGACCGGGGCTTCCTCGTCGAACTCCTGGGCGGCCAGCAGTTCGCGGACCTCCATCTCGACGAGTTCGATGATCTCTTCGTCGTCGACCATGTCGGCCTTGTTCAGGGCGACCAGGATGTAGGGCACACCGACCTGGCGGGCCAGCAGCACGTGCTCACGGGTCTGCGGCATCGGACCGTCGGTGGCGGCGACCACGAGGATCGCGCCGTCCATCTGAGCCGCACCGGTGATCATGTTCTTGATGTAGTCCGCGTGACCCGGGGCGTCGACGTGAGCGTAGTGACGCTTCTCGGTCTCGTACTCCACGTGCGAGATGTTGATCGTGATACCACGAGCCTTCTCTTCGGGAGCCTTGTCGATCTGATCGAACGCGAAGCTCTTGTTGAGCTCCGGGAACTTGTCGTGCAGGACCTTGGTGATCGCCGCGGTCAGGGTGGTCTTGCCGTGGTCGACGTGACCGATGGTGCCGATGTTCACGTGCGGCTTGGTCCGCTCGAACTTCGCCTTCGCCACTTGATTGTCCTCCTGGACTTGTTGCCTGCTGGGCGGATCCCAGCAGGGATTTTACTTTTGGTTTTCTCGCCCGCCCCGCCGAAAAGGCCAGGGAGTGCGTCGTGAAAGCCGTTGGGCGAGTGAATTACTCGCCGGTGGCCTTCGCGATGATTTCCTTCGACACGTTCGCCGGAACCTCGGCGTAGGAGTCGAACACCATGGAGTAGTTTGCCCGGCCCTGGGTCCGCGACCGGAGGTCGCCGATGTAGCCGAACATCTCCGACAGCGGAACCTGCGCCTTGACGACACGGGCACCACTGCGCTCCTCCATGGCCTGGATCTGGCCACGGCGGGAGTTCAGGTCGCCGATCACGTCACCCATGTAATCCTCGGGAGTCGTGACCTCGACGGCCATGATCGGTTCCAGGATCACCGGGTTCGCGATCTTCGCAGCCTCCTTGAGAGCCTGCGCACCGGCGATCTTGAAGGCCATTTCCGACGAGTCGACGTCGTGGTACTGACCGTCGAGCAGCGTCACCTTCAGGTTCACCAGCGGGTAGCCGGCGAGCACGCCGTACTGCATGGCGTCCTGCGCACCGGCATCCACCGACGGGATGTACTCGCGCGGGACGCGACCACCGGTGACGGCGTTCTCGAACTCGTAGGTCGCACCGTCCTCGGCGTCCACCAGGGGCTCGAGCTTGATGATGACCTTCGCGAACTGGCCGGAACCACCGGTCTGCTTCTTGTGCGTGTACTCGTGCTTCTCAACCGGACGACGGATCGTCTCACGGTAGGCCACCTGGGGCTTGCCCACGTTGGCCTCCACCTTGAACTCCCGCTTCATGCGGTCGACAAGGATGTCGAGGTGCAGCTCGCCCATACCGCCGATGACGGTCTGGCCGGTCTCCTCGTCCAGCTTCACCGAGAACGTCGGATCCTCTTCGGCGAGCTTCTGGATCGCGGTGCCGAGCTTCTCCTGGTCGGACTTGGTCTTCGGCTCGATGGAGACGTTGATGACCGGGTCCGGGAAGCTCATCGACTCGAGCACGATCGGCGCGCTCGGATCGCACAGGGTGTCACCGGTGGTGGTGTCCTTGAGCCCGATCATCGCGTAGATGTGTCCGGCCCAGGCCTCGTCGACCGGGTTCTCCTTGTTGGCATGCATCTGGAAGAGCTTGCCGATGCGTTCCTTCTTGCCCTTGGTGGCGTTGAGCACCTGGGTGCCCGCGCTGATGTGACCGGAGTACACACGCACGAAGGTCAGCTTGCCGAAGAACGGGTGAGCGGCGATCTTGAACGCCAGAGCCGAGAACGGCTCATCCGCGCTGGGCTTGCGGGAGAGGATCTCCTCCTCGTTGCCCACCGCGTGACCCTCGACGCTCGGCACGTCCAGCGGGGACGGCAGGTAGTCGATGATCGCGTCCAGCATCGGCTGCACGCCCTTGTTCTTGAAGGCCGAACCGCAGATGACCGGGTAGAACTCACGCGCGATGGTGAGCTTGCGGATGGCGCCCTTGATCTCCTCGGCGGAGAGTTCCTCGCCACCGAAGTACTTCTCCAGCAGCGCCTCATCGCTCTCGGCGACGGTCTCGAGCAGCTTCTCGCGGTACTCGGCGGCCTGATCGACCAGATCCGCCGGGATCTCCTCGATGGTCGGGGCAGCGCCGATCTCGACGGTGCCACGCCAGGTGATCGCCTTCTGCTCGATCAGGTCGACGACGCCGTCGAAGTTGTCCTCGGCGCCGATCGGCAGCTGCAGAACCAGCGGCTTGGCACCGAGACGATCCTCGATCGTCTTGACCGTGAAGAAGAAGTCCGCGCCCAGCTTGTCCATCTTGTTGACGAAGCAGATACGCGGGACGTCGTACTTCTCGGCCTGCCGCCACACCTGCTCGGACTGGGGCTCGACGCCCTCCTTGCCGTCGAACACGGCGACGGCACCGTCGAGCACGCGCAGGCTGCGCTCCACCTCGACGGTGAAGTCGACGTGGCCGGGGGTGTCGATGATGTTGATCTGGTTCTTGTTCCAGAAACAGGTCACCGCAGCGGAGGTGATGGTGATACCCCGCTCCTTCTCCTGCTCCATCCAGTCGGTGGTCGAGGCACCGTCGTGGGTTTCACCGATCTTGTAGTTGACACCGGTGTAGTAGAGGATTCGCTCGGTCGCGGTGGTCTTACCGGCATCGATGTGGGCCATGATGCCGATGTTGCGGACCTTCTTCAGGTCGCTGAGCACTTCCTGTGCCATCTAATTCCCTCCGGGAATTGTTGAAAGGACTAAAGGCTGTCTTGTCGAAGCCGCGGCTCCGCCGCAACCCGAAGCAAGCTTCGGGTTACCAGCGGTAGTGCGCGAACGCCCGGTTGGCCTCGGCCATCTTGTGGGTGTCCTCGCGGCGCTTCACCGAGGCGCCGAGACCGTTGGAGGCGTCGAGCAGCTCGTTGGCGAGACGCTCGACCATGGTCTTCTCGCGACGCTGCCGGCTGAAGGTGACCAGCCAGCGCAGCGCCAGGGTGTTGGCGCGGCCGGGCTTGACCTCGACCGGCACCTGGTAGGTGGCGCCACCGACGCGGCGGCTCTTGACCTCGAGGGTCGGCTTGACGTTGTCGAGGGCGCGCTTGAGGGTGATGACCGGATCGGTGCCGGTCTTGTCGCGGGCCTGCTCGAGGGCACCGTAGACGATGCGCTCGGCGGTCGACTTCTTGCCGTCCAGCAGGATCTTGTTGACCAGCTGGGTGACCAGCGGCGATCCGTAGACGGGGTCGTTGATCAGGGGACGCTTGGGTGCGGGGCCTTTACGTGGCATGACTTATCAGTTCCCCTTCTTTGCGCCGTAGCGGCTGCGGGCCTGCTTGCGGTCCTTGACACCCTGGGTGTCCAGCGAGCCGCGGATGATGCGGTAACGCACACCCGGCAGGTCCTTCACACGACCACCACGCACGAGCACCATCGAGTGCTCCTGCAGGTTGTGGCCCTCACCCGGGATGTACGCGGTGACCTCGACGGCACTCGTCAGGCGCACACGGGCGACCTTACGGAGAGCGGAGTTCGGCTTCTTCGGGGTGGTGGTGTAGACGCGGGTGCACACGCCGCGACGCTGCGGGCTCCCCTTGAGGGCTGCGGTCTTCTTCTTCGCAGCCTTGTCATGACGGCCCTTGCGGACCAGCTGATTGATGGTTGGCACTGAGCTCAGTTCTTCCTTTGTCGGCACATCCGGCCGCGACGGACGCGGTCGGCTTCATTTCGTTGTCGTCGTGGTTGGTGCTCCGGGCAAGTCCCCGAAATCCGGCCGAAACCGTGTTTTCGGCGACCTCCACAACTCGCCCCACCAAGGCTTTCGCCCTGGTCAGTACAGTTATCGCTACCCCGAGGTCGGGCGTGTCAGACACCCGACAGCGGTCTCGCTTGTCAGCCCGGTGACCCCATCACATGGTGGGAGTACCCATGGGACACGCTGTCCGACGTCACCGTCACGGCTCCGTCGGCAGGGCACACGGACTGGCCCGACGTACGCCAGGCACCGACGATCCACTCTACCGATCGGGTTTGCACAGGTCAAAAATCGGATCCGCGGAACCAGCCGGGAGAGAACCCGAGATGATCGGCAGGTGATCTGTTGACCACACACAACGTCGGACCGCCGCGCGGCATTCCCGCCCGGTCAATGCCCGATCAGCGTCTTGAGCAGCACGATCACCGCGGCCACCACGGCCGCGACGAGTCCGGCGCCCACCATCCGGGCGTCGAGCCGATTTCCCCGCACCCGCTCGGTGACGATCGGCACCGACGCGATGCGCGCGACCACGATCGCCCCGGCGATCAGTTGGGCCGCCTCGGTGGGAATGAACTCGTGATAGCCGAGGGTGAGCGCGATCGCCGGCCACACCGCCGAGGACATGATCGGCACCGCGTCGCGCAGTTCGTCGAACGCCAGCCCGCGAACCTGCTCCCGGCTCAACTCACCGCCGTGTTCCTCCTCGTGCGCCTCCGGGACGTTCGCATGCGCCAGCAGGTCGGCGAAGACGTGCGCGATGTAGGTGGTGACGCCGGTGCCGAGGACGATCAGCGGGGCATGTCCCTCGTCGATCGTCGACGACGTGGCGAGCACCACCGCGGCCAGCACCAGGATGTTGCCGTAGACGTAGGCCGACAGCCGCGACGCCGCACGTCGCGGCGCCAGCGGACCTCCCCGGCGTTCGGTCAGGACGCCGTACCACGCGGGGACGGGGCGTTGTCTGTTCGGCATGGTTGGCAATGGTGGCACGCAGCGGGCACTGGCACACTGCGGGCACTGGGGCGCGAGCACGGGGAGCCCGACCGCCCGTGCGGTCGCGGTCAGCGCCACGCCCGATCCATCACCGCGTCATCGGCGAGATCGGTGACCGTGTCGGCGGCCCGGCGGAGCTCTGCCGTGGTGACGACGGCGTGGGTTCCGGATGTGGTCCCACACTCGAGGAGCCTGCGCAGGTACTCGTTGCGTGACAGTCCGCGCTCGTCGGCGGCTCGATCGAGCTCCGTGACCGTCGCGTCGGAGAGTCCAGTGATCAGCAGCTCGGCCATGCCGGTCCTCCCTCGCCCATCGGACATTTCCTCCACGATAGTGCCGCCGACGGGCGAGGGGCGTGACAGATCAGGGAGTGTTGATCCAGTCGAGGACGGCCTGTCCCGCCTTCGGGTCACCGGCGTTGATGCCGACCGCCGCACCAATCGCCGCGCCGATGGCGGTACCGACGATCCACCCACCGATGATGAAGAACCCGACGGCGAAGCCGATCAGTGCTCCGACGGCCGTGGTGACACCGGCGTTACCGCGGTTCCAGCCGTTGTTGAGGTGCGCCATCATCGTCGCGAAGGCTTTGTCCTTCTTGGCCGACACCGGATGCATCCCGCGCGCGATGGTGTCGCGCATCACCGAGGTGAGTTCGGGGGTCAACGTCACCGTCGACCCATCTGCGCTTACGGCCGGACGCAGCGGGACGACGACGCCGTTCAGTTCGGTCTGCAGCGCCACCGTCTCGCGGACGACACCGCTCTCATCACGAATGGACAGGGTGCCGTCGACCGGGGTGGGGGCGAACGTCGCGTCGGCCAGTCGCACCGCCACCGACGAGCCGTCCGGCGCGAGTTCGGCGCGGTAGGTCGGCGCCGTGGCCGCCTGCGTGGCGGCGACGGCGGGGGCCGCATGGGCGGTGGCGACCGGGACGACGAGCGCGGTGGCGACGACGGCGGCGATCGACATCACGGCATATCTGAGGTTCTTCATGTGCATTCCACTTTCCCGACGAAGTGCCGAACGATCCGGCCGGGCGATTCCCCGGCCGGATGAACGATAGCCGACAAAGACACAGAATCCGCATCATGTCCCATCGGTGGACGACAGGGATGTCCGCCGTCACGGTCTCACCCCGATGAATGCCGGCCCAACGACCTCTATCACCCGATGATGTTGCGCACCACTACTTTCGCGATCGAGGACGGGGATCAGTCGACCCGCGGCGCCCACGCCGACATCCGCCTGAGCAGCGGTCGCTTCTTGTCGATGTGACGGGTCATCCGGGACAGAATCCGGTCCAGCGACCCGATCGCCTCGACGATGTGCGGCCCCTTGTTGAGCATCACGCATTCGGCCCGATTGCCGGTGGCGGCGTCGGTGATCTCGGCGCGGGTGGGCAATCCGGTGTCGGCGAGATGATCGAGCACCTCGGTGGCCCAGATGACCGGCACATGCGCCGCCTCACACAACCAGAGGATCTCCTCCTGCACCTCGGCGAGCCGCTCGAAACCGGCCTCCACGGCCAGGTCGCCGCGCGCGATCATCACGCCCACCCGCCGGGTGCGCAGCAGTTGCAGCAGCACCGACGGCAGGGCCTTGACGCACGCCATCGTCTCGATCTTGACCACGAGGCCGAGATCGTCGGCGTCGAGCTCGGCCAGATGCGTCTGCATGTCGGCGACGTCGTCGGCGCTGCGCACGAAGGACAGGTTCACCAGGTCGGCGATGTCGACGACGGTGGTCAGCGCGTCGAGATCGTCGGCGGTCAGCGCGGTGGTCGGCAGCTCGGTGTCGGGCAGGTTGATTCCCTTGGCCTCGCGCAGTTTGGTCCCACTCAGTCCGGCACGCGTCACCTCGACGACGATCTCGGCGGCCTCCCCCGGCGCCGAGGCACCCGAGATCGACGAGACACCCGAGATCGACGAGACGAGGCCGCCGATCTTGCCGTCGTCGAAAAAGATCCGATCCCCCTCGCGCACCGACGCGAACACCTCCGGCAAGGTGCAGCCGAGCCGGTGGTGTCCGTCGTCGGTGGGCGTCACCGGCGTCAGATCGGCGGTCAGGGTGATGGTGTCGCCGGCGAAGACCCGCAGGGCCTGCGGCGCCGCGGGCAACGCCCCGATCTGCGTCGTCGGTCCGTCGCCGGACCACAGTCTCAGTCCCGGGGTCAGGTACATGGTGCGATCGGTGCCCAGCAGCACGCCGCTCGAGGTGATCTCCAGGACCCGCAGCACCCGGCGCCGGCCGCGGGCGTCGATGAGTCGCACCTCGTCATCGACCGACCGCGCCGCCAGCCAGGCCGGATCACCGATCGGGACCGCGTCACGTACCTCCGACCGGATGGGCGCGTCGCCGACCCACACCCGGGCCGGCACCAGGACCTCGCCCAGCAGATTGCGCGTCGGACGCACCTTGAGCACCTGCGGTCCCGCGGCGATGGGCCCGGTGCGCAGCTTGGGTCCGGCCAGGTCCATCGCCACCCGGATGTCGGCGCGCGCGGCGCGCACGTGGGCGGCCATCGACCGCCAGGCGGCCGGGTCGTCGTGGGCGCAGTTGATGCGGGCCAGGTCCATTCCGGCGGCCGCGCACCGCGCCGCGATGTCGACGTCGGCCGCGGCCTCCGACGGCATCGTCACCATGATGCGCGTCGGACGACGGGCCGGCGACGGGCCGAGCAGGGTCACCGCGTTCTCGGCGAGCGGATGACCTTCGCCCGGCTCGGGATCGCCGGCGGCCGGGCCCGAATCGCCCAGCGCGTCGTCGAGGATGCGGATGATCGCGTCGAGATTCCGCAGCACTCCGGCTTCCATCCGCCCCAGCGACGACAGGCCCTGGGCCGACAGGTCCAACTGCAGATCGCGCAGATCGTGGGCCCGCAGCGCGCAGTAGTGCACGATGTTGGCCGCACTCTCCCGATGGGACGGATGCACCGCCGAGATCGATTCGGCGGCAGCCACTTCGGCGGCTTTCGCTTCGTGGTGAAGCGCGGTGAGCCGATCGCGCAGCCGGGCCAACTCGCGCCGCCGCGCCCCGCCATCGGAAACGACGTCCGGCGTCGTGTCGCTGCCCTCACGCACTGTCATGCCGCGAGGGTACTGACCAGCGGAGAACCCGGCCATCCGGCGACGATGAACTCTTGGTGCGACCGCGTCGACGATGGCCCGTTCCGGCGATCGTCAGTCCTTCGACTGCGGCAACTTCACCTTCGACGCGCCCCGCTTGGCCGGATTCGACGGCGGCGGCACCATCGGACCGATGTCGCCGTCGGGTGCGTCGTCGAGATCGACGATGACCGGCGCGTGGTCGCTGGGTTTGGTGCCCTTGCGGGCCGCGCGGTCGACCCAGGCCGCCGCGACCCGGCCGGAGGTGTCGGCGCCGGCGAGGATGAGGTCGATCCGCATGCCGAGGTCCTTGTGGAACATCCCGGCGCGGTAATCCCAGTAGCTGAAGACGCGGTCGTGCGGCCAGCGCGCGCGGATCACGTCGGTGAGGCCGACCGCCTCGAGATCGGCCAGCGCCGACCGCTCCGGCACGGTGACGTGGGTGTGGCCCTCATACGCCCGGGGGTCGTAGACGTCGGCGTCGGCGGGCGCGATGTTGATGTCGCCGCACAGCATCGATCCGGCCGCCTCCGGGCCGACGACGGCACGCAGCCTGGCCAGCCATGCGAGCTTGTAGTGGTAGTGATCGGAATCGGGTTCGCGGCCGTTGGGCACGTAGAGGGAGTAGATGCGCACTCCCCCGCAGACCGCCGACACCGCACGGGCCTCGGGCGCCGAGCCGGGATCCGGGTAGCCGGGGGCACCGTCGAAACCGCGTCGCACGTCCTCGAGACCGACCCGCGACAGGATCGCCACGCCGTTCCACTGCCCCTGCCCGACGTGCGCGAATTCGTAACCGCGATCGGTGAATTCGGGTCCGAGGACGGTATCGAAGACGTCGTCAGAGAGCTTCGTCTCCTGCAGGCACACCACGTCGGGTGCGCGTTCGTCGAGCCACGGCAGCAGCCGCGGGATCCGTTGCTTGACCGAGTTCACGTTCCAGGTGGCCACACGCATGCGCACCACGGTAGTAGAGCGTGTCGACCGGGCCGTTTCCGGAGCGGTGTCAAACAGATGAATGTCGATGGCATCGCCATCGGCGATGTGCCATGGTTGGCCAGACGCCACCAACACCGACGCCACCATCACCGAACAGCCAGGGGCGTGGCCATGACACTGCGGGCCGGATCGACCTTCGCCGGATACACCGTCATCTCCACCTTGGGTGCGGGCGGAATGGGGCAGGTGTACCTCGTCGAACACCCGCATCTGCTGCGCCGGCAGGCCCTCAAGGTGATCTCGCTGGCCGGAGCCGGCAACGAGGAATTCGCCCGCCGATTCACCAACGAGGCCCGCACCACCGCGACACTCGAACATCCGGCCATCATCACCATCCACGATTTCGGCATCGCCGAGGACACCCCGTGGTTCTCGATGAGCTACATCGACGGCGACGATCTGACCACCGCTGATCTGACCCCACCGGAGGTCGGCGAGGTGGTCACCCGGGTGGCCGACGCCCTGGACTACGCACACGGTCACGGGGTGGTCCACCGCGACATCAAACCCGCCAACATCATGCTCACCCGCACCGCCGACGGCGTCATCGACCGGGTCGTCGTCCTCGACTTCGGCATCGCGAAACTGGCGAATTCGCCGGGAACCTCACTGACCGCGTCGAATGCGGTGGTGGGCACGCTGTCCTATTGCGCGCCGGAGATCATCGAGGGCGCTCCCGCCACCGACCGCTCCGACCAGTACTCCCTCGCGTGCACCGCCTACCAACTCCTCACCGGGACACCACCATTCACGGCCGGATCGATTCCGGCGCTGATGCTCGCCCATGTGAGCCAACCCATTCCACGCATCGCCGACACACATCCGGAACTCGCCGCCTTCGACCAGGTGTTCGCCACGGCGCTGGCCAAGGACCCCGCCGGCCGCTATCCCGACTGCCGAACTCTCGCCGACGAATTCACCTCGGTGCTCGCCGTTCCCGACCCGCAGACCGCGGCGACGGCACTGGCACCCACCCCACCGACGGACCCGGTCATGCCGGCGAATCGGTCACGCACACAACCGATCCCGGGCCCGTACCGGTCCCGTGCGCCGCGGCACCCGGAGTCCTTCCCGGTCACCGACGCGGCCGGGTTCGCCGCCGGTCGTCCGTCAACCCCCGACCCCACCCGGCGTGCGGCGGACCGCCCACCGCGACCTCCGGTGCGCCCGCCCTGGCCGGTGACTCCCATTCCGCCGCAACGCACCACACGCGCCTTCGGCACCGGTCCGGGGTCGGGTCCCTCGCAGGCCTACAGCGCCCTGACCGACGCACGCCGCGACCCGGCGCACGCCCACACCGTCGCCGCGTCGAGCAACCCGAGCGCTCCGACACCCGCCGTCCCCGATGCACCGGCCCCGACCACCCCGTCATCGGCGGGCTCTTCGGTCGCCGCGATCGTATTCGCCGCGATCGTCGCGCTGGCCGGTGTGGCGATGATCGTCGCGAGTCGGCTCGTGTGGGTGAGCGTCGCCTTCACCGACCAGGCCGGGCTACGCCGCAGCTACGCGATCTCCGGACACGGCGCGGCGACCGTCGGCGACAGCGCGGGCAACCTCGACGAGCTGGCCACCGCCAACTACGCCGCACCCGGCATGATCACCGCCATCTGCGGGGCAGCACTGGTCGTGACCGCGGTGATGATCTGCGTGCGGCCGATCTCCCTGTTCGGCTCCATCGCGAGCGTGGTCGTCGCAGCGGTGGCGGGCTTCGTCACCGCACGGGCGGTCGGCGACCCGTGGGCCGCGGTCGCCTCGACCGATCCGGACATCGCGCCGTATTCGCAGTGGCTGGACACCACAACCGTCGGACCCGGACTGTGGATCGTCGGCGGCGCGGCCGGTGTCGCGGCCCTCGCGGCGATTGCGGCCGGGGTGATGCGGCGCTCGGCGCGGCACGGCGCGCGACGCTGAGGCGACGCGGATCCCGCCCTCACCCATGGCAGGATCGACGCCATGTCCCGTGTCTCCGAGCAACTCTGGTGGGTTCGTCTGCTCCGTCTGGCCGCGGCCGGACTCGGCGCCGCCGCGCTCATCATCCTGCCGGTCCAGCAGGCCGACGTGCCCGGTTTCAGTCTCGCCAACTACTTCAGTTACTTCACGGTGCTGTCGAATGTCGCGGCCGTGATCGTGCTGGCCGTCGGCGCCCTGGCCGCCCCGGATTCCGCTGCATGGCAATGGATTCGCGGTGCGGTCACCACCGCGATGGTCATCACCGGGATCGTCTACGCCCTCTTGTTGTCCGACATCGACGTCAACCTCGACATCGACTGGATCAACGACGTCCTGCACCGCCTGCTACCGGTACTTCTCCTCGTCGACTGGGCGGTGATCCGGCCGCGTCGCCTCCCCGATCACAGTTGGTGGACGTGGCTGCTCGTTCCCCTCGTCTACGCCGTGTACACACTGACCCGCGGGCCCTTCGTCGACTGGTATCCGTATCCGTTCATCGACCCGCGTACGCAGGGCTACCTGTCGATGACGCTGTCGATGGTGATCGTGTTCGTGGGCATGGCCGGGTTGTCGTTCGCGGTGTTCTGGTTGGGCACCCGGCGTTCCCCCTGGTGACGGCACAACCCGTCACAATATCGAGTATTGCGGTTCATAAAGTGTGATACTCATCACATGTCCATTTCGATTCGGTCTCACCGCGGCGCGCTTTCGCTCCTCGTCGCCATCGCCACCGCAGCGCTCCTCGCCCTCGCGGTGCCGCCCCCGGCCGCCGACGCCGCCACACCGAACTGGACCGGCACCTGGAAGATCACCTCGCTGGCGTCCGGCAAGACGGGAACCAGCCTCGCGGCCCGCCAGGCCGAACCCGACTTCTCGGCGACCTACACGTTGTCGACGTCATGCTCGTGGTTCGGGTGCACCGCGAAGGTGACCAGCGGACCGGCATCGTCGAATCCGACGGTGCCCTGGCCGCCGTCGTACCGGTGGACCGGCTCCCGCTGGCAACGCGACTTCTCCTGGCAGTGGGACTGCTACCAGCCCGGTGCCGCCAAGGTGTGGAAGCCCGCACGCTCGACGCAATACTTCACCCCGCAATCGGCCACCAGCATGACCGGCCGCTGGACGACGACCATCAGCGGCGGACCATGCAACGGGACCGTCGCCTGGAACATGACCGCCGTGAGGGTCAGCTCACCGGGAACTCAGTGCACGGTGTGCACGTAGTCCGAGGTGTCGATGGCATCAAACGTAGGGCTGGTCACCGAGGTATCGAGCTTCTTGGACGTGATGGCCAGGCCCTCCCCGGTCTGGACGAACACGGTCCGCTCGGCGAGGTCGTACCCGGCCCAGTACCGCGAGTAGTCGCTCCACGAGTTGATGTCGCCCTTGTGCTCGAGTCCGGGCGGAATGATCACGGTGCGGAAGGCGGCGTACAGCTGGGAGATTCCCTTCTCCCGCCCGAACGGCTTGAGGTAGGCGGAGAGGTTCAGGGCGCGCACCATCCGCGACGGTGACGTGTAATCGCCGGGCAGACCGAACATCCCGAAGCCGGTACCACCTTCGATGGGCTGCAGTTCGTAGCCGTTGGGCAGTTTCGTGGCGGTCGAGGGGTCGAGGTTCGACAGGCCGAGGTAGTTGCGGACGTTGACCAGGTGCCAGTCGTATTCGGGACTGTTGGTCATGACGCCCGCGTAGTCGTAGATCTTCAACGCTCCGTCGTCGACCGGCTCGAGCACGATCCCGTCGCCGGTGGTGTCGACGAAGCTGAAGTGCAACGGGAAGGTGATCTTCTGACCGAAGGCCTCGAACGGCTGGTCGAGGAGCGCGAACTTCGCGTAGTCCTCCCGGATCTCCGCCACGCTGGCGTACTGGGAGAGGATGAAGCTGACGAATTCCTCACCGAGGACGCCGGTCTGGCCGCGCGCCGCGATGTCGTCGGCCGACGCCTTCGTGCACTCCATCAGGACCTGGAGGTCACCGGCCAGTCCCTTCTCGTTGATGCCGTCGAAGAGGACGGTCGTGCCTTTGACACCCGTCCCCATGGTGGCGTACTTGCTGGTCCACGACGTCAGTGGGCTCTGCATCTCGGTGTTGGCCGGGAACGTCGAGATCGTGACCAGGTTGTCGAGTTCGGCGGGCATCCCGGCCGGCGTCCCGAACATCGGAATGTCCAGATCCATCGTCCGCCCGAAGAAGATGTCCCCGTTCGTGGCGGTGACCCTGATTCCTGTGCACATCCGCGTGCTCCCATCGTCGTTCTGCTTGGCATCTCGTGTCCGGCCGAGCGGACGCCGGATTCGATTACACACCGGATGCCGGGTCGCGCCGTGCGGCTCACCGGGAACTGGGCACAGGTTCGTGACATGTCGGCACAAGAACGGCCTCGGCTCCGTGTGCAGACTTTCGCCGACCACCGGATCTGTGCCATCGTGTGACCATCGACACACCCACCGGATTCACGCACGCCCCACGACGTCAGGTCATCGCCGCATCGTGGCGCCGTTCGGCCATGTCCGGGATCCGTCCCGACAACGATGCACTGCCCGCCCCGGTCGACATCTCCTCGGCCGATCCGCTGCTCGACGCGGCCCGACCGGTCCTCGACGAGGCCGCGGGACGGATCGCCGGTAGCGAGATGTCGCTGTTGCTCGTCGACCACGAGTGCCGGATGATCTCCCGGGTCACCGCCGGCTCGACGATCGAGCGGGTGCTCGACGATGCCGGTGCGGCCCACGGGGTGCCGTTCGCCGAATCATCGGTCGGCACCACCGCACTCGGCACCCCCGCCGAGATCCGCCGCGGCGTGATGATCAACGGCTCCGAGCACTATCTGGAGAAGTTCAAACGGCTCAGCTGTTTCGGTCAGCCGATCATCCATCCGGCGACCCGACGCCTCGTCGGCAGCCTGTGCATGACCGAGGTCAACGAGAAGACCAACCCGCTCGCCGTTCCATTCGTGACCGGCATCGTCGCCGATATCGCCGACCGCCTGCTGGACCGGTCCCGCGCCCATCAGCGCCGGGTGCTCGATGCATTTCAGCGCGCCGCCCCGCGCCGCGACATCGCCGTCGCGGCCCTCGGCGACGACCTGCAACTCACCAACACCCTTGCCGCCGAGCTACTCTCGGCCGCCGACATCGGCGCGTTGCGGGCGGTTCTGGCGGATCCGGCGCTGCACGAGACGAGCCTGTCGCTGACGTTGAGCGCCGGTACCGCCGTCGACATCCTGGTCGAACCGGTGCCCGGAACCCGCGGCGCGGCCCTGTTCTTCCTGCGGCCGCATCTCGCCGGTGACGCGCCCACCCGGGTCACGCACACCCGCCCGCACACGAGCGGCGCCGTCGCGGTCACCGGGGAACCCGGCACGGGGCGCAGCACCGAGGCGGTCGCGGTGGCAACCGAACTCGGCGGCGGTTCGTCCGCACCGGTCGTCGTCGATATCGCCGAGTCGCTCATCGAGGGGGCGGCACCCGATGTCACGGTTCTGCTGGCCCGCGCACGAGAACGTCGGACCGCGCTGGTCATCGATGGTGCAGAGTTGCTCGATGACCGCTCGTTGTCGCTGCTACGCCACGCCGTCGGGCGGGCACTCACGCCGATCGTCGTCGTGGCCGGGCCCGCCTCGCAGATCGGCGCGGGTGCGGCGGCATTGCTCGGCCAATGTCCACGACGGATCGAGCTGCCACCGCTGCGGCAACGCACCGCCGAACTCGGCTCCCTCGCGTCGGGGATGGTCACCGATCTCGCGCCGGGGACCACACTGTCCAGCGCCGCCACCGACGCGCTGCTGTGCCAGGAGTGGCCCGGCAACCTGACCGAACTGGTGACCGTTCTCGGCGAGGCGGTGGCCGCCTGCCACGCCCGGTCGGCACGCACCGTCGAACTCAACGACCTGCCGCGGGGATACCGAACCATCAGTCGCGCTTCCCATCTGGCCGGATTGGAACAGGCCGAACGCCAGGCGATCATCGCGGCACTGGAGCGGTGTGAGCACAACAAGGTCAGGGCGGCAAAGGAACTCGGGATCAGCCGCACCACCCTCTACGCCCGGATGCGCTCCCTCGGGATCTGAGCGCGCCCCGGTGCTCGCCTACCCGTTGCCGATCGCCTGGCGGGCGAGCACCGAGATCAGATCGGTCTGGGTCACGATGCCGACGATCTCGTCACCGTCGACGACGGGCACCGCATCCGCCCCGTGATCGGACAACTGCGGCAGCAGCGCGGCGATCGGCGTGTCGGCGGTGACCACCGGCAGGTGAGTCGTCATGACGTCGGCGGCGGTGACGAGGCCACCGCGTCGGCGCGGGCGCAACGATGACCCGGTCCGGCGCGGGTCGAGCCCGACGGACTCGATGAGGTCGATCTGGAAGACGACACCGGCGAAGGTGCCGTCTGCGCGCACCACCGGCAGCGAGGTGAACCGGTGCGTGCGGAACAGTTCGGCGAGTTCGGAGTGCGGCGACTCCGGTGCGACGGTCACCAGGTCGCGCGACATCACGTCGGCGGCGTGCACCGGTTCGGCGAGATGTCCGGCGGCCCGCTGTTCGGCCGCACCGACGAGTCGGGCCAGATCGGCGACGCTGAGGTTCAACGACTGCTGGTACCGCTCGAGGATCTCGGTGAGATCGCCTTCGTCGAGGCCGACGCGTTCGTCGGATTCGTGGACCGGATCGAACTGGCGGAACGGATAGGGGCGGCCGGTCAGCCGGCCGTAGACCGCGGCGACCACCACCAGCAGGCCACAGCCGAGAGCCACCGGCGCCAGGGCGAATTCGTATCCGATCTGGTGGATCGTGTCCGGCGCGAGGGCCGCACTCATCGCCACCGCCCCGGCCGGCGGGTGGACCGCGCGGCACACGATCATCACCGCGATGGCCAGGCCCACCGCCAGCGCCACCCTCGGCACCACCGGGTCGATCAGCAGAGTGATCGCCACCCCGACCAGCGCCGACAGGGAGCTGCCCACCACCGTCGGCCACGGTTGCGCGAGCGGGCTGTTCGGTGCCGCGAAGACCAGCACGGTCGTCGCACCGAAGGGTGCGATCAGAAAGAACCCGAGTGTCGGGGAGACGCCGGATGTCACCAGTACGGCGCCGACGACGGTGAGGCCGAGCACGGCGCCGACACCGGCTCGCAGTGCCTCCCGCACCGATCCGGCCGTACCGGCGGGCCCCAATCCGCGCAGCACGCGATTCATGAATCGCTCATCCCGTCGAGTCGTTCGGGACATGAGATCTCCTCGCGTGTGCGGTTCGGGGCTGTCTCACGCTAACGAGGCGGCCGTCGCGGCCGCACGCGAGGTGTCGGCGACGGGGATCGACCGACGTGCTGTTCACCCGGGGTGTTCAGTTTCTGCACACGTCGACTGACTCATGCGATGGCAGAAATAGAAGCGGGTCCGCATCTATGACCCACATCACTGATCGTCCGCTTCGAGCAGGAGGCCACATGACCGCCGTCGCCACCGAACTTCTCCCCCGCGTTCGGGACTTCATCTCCACCGACCGGCAGATGCTGATCGGGGGTGAATGGGTGTGGGCCGAGTCGGGGCAGACCTTCGAGACGATCGATCCGGCCAACGGCCGCACCATCACCTCGGTCGCGCACGGCGGACCCGCGGACGTCGACCGTGCGGTCCGCGCGGCGCGCGAGGCGTTCGACGGACCGTGGTCGCGGATGAAGCCCAACGAACGCGAGCGGCTGCTGTGGCGCGTCGGTGACATCCTCACCGAACGGGCCGCGGAGTTCGGTCAGCTCGAGGCCCTCGACAACGGCAAGGCCGCGACCATCGCCACCGCCGTCGACACCGCCTGGTCGGCCGACATCTTCCGCTACAACGCCGGCCTGGCCACCAAGATCACCGGTTCCACCGTCGACGTGTCGATGCCCTTTGTGCCCGGCGGCGAGTTCCACGCGTACACCCTGCGTGAGCCGGTCGGCGTGTGCGGCCTGATCGTGCCGTGGAACTTCCCGTTGTTGATGGCCGCGTTCAAGCTGGCTCCGGCGCTCGCCGCGGGCAACACCGTCATCCTCAAGCCGGCCGAGCAGACCCCGCTCACGGCACTGCTGCTCGGCGAGGTCTTCCAGGAGGCCGGATTCCCGCCCGGGGTCGTCAACATCGTGACCGGATTCGGCGACGCCGGCGCGGCGCTGTCGGCGCACGACGACGTCGACAAGATCGCCTTCACCGGATCGACCGAGGTCGGCAAGAAGATCGTCGACGCCGCCAAGGGCAACCTCAAGAAGGTGTCGCTGGAACTCGGCGGCAAGAGCCCCAACATCGTCTTCGCCGACGCCGACTTCGAGAAGGCCGTCGCCGGATCGGTGGCCGCCTGGATGTTCAACCACGGGCAGTGCTGTGTGGCCGGCACCCGGCTGTTCGTCGAACGCCCCATCTTCGACGACTTCACCGCCGCCGTCGCCGAGGCCGCCTCGCAGGCGAAGATCGGACCCGGACTCGACCCGTCCACCGAACTCGGCCCGCTGGTCAGCCAGGAACAGTTCGACCGCGTATCCGGCTACCTCTCGGCCGGCCTGGCCGACGGCGCCCGCGCCCTGACCGGCGGAAAGCGTTGGGGCGATGAGGGTTTCTTCATCGAACCGACCGTCTTCGTCGACGTCGAACCCCACTTCTCGATCGTCGAGGAGGAGATCTTCGGTCCGGTCGTCGCGGCGATGCCGTTCGACGCCGACACCGGTGTGGCCGCCGCGGCCAACGACTCGATCTACGGTCTGGCCGCGGGTATCTGGACCCAGGACCTGTCGAAGGCCCACAAGACGGCACGGCAGATCAAGGCCGGCTCGGTGTGGGTCAACCAGTACAACGGCTTCGACACCGCGATGCCGTTCGGCGGCTACAAGCAGTCCGGGTGGGGACGCGAACTCGGCTCGTCCGCGATCGACCTCTACACCCAGACAAAAGCCGTCAACATCGCACTCTGACAACCCCTTTCACCCTCCAACGAAGGAGTCATCCATGACGCTCACCACCAAGGCCGCCGTCCTCACCGGACCCGGCAAGCCGTTCGAACTCGTCGAACTCGATCTCGACGAACCCCGCGAAGGCGAGGTCCTGATCAAGTACACCGCGGCCGGTCTCTGCCATTCCGACCTGCACCTCACCGACGGTGACCTCCCGCCGCGCTATCCCATCGTCGGCGGACATGAGGGCTCCGGCATCATCGAGGCCATCGGACCCGGCGTCACCAAGGTCAAGGTCGGCGATCACGTCGTCTGCAGCTTCATCCCGAACTGCGGCACCTGCCGATACTGCTCGACCGGCCGCCAGAACCTCTGCGACATGGGCGCCACCATCCTGGAAGGTTCAATGCCCGACGGCTCGTTCCGATTCCATTCCGGTGGAGACGATTTCGGCGCGATGTGCATGCTCGGCACATTCTCCGAGCGGGCCACCATCAGCCAGCATTCGGTGGTGAAGGTCGACGACTGGCTGCCGCTGGACAAGGCCGTGCTGGTCGGTTGCGGCGTGCCGTCCGGTTGGGGCACCTCGGTCTACGCCGGCGGCGTGCGCGCCGGTGACACCGTGGTGATCTACGGCATCGGCGGACTCGGTATCAACGCCGTGCAGGGTGCGGTATCGGCAGGCGCCAAGTACGTCGTGGTCGTCGATCCGGTTGCCCTCAAGCGGGATACCGCGATCAAGTTCGGCGCCACGCACGCCTTCGCCGACGCCGACGAGGCCGCCGCGAAGGTCAACGAACTCACCTGGGGTCAGGGTGCCGATCAGGCCTTGATTCTCGTCGGCACCGTCGACGAGCAGGTCGTGCAGAGCGCGACCGCGGTGGTCGGCAAGGGCGGCACCGTCGTCATCACCGGCCTCGCCGACCCGACGAAGCTCACCGTGCACGTTTCGGGAACCGACCTCACGCTGAACCAGAAGACCATCAAGGGCTCGCTGTTCGGCTCGGCCAACCCGCAGTACGACATCGTCAAACTGCTGCGCCTCTACGACGCCGGACAGCTCAAGCTCGATGAACTGATCACCCAGACCTACACGCTCGACCAGGTCAACGAGGGCTATCAGGATCTCCGCGACGGCAAGAACATTCGCGGCGTCATCATCCACGACAGCTGATCGACCCCAGACCCGGCCCGGGTACGACGCGCCGCCCCGCCGTCGTACCCGGGCCGTTCCATGCGCACGTTGACAGCGCCCGGTTGCTCGTTGACAGCGCCCGACTTTCCGTTCAGGCGATCAGACCAACGAGCACGAGCACCAACGGAATCGAGAGGAGCACCAGGGCACCCGCGGTCACCCACCGGTGATCACGCAGGATCGCAACGTACTCGCGGATCTCGGCATTCGGCATGAAGTAGGGTGCCGTCGGTGCGCCGGTGCCGAAACCACGAATACCGGCCTCTCTCATCATGGTGGCCGCACGGAACACGTGGTAGTCGTTCGTCACCACCGCAGCGGTTCCACGAATGTCGTTGCCGACCAGCATCTGTGCCGAGAATCGCAGATTCTCTGCGGTATCGGTCGAACGGTCCTCGCTGAGCAGCCTGTCGGCAGGCATACCCCGCTCGGCCAGGTACTCCGTCATCGCCGACGCCTCGGAGCGCGCCTCATCCGATCCACGTCCACCCGAACTGACGATGACGGGGTCGGCACCCAGCTCGCGTGAGCGCCGCGCCACCTCGAGCGCGCGGTCCAGTCGCGCACCCAGGAGTGGACCGACGGTGGTGCCGTTCTTCAGTCCGGCACCCAGGACCACGATGGCGTCCACCGACTCCCGCCGCGCACGGATCGCACCCCACCGTACGTAGAGATACGACCAGCCCACGACGATGGCGAACACGAAGCCGAGGTAGCCGGCCGGTAAGGCAAGGGCCAGCAGGATCAGCAGAATCGTGTTGCTCGAGGAAGAGTCACTCCATCCGGCGATGACGCCGACGACGACCGATACGGCGTAGCCGACCAGAACAGTCCCCAGAGCAGCCGACAGCGACATCGTCACGCCGAAACCCTCGCGACCGATCAGCCGAACTCCGTTGACGATCAACGCAAGACCGAGCGCGGCGACAGCGAGCAACGCCACCATCCCGGCACCGAGCAGAAACCACGCAGCCGTCAGAGTCGACGTTCCTGAGATGAGGTCAAGACTCACGTCCGCCACCAGGACCGCCATACCAGACGCCAAGAACACCGCGGGCAGCAGTCGACGGGGTTCGCGCCACGCGAGAAGGCCGCCGATCACCAGCAGAAGAACACACACCACAGCAAGGACATCCACGTCGACCAGTGTGCCAGCACCCACTCCTTCCCCGAACGCGCTCGGCCCGCCACCCACTGCGCCCGGGGCCGTGGACAGCGCCTCGCGCTCTGTGACAGCGCCCGACCGCGCGTTGACAGCGCCTGGTATCTCACTGACAGCGCTCAGATTACGGTTGAGGCGGCCCCAACCCGCCAGTCGAACCGACCCCAACCCGCCGGTCGAGGGACCTCATCCCGCCGGTCGAACCGACCCCAATCCGCCGGTCGAGCCGACCCGGAGCGATAGCGGAGGGTCGAGTCGAGACCTCGCAACATGACGCTGGAACCCCCACCACCACAACACCTCCCACGAAACTCGCCGCCCCATACCACACCCCACCGACAAGAAAATCCCGCCGACAACAAGTCATCCACAGACCAAACGTTATGCACAGCAACAGGATTCAGAAAACTAACCCTTGCGCCGACCGCCAACGAGGCGTACTGTGGTGTACATGACATCGGGGGAACTTGACATCACCATCGACTTGTTGTCGGAACTCGACTTCACCACCGGCAGCCTCACCCACGAGGACGCAAAGAGTGCACTGCACGCCATCCTGCTGATCCGCAATCTGGTCGATCACCACGCCAGTGTGCTTGTCGGACTCTGCGATCACCTCAAGGTCGCAGAGAACGAAGGCCGCAAACTTCAAGAGCTCCTACACGAATGGGGTGTCGCACCGGCTTCCGCGTCCCGCATGATCCGCCTGGGCACCACTCCCGACATCGACCGCGTGCACCGCCACACCGCGCTGGGCACCCTCTCAGCCGAACACGCCGACGCCATCGTCCGAGGACTGTCACACATCGAGAAGCGTTCCGGTGAGCCTGTCACCGCCGAAGAACGCGACGCTCACATCATTGCCTTGTTGGGGCACGCCCTGACTTGGCTCAATTTTCGCCATTTCGGCGATCGCGGGGCTGTGACCTGGGGTGATGGATGCCGGGGTGGACACTAACGGTGGGGGTTTTAGGCTGCTGGGGCGTTTGTGCGGACGGTGAAGACCAAGTCGGGAGCGACGGCGGTCCAGATCGTGCACTCCAACCGTCGCGGGTCGCGCCAGATCGAGCACATCGGCTCAGCTCATACCGATGCGGAGCTGGCGGCGTTGAAGGCCGCGGCCGCTGATCGGTTGGCTGCCGGGCAGCAGCAACTCGACCTCGGGCTGGTTTCCGCGTCCGGAGCAGGACCCTTGCCGATCACCAGTTCCCGGATGGCGGTGTTGCTGGATGCGATCACCGCGGTGTACGACGAACTCGGATTCTCCTCGATCCCGAACTCTGACAGCGTATTCCGTGATCTGGTGGCCGCGAGGATCATCGAACCGACCAGCAAACTCGACTCCCTGCGGGTACTGGCCGAAGCCGGTGTCGCCCCGGCCTCGTACGCAACGGTGAAACGACGTTTACCCATCTACGCTGACACGTCCTGGCGTCAGGAACTGGCGAAAGCATGTGCCGCGCAAGCGAATCTGGGACCCGCCACACTGTGTTTGTACGATGTCACCACGCTGTACTTCGAGACCGACAAAGCGGACGGGTTCCGCGAACCCGGGTTCTCCAAGGAGCGCCGCCTCGAACCACAGGTCACTGTCGGTTTGCTCACCGACGCAACAGGATTCCCGTTGATGATGGAAGCATTCGCCGGGAACAAAGCTGAGACGTTGACGATGATGCCGACCCTGACCGCGTTCATCGCCGCCCACAAGCTGACCGATGTGACGGTGGTGGCCGATGCCGGGATGATCTCCGCGGCGAACATGAAGGCCATCGAGGATGCCGGGTTGTCGTTCATCCTGGGTGAGAA
>NZ_JBDZDI010000010.1:0-165077 GCF_040044975.1 Gordonia oleivorans
TCCCCGCCATGCTCGGCCAACATCCGCAACGCACGCGCCTTGACCTCCGGATCAATCTTCTTGGGCATACCGCTCATCCTTCCTGACTCAAAAGGAAGCGGCACGAAACCCGGGGGGATTCACTGAGCGATCAGGTCCCCGCCGCCGCGGTGGATCAGGGCCTCATCAAGAAGCTGCTGCCCATCCTCGCCCCCATCGTCATGAGTTTCCTGGCGTCGAAGATCCTCAACAAGGGTGGCGCATCGTCCACCACCGCGTCCGGCGGTGCCGGAGACCTCGGCTCCATCCTCGGCGGCGCCCTCGGTGGCGGCGCGGGCGGCGGGCTCGGATCCATTCTCGGCGGTGTTCTCGGTGGTGGCTCGAGTGGCGGCTCGGGCGGTGGCGGTGGCCTCGGGGATCTGCTCGGCAGCATCCTCGGCGGCCGCAAGTAGCGCTGGGCACCAGGACGTCTCGGACGGCGGCACCCGACCGGCTCGACGCGTCGCTCGGGCAAATGACACGCGCCGCTCGCGATGAGAAACACCTGAGGATTCGTTGTTAACCTCCCGGCATGTTCGCACGACGCATCCTCGCCGCCCTGACGCTGACCGTTTCCCTCACCGGCGTCGGCCTGGCCCTGTCTCCGGCCGCGCCGGCCGCAGCCTACGACTACAACTTCGGCGCCATCGCCTACGACAACTACGGCGGAACCGCCGCCGCCTGGAACTACCCGACGGCTCAGGCGGCGGCCGACGTGGTCGAGGCGCAGTGCGGCGAGGAGTGCGGCTACTTCACCTTCTACAACTCCTGCGGTGCGGTCGCCTACTCCAACGACGGTGAGTCCGTCGCCTGGGCCCGCGGTTACGACACCCACGAAGGGGCGCGTCGCGCAGCGTTGCGCAAGCTCGGCGCCGGCGTCCCCGGCCACATCGCACGGTCGGTCTGCACCGACCGCTGACACACGCGTCGATCCGTCAATCATCAAGCACCCCAGCCCGTCACGGGTCTGGGGCGCTTGATGTCTGCCCGCTCGGTGTCTACTCGCGCGGTGTCTGCTCACTCGTGGCGGCTACAGTGCCGTACCCCGTTCGGAGCCGTATCCCTGCCGGTCGGGGTCGGCGGCGAGCCGACGGTCGAGCGGCACCGTCCATTCCTGGGCGAGTTGCACATCGAGGGCCTCGAGTCGTTCGAGAATCGGCGATTGCTGATCGTCGGCGCACTGCGCGGCGAGCGTTTCATAGAGGGCGCGTAGCCGACGGTGTACCTGCGCCTGGCCATGGCTGTGGCGGCGGATCTCGTCGGTGCCGATGGCCACGTAATCGGCCCAGCTGCGCCGATAGCCACGCACGAACCGCGACTGGCGGGCGGCGCGTACCCGTGGTGCCAGCATCAGCAACAGATCCTCGATGTGATCGAGGGCCAGGACCGCACTGCTCGGATCATTGCCCGCGGTGGAGATCGCCTTGAGCGCGATGTCGGTGATCGCCTGCAGCGCCGCCGCCGGACTCACCGACGGCTGATGGGTGTCGCCGAAGAGAAGGCAGGCCAGCACTTTACGCTGGAACTCCGCGTCGCCTCCAGGCTCGCCGCCGGTGCTCGGCCCGATGACGGCGATCACCCCGACGTTGTGGGAGACGTTGTCGCCCACCCGGACCAGCAGGTCGAATCGCACCTGCCGCGACGCGGCGTACCGCTCCAGCATCGGCACGTTGACGGCCAGGAGTATCCGGCCGCGGGCACCGAGTTCCGGAAGTGTGATGGTGGTGCGCGATTCAGTTGCGGCACTGGCCCATTCGTCGAGTTCGGAGCCGTGGTCCGTGGTCTGCCCACCGACGACGGGATACTGCCGCCGGATCGCCGAACGACCGTCGGCGGCAATCCACCGCAGCAACTGGGCGGAGTTGAGTACCGAGCCGACCTTGGTCACCAGGGCGATGAACAGGATCGCCGACACCACGGTGAGGAAGGCCGCGATGGCGGTCGACGCGCCGGGGGTGCCGTCGTCGGGCCCCGACAACGCCAGGTCCATCGCGATGATCACGCTGAACACGAAGGTCGCCAGGAAGAAGCCGATGGACCAGCGCATCACCGGTTCGCGCTGCAGCATCGGGATCACCCGCACCGAGATCTGCGACGCCCCGAACTGCATCGCGAGGGTCACGGCGGTGAAGACCAGACCGGTGAGTGTCGCAGTCGCACCGGCGATCACCCCGAGCACGGTCGCCAGGGTGCCGGAATCGACGTCGAGACCCAGGTTTTCGTCGATGGTCACGCACGCGATCGCCGCGATGATGGCCAGCATCACCAGGATCACCGGAAGCCGCCAGGTCGGCACCACCGCCAACTCCCGTCGGATGCGGCGCCAGCGGATGGCGGTGGCGATCCGGTTGGGCATCTGCACGGACGGGGATTGCGCGATCGGGGCGGGCATCGGCACGACCGGTTGCGATGCCGGCGGGGCGTCGGGCACCCCGAATCTGCCGGCGAGCGCCTCCTGCACGACGATCTTCCACCGGATCATCGGTTCACGCAGTCGTCGCTCACGCCGGATGGCCTTCTGGTGCTTGGCGTCTCGACCGCCGTAGAACCATCGCGCCCACGGGGAGGCCGGTCGCGCCACCCGGATCGCACCGACGATCAGCAGGACCGGGATGAACATCCCGATGAGCCCGGTCCACAACTTGCCCTTCACCAACGTGATGATGGCGAGGACGACATTGACGGCGATACCCGCCACCAGGGTGATGCGACCGACGACATTCGGATCGTCACGGAATTCGCCCACCGCCGAGGAGAAGTCGAGTGGACGAAACCCCATCAGGAACAGCAGCCCGATGGCGATGGCGACGAACACCGCGTCCACCGACGCGCGTCCTTCCTTCTCCCAGTAGACGTCCCGCAGATGCAGGATCAACGCGAACTCGTCGAGCACCAGCGCACATCCGACGCCGAACAACGACGCGAGCACAGCGTCGGCGATCGGGGTGTCGAACCGTGACACGGAGATCAGCCCGAACCCGGACAGCGTCATCACGATGACGCCGAAGAACTCATGATGCAGATGCAGACCACCGGGGGTCACGTTGCCCGGCCACCACCGGACCTGCGCCCGAATCATCCGGACACTGAATCGGATGAACAGGAAGGTGAGGATGAACGCGACCAGGAAGACGAACAGCGGCAACCGCCCCGGATCGACGATGGTGCGGGTGAACCACGAGGTCACCGCGCCGACCTCGGATGCACGATGGGGCGTCGGCAGTTCATGGCGGTGAGTCTAATTCGCCCGCCGACCGGCCACCGACCGTTTGGCACCCCCGGCCCCCGATTCCGGGCGCAGCCGCCTCACATCATGTGTTTGGGATGCACGTTCTTCGGCATCAGTTGCAGCAGCGACATGTCCCACACCGCGTTCCGGAGTCGGCCGACCGGCTCGGCGTAGAGATCCTCGAGGGCGGCCTTCCCCAGATTGTGGGGGCCGACGATCCGGTAGCACGACTGGTTGAAACTGCCGAACCACAACTGCTTGAACAGCTTCGGGTTGATCAGCATCCGCCACATCGGGACCAGGACACCCATCTCCTTCGCGATCGAGTCCAGGTAGACCACCTGCGAGGGAATCGATTCGGTGTGCCGGGGACTCAGCGCGGTCCAGTACTCCTCCCACTGCTTCTCGCGCAGGATGC
Organism: Gordonia oleivorans; assembly: GCF_040044975.1. Lineage (NCBI taxonomy): Bacteria > Bacillati > Actinomycetota > Actinomycetes > Mycobacteriales > Gordoniaceae > Gordonia > Gordonia oleivorans. The sequence continues at coordinate 3,666 of NZ_JBDZDI010000010.1, forward strand.
GATCGGCCACGTCCGCCGGGAGCTTCTGCTTTCCGCTGCACAGTCGCGCGAAGTAGCGGGCCTGCATCTCCGCGCAGATCGGGATACCGCCGGAGAAGGGCCGCACGAACCCGATGAACGCGGCGGTCCCGTCGTGCTCCGGCGGAATCGAATGCTTGTAGAGGTTGCGGACATTGCCGTCACGGACCGTCAGGTCGCCGATCGCGAGTCGTTCGGTGGTGAATCCGGTGCACAGCACGACGGTGTCGAAGTCGGCGGCCGTCGCATCCTTGAAGAAGACCTTCTTGCCGTCGGACCGATCGATCCCGGCGTCGTTGAGCGTGACCTTCCCGGACACGAGGCTCGGGATGAAGGTGACGTTCTTGCAGAAGATTCCCCGCTGGGTCCAACTCCCGTCGGGATGCGAACGTCGGTTCCAGGTCCGCAGCATCTCCCAATTCGCCTCGTCCTCAACCGTTCCCAGATCCATCTTGAACGGGCGGACCGGCTCGCCCATGGGATTGAGGGCGGGTTCGTCCGGTTTCCGTCCGGTCCGGCGGGCGAGTTCACCGCGCAACCCGCCGACGCCGGCCGTGATGAACCCGAGGATCACCGAGGCTGCGAGGAACACCGCCTTGGCGAACCTGTTGCGTCCCCAGAACGTCTGCAGCGGGAACGGGTAATCCGTTGAGCGACGCAGCATCTCATGGTGGTGGGAGCGGACCGTACCGTAGTCGGTGGTCTTGTCGCCTTCGAACACCCGGGGCAGCAACCACGTGTAGGAACGGATCGACAGCGTGGCGGACTCGGCGACGTCGCCGATCTCGCGGACGATGTCGGCGCCGGATTCGGCGAGGCCGACGATCAGGACGCGCTTACCCCGGAAGCGTTCGTTGTTGCGGTACTGGGCGGAGTGCACGATCTCACCGTCGAAACCCTCGAGGCCGGCGATGGCACGGTTGGGAGTCTTGAACGGGCCGGAGCAGATCGCGACGGCGCCGAACTCCTCGCTCGACTCGACACCGTCACGGCGCACCGACACCATCCACGACCCGCCGGTCTTGCGGACGTCGGTGACCTCGCTGCCGAACCGGATGTGATCGCGCAGCCGGAAGCGGTCGGCGTAGTCGCGCAGGTAGCCGTAATACTGCTTGCGTGAGTAGAAGACCCGGCCGCCCTTGAACGGATGGTCGGAGTAGGCCATCAGTTTCATCGAGATGGTGAGCATCAGGTTGTCGAAGGCCTTCATCTCGTCATCGTCGCCGGCGTGCCGGAGCCAGATCCCGCCGATGTCGGCGTTCTTGTCGAAGCAGACGACCTCATGTCCTTCGTCGCGGAGTTGCTTGATGGTCGTCAGGCCGCAGGGGCCCGCTCCGACGACACAGACCTTCATGGACTACCTCCGCCTGACTCACGCGCATGCTGTACCGCCGACCACGGACAGTTTCCGCAGTGTAGGCTTACCTTACTATGCGTTCTTCCGTGTCGACCGGCCCAGGCGGCTTCCGCACCATGATCGGGACCTTGGTCCTGGCCGTCGTGTCCGCCTTCGCGATGGCGCCGTGGGCCACCGCCGCGCCGCAGCCGAGCACCGGGTCGACCGGTGGGTTGACATTCGTGGAGCAACTCGACGACAACCTGTGGCTGGCCACCGCCCATTCGGCGGCGATGAACGCCGACATCCCGCTCCAGGTGATCCGACCGGCGGGCAATCCGGCCGACGCACCGACGCTGTATCTGCTCAACGGCGCGGGCGGCGGGGAGGACGGCGCCAACTGGCTCGCCCAGACCGATGCCCGGACGTTCTTCGCCGACAAGCTCGTCAACGTCGTCATCCCGATGAAGGGCATCGGCAGCTACTACACCGACTGGGTGGCCGACGACCCGAAGATCGGCCGCCCGATGTGGGAGACCTTCCTGACGCGGGAACTACCGTCGGCCGTCGACGCGACGTTGAAGACCAACGGACGCAACGCGATCGCGGGCCTATCCATGTCGGCGACATCGGTCCTCACCCTCGCCGGCGAGACCGGTGACCTCTACCGGTCGGTCGCGTCCTACAGCGGTTGCGCACGGACGAGCACTCCCGAGGGCGCGGCCGCGGTTCGGGGCATCGTCTACACCGCCGCCGGCGCCAATGTCGACAACATGTGGGGACCCACCGGCTCCGCCGACTGGATTCGTCACGATCCGTACATCAATGCGGCCAAACTCCGCGGCCGGACGCTCTATCTCTCCGCCGGCAGCGGCCTCGCCGGGCGCTACGACACACCCGAACACCAGGCCCCGGGCGCTCCGCCGGTGGCCAATCAGATCGTCGTCGGCGGGGCACTGGAGGCCGCGGCCCGTCAGTGCACCGAGCAGATGGCGCAACGACTCCGTGATCTGAACATCCCTGCGACGGTGAATCTCCCTGCCACCGGCACACATTCGTGGATGTACTGGCAGGACCAACTGCATCGATCCTGGCCGACGATCGCCGCCGGCCTGAACTCATGACCCACTGCGCCCACGGTGCCGACGACGACTCGCCGCCGGTCGACCTCGACACCGTCCGCCGCGGGCTACCGGAAACGGCCGTGGCGCACTGGCGGGCCGTCGCCGCGGCCCGCGCCGACGAGATCGCGATCCTCACCCCCGAGGCGTCCATCGGCTTCGCGGAGGCGTTGGCGCACACCGAGGATCGCGCACGGGCGATCGCCGCGGTCACCGACGCGGGCCGCCCGGTGGCCGTCGACACCGAATCCGACGTCGACTCGGTGCTCGCCCTGCTGTCGGTACTGATGTCGGGACGCCCGGTCATCATGCTCGACCCGCTACTGCCCGACGACCGCCGCGAACACATCCTGCAGCTGTCCGGTGCAATCCCGATGAGTCCCGCGCGGATCAACGAATTGCCTTCCAGTGCAGAACCATTGGCAGATCCGGCACCCGATGACCCGGCCGTCGTCATCTTCACCTCCGGTTCCACCGGAAAGCCGAAGGGCGTCATCTATTCTCAGCGCGGCTGGGTCAACCAGGCGGTCGACGCACACGAGTTCATGGGCCTCGGACTGGCCGACCGCGCCGCGGTCCTGCTGCCACTGAGTTTCGGAGCCGGATTCGACTGCCTGATCATGACGCTGCTCAACGGCGCCACCATGATGCTGTAGGATGTCCGGCGCCGCACCACCACCGGCCTGCGAGACTGGCTGGACACCACCGACGCCACCACCCTGCACTGCACTCCGTCGCTGCTGCGTTCCTGGCTGCCCGATCTCGACGACCCCGACCTCGACGACACCTCGCTGCACTCGCTGCGACTGGCCTCCACCTGCGGCGAGCCGGTCACCGCCGCCGACGTGGCACTGCTGCGGCGAACGGTTCTGCGCCACGGCGTCTTCTGCAGCTGGTCGGGTTCGTCGGAGATGGGCGATCTCGCCTTCAATCGCTTTCCGCCGGAACGGGATCTGCCCAGCGGTCCCATCCCCGTCGGCACCCCCGCATCGAATAAGCAGGTTCGGATCGTCGGTGAGGACGGAGGTGACCTCCCCGCCGGGACCGCGGGTGAGATCGTCGTCGAATCCGCTTATCTCGCACTCGGTTACCTCAATGATGCCGATCTGACCGCCCGCCGGTTCGTCGCACTCGACGACGGCCGGACACGGCTGCACACCGGCGATCTCGGCCGTTTCGACGACGCCGGTCACCTCCATCTGCTCGGTCGCCGTGATGACGCGGTCAAGATCCGCGGATACCTCGTCGAACCGATCGAGGTGGAGGCGGCGCTGCGGGCTTTGCCCTGGACCGTCGACGCCGTGGTCACCGGCGACCGTGACGCCGGCCGGCTCATCGCCCACGTGGCGGTGGACCGGGAGAAGTGGTCGCCGTCGCCGGCCGAGATCCGCATCGCGTTGGCAAAGACGTTGGCCCCGTGGATGATTCCACGTGACGTCGTGGTGATGACCGAGTTGCCACGCACCGAACGAGGCAAGGTGGATCGTGCGGCGCTGCCGCCGGTTCCCGAGCGCGGCGATGTCGTCGGACCGCACGGCCCGACGGAGGCGATGCTCACCCTGCTGTGGCAGGACACGCTCGGTATGAACCCCGTCGGACGGGACGAGGACTTCATCTCCCTCGGCGGCGATTCCCTCGCCGCGCGCACCATGCTGGCCGACCTCGAGCACCGCTTCGGGGTGCGGCTGGACACGGCGATGCTCTCGGCCGCCCCCACCATCGCCGAGTTCGCCCGCGTCCTCGACGCCGCCAACGATGAACGAGCCCGCACGGCAACCGGAAACACCATGGTGCAGTTGCGGACCGGTGCCAGTGAGCCGATCTTCGTCATCGCCGGAGCGGGGTCCCTCGCCACATCACTGACCCCGCTCGCCCGCGCCCTCGACACCGAACGTCCGGTGTACGGAATCCAGGCCCGCGGCATCGAGGGCCGTGGCCGCACCGACCATTCGATCGCGGCCGCCGCACGCCGCGCCATCGCCGACATCCGTTCGGTCCGGCCCCGCGGCCCCTACCGCATCTGCGGATACTCGATGGGCGGCTTCATCGCGATCGAGGCGGCGGCCGCCCTGACCCGGGCCGGACACGCATGCGAGCAGGTGATCGTCCTCGACCCACTCATCGACCCGATCCTGGCCGATCGGCTCGTCGGTCGCGAGATCGGTGGCCTCCGCCGCCTCCGAGCCGAATTCGCCGCATTGACAGCCGATCACGCCGTCCTTCCGGACCGTTCCGCGACGGCGGCGGCCTCCACCCGGACTCGGTTCCAGCAGGCCTGGAATCTGCTCGCGATGAACGTCCTGATGATCACCGCTGGGCTGGTCCGGTTGCCGACCACCCTGCAGTGGACGGTCTTCTTCGACCTCGGCACCCGGATGATCCGGCGCTACCGCCCCAGCGGTTACGGCGGTCCGATCCACATCATCCGGGCCCGCACCAATCACGACGACCCGGCCCTGTGGACGCATGTGACCTCCGGTGAGGTGACGTTCACCGATGTCGCCGGCGACCACCACTCGATGGTGCGCGCGCCGTACGTCTCCGAGACCGCGACGGCCTTCGACGAGGCGTTGTCCGACGTGCCGGCGGGTGCGCCGTCATGACCATCGCCCCCACCGGCGTCGCCGCCGTGATCAGTGCGTTCGAACCCGACGAGGCCCTGGTGGCCACCGTCGACTCGGTTCGCGATCAGGCCGGCCAGGTGATCATCGTCGACGACGGATCACCCTCTTTGTCAACCGATCCCGACGGTGCGGTCGCACAGATCCTGGAGAAGTGCGCCGCCGCCGGCGCGACCGTCCTGCGCTCCGGTGACAACCGCGGCATCGAACTCGCCCTGCAGGAGGGCGCCGAGGCGGTCCTCACCCTCGATCAGGACACCGACCTGCCCACCGACTACGTCTCCCGCATGCTCGATCACCTCGCGTTGACCCGGTCACTCGACATCGACCTGGTGATGCTGTCGCCGAGCCTGATCAACGACGACGTCGCACCATTCTGGTTCGCCCACAAGGGTGTGACGTTGGCATTCGAACCGATCCAATCAGGCATGATGTTCCCGCGGGCGCTGCTGGAGCGGGTCGGTCTCTTCGACGAGGGACTCTTCATCGACTGCGTGGAGACGGAGTTCTATCTGCGGGCCCGCGCGCTCGGAGCCCACGCGGTGATCGTGCCGGGTACGCGCATCACCCACCGGCTGGGCCGGGCGGCGCAATGGACACCGCCGCGCCCGCTCCGCTGGATCCTGCGGGGCCGTGCCGCGGGCGCCATCGAGTTCACCGAGGACGCACCGTTCCGGCATTACTACATCGCGCGCAACCGGCTCACGCTGTATCGCAGATATGCACGCAGCGAGGCGCTGTGGAGCGCGGCATCGATATCCAAGGACGTGTTCCTCCGCTGCCGTGCAATGGCGATCGGAACGGATCGACTCTCCCGGATCTATCTCACCGGCAGCGGACTACGCGCATCCCGACGTGGCGAGATGGGACGCATCCCACCCACCGTCCTCCGGCGTGCAGAACGGCTCCGTCGCGGCGGCAAGTCGCCGACGGCACCGCGTGAGCGACATTCGAATCGATCGCGGCAGTTGCCCGAGCTCGTATCGGTGGTGATCCCGGTGTTCAACGCCCGCAACGTCATCGATCTGCAGCTCGACGCGCTGGCCGATCAGACCTACCAACGCCCCTTCGAGGTGATCGTCGCCGACAACGGCTCCACCGATGGGTTGCGTGACCACCTGTCGGATCATCCGCTCCGAGATCGGCTGCGGCTCAGTGGGTCGATGCCGGCGCGACGAAGGGCAGCGCGCACGCCCGCAACGCCGGGGTCGCCGCGTCCGATGGGGACTTCGTCGCCTTCTGCGACGGGGATGATCGCGTCGATCCGGCGTGGCTCACCGAGTTGACGAGGGTGGCAACCTCCTACGATGCGGTCGGCGGAGCGGTGGAGACATCGACTCTCAATTCCGTTCGCGCCCAGAGCTGGCGGGGCATGCTCCCGCCGGAACAACCGTACGAGTTCCCCGGATTCCTGCGCGTCTCACCGACCTGCAACCTCGGGGTCTGGCGCGACACCTTCGACCGGGCCGGCGGATTCGACATCGCGTATGACCGCGGCGGTGAGGATTCCGACTTCACCATCAGGGTCCAGCTGACCGGCGGAGCGCTGGGCCACGCGCCCCGAGCGCTGGTCGCGTACCGACTGCGCGATACCTTGGCGGGCATCTGGGATCAGTCGGTGATGTGCGGCGAGGGCGACGCCCGCCTGTACTCCGACTACCGTCACTACGGAATGCCGCGGCGCCCCTGGTACGCGACGCTCGACGTGATCGCCTACCTCCTTCTGCGGAATCCCCTTCTACCGACCCGTCTGACCCGTGTTCCGCTGGGTCGCTGGCTCTTTCATGCCGGGAACCTCCTCGGCAGGGCGAAGGGCAGCATCCGACACCGCAGCCTCTACATCTGAACCGATCCGCCACCGTCGAGAGCTACCGACGGGTGGCGGCCACCCGGTAGCCGACGACCGCAGGGCCTGCGCAGATGACTGCCACACCGACCGACCACGCGAGGGTCGGCAGCAGCGGCCCGACGATCGGGCCGCCGTCGGCGAACGCGCGGATGGCGTCCACCGCGCAACTGAGCGGCTGGTATCGAACGATGGGCTGCAGCCATTGCGGATACGCGTCGGCGGGTACGAATCCGGTGTTGAAGAACATCGCCAGATTGGTTCCGATGGCGGTCCACTCGACGATGTGCGAGTCGCGGCTCAGCAGCGCCATCGCAGTCACCATCATCGAGAACGACAGCCCGAACAACAGCGCCACGCCGATGATCGCCGCGTAGCCGAGTACGCCTGTGCTGATGCGGAATCCGATGATCGTGCCGACCAGCAACACGGCGCTGACGGTGACGACGATCCGGACCGTCTCGGCCGCCAGCCGGCCCACCATGGCCGAGGCACGATGGACCGGCAGCGTCCACGTCTTGGTCAGCAACCCGGATTGGACCTCGCGTCGCAGACCCAGCCCGCTGATCGACGCACCCGACATCGCGCCGATCAGGGCCACCATCGGCACCATGCCGAAGACACTGGACGATCCGGCGTGGTCGGTCACCGAACGGTCGAGTACCAGCCAGAACAACAGCACCATGAGCGCGGGGAACAACAACGATTGCAGCAGGGTCACCGGGTCCTTGACCCACTTCACCAGGATCCGTTCGCACTGAATCCGAGAACACCGCACCAGTGCCCGCACAGTGGCTTCGGGAGCCCACGCGTGGCGGTCCGGGAACGGCATTCGCACGCCCACCACCACACCGTCGTCGATCCGAGAGCTCACGGTTCCAACCGCCGATGCGTCTCGACGTAGTAGGCGGTGATCACGAAGACCCCCGCGAGAGCACCGAGCCAGATCAGCGCAGGCATTGCGGCCTGCCACGTCGGATCACCGGCGGCCAACTCCCGCATCGTGGTGGCGAAGTGCGAGATCGGCTGATTCCGCGCGAAAGGTTGTGCCCAGTCCGGGAAACCGGATTCCGGGACGAATCCGGTCGACAGCAACCCGAGGACGAGCTGGGGCAGCACCAACAGTTGCGACGTCGCCTCCGGCCCGCGCGCGACCAGACCGAGGGAGTCCGCACCGAGGGCGAAGACGAGGCCCACGGCAAGTGCGAACGCCACGAAGGCCACCGTGTCGAGCACACCGCCGTCGAACGAGAAGCCCAGCATCGCACCGAAGATCAGGGCGGCCACCACCGACACGGTCGACCGTGCCAGCGATGTCGACATCCGCGACAACAGCGGCACCAGCGGACGCAACGGCATCGACGCGAGCCGCCGGGTCATTCCACGGATTCTGTCCAGGCTCGCGCGTTGTGCCGCGGCAACCGCCGTGAATGTCACCGCCTGCAGCACGATGATCGGCATCAGGAACTGCGCGTAGTCGATCCCCTGTTCGGCCATGATGAGCCGCAGCGGCAGATAGAAGCCGAGCGCGAAGACGAGCGGCATCACGATGGCGATCGTGAACTCGCCCTCCTTGTGCGCCGACCGAATGGCCCTGGCGGTCATCGTCTTCCACTGCCGAAGGAAGACCCAGCGGGTTGTCACGACGGCCGGATCGTCGCGATCCGGCCAGGTCAACCGGGGTTGCGGGACCTGTGTGGTCACGGCTCGTCTCCGGTGCGTGCGTTGTTGCCGGTGAGGATGAGAAAGGCATCGTCGAGTGACGGACTGCGCAACGACACATCGTCGAGACCCACCCCGGCCGTACGGGCGATCTCGATGACCGCGGCCATCGTGTCGACGCCGTGCGGAGCGGTCAGGGTCACCGCGGAGTCGTCATCCACCGCGACCCGGTATTCCGGACCGAGGTGCCGGGCGAGCGTTGCGGAGAAGTCGGCCGCCACCACCAGGTCGGACATCACAACCCGGCAATGGGTGCCACCCACCTTGCGTTTGAGGGATTCCGCGGTCCCCTCGGCGATGACCTCACCACCGTCGACGACGATGATGTTGTCGCTGAGGCGATCCGCCTCGTCCAGGTACTGCGTGGTCAGCAACGTGGTGATGCCGTCGGCCTTCAACTCCTCGATCAACGACCAGACGTCCTGCCTGCTGCGGGGATCGAGGCCGGTGGTGGGTTCGTCCAGGAACACCACCGACGGCCGCACCACCAGTCCGCAGGCGATGTCGAGGCGTCGGCGCATCCCGCCGGAGTAACCCGAGACCGGCCGGTCGGCGGCGGCGGTCAGATCGAATCTCTCCAGCAGGTAGTCGGCGCGCTCACGAGCCGACCGACGACGCAGACCACGCATGCGGCCGAAGAAGATGAGGTTGTCGCGACCGTCGAGCGTCTCGTCCAGTGCGGAATACTGCCTGGTCATCGAGATCAGCTCACGTACCGCCGCACCGTCGGTGACCACATCATGTCCGGCGACACTGGCCGAACCCGAGTCCGGCGCGAGCAGGGTGCACAGGATGTCGACGAGCGTCGTCTTACCCGCGCCGTTGGGTCCGAGAACGCCGAGCACGCTGCCCGGCGGCGCCTCGAACGAAATACCTCGCAGGGCATGAACATCGTCAAAGGATTTGGTGACCGCGTCCACTTTCAGCGCGGGCAGATAGCCGGCGGAGTCGTCGAGGATCCCGGCCATCATCGATCACCTGGCTTTCCCGTCGAACTCGAACGGCGACTTTGCACCGACTGACATCATGTTAAGGTTAGCCTGTGCTAATTCATACGTGCGAGTCCACCCCGGAATGGGCAGCCGGACTCACCACCGATGATGCCGCACCGGACGAGGCACCGATGTAACGCCCCCGTCCACCAACCGTCGACGACGAACCCCGCCGCGGCGATGTGCGCCAGGAAAGGCACCTCACACCACGGGCCGCAGAGCCCGCCATGTGGCGTGCCCACATAGTCCAGAAGAGTTGACACAGCGTGACCATCAACGACATTCGCGAGTCATCGCGAACGGATGAGGCCCCGGAGGAGCCCCGTCCACACGGCGATCTCGTCGTACCCCTGTCAGCTGCACAGCGCAGCATCTGGTTCGCGCAACAGCTCACGCCCCACGTCCCGTTCTCCATCGCCCAATACGTCGACATTCACGGTGATGTGGACACCGACCTGTTCACCGACGTCGGACGGCGGGTGATTCGGGAATTCGGCACGGCAATGGTCCGATTGATACCGGATGCCGACGGTTCCGGCGAACCTGTGCAATTCCTGGACGATTCCTTACGGGACGAAATGGTGCACATCGATTTTCGTGATCGACCCGATCCGGAGGCCGCCGCACATGAATGGATGAATGCGGAATTCCGCCGCCCCCTCGACCTCTTCACCGATCGTCTGATCGAGTCGGCAACGCTGCGCGTCGCCGATCACCGCTACTTCTGGTACACCCGCGTCCACCACATCCTGCTCGACGGCTATGGCGCCGCCGCCTTCGCCGAACGCGCCGCCGCGGTCTACACCGCCCGCGCCACCGGGACGGAGATACCGCCGAACCGGGCCGGGACGCTCACCGATCTGCATGCCGACGACGTCGCCTACCGGTCCTCGACCCGCTTCGACCGCGATCGCCGGCATTGGGACGAGCGACTTGCCGAACTCCCCGATCCCATCCGCCTCGCCGATCCGGTGACCGGCAGCCGAACCGACGTTCCGGCAGCCCAATCACATACCGCCGGTGGCTCACTCGATCCCGCATTGCGCACCGCGATCGATGCCTTCTGCACGGCGCGCAACTCCACCGTCGCGGCGGTCGTCGCCACGGCGGCGTCGGTGTTCATGGCCCGGATGTCCGGCAGCGACGACGTGGTGCTGAGTCTGCCGGTCTCGGCACGCACCAACGCACTGCTCCGCCGATCCGGTGGCATGGTGTCCAACGTCGTTCCGGTCCGCACCCACATCGACGCGCACACCACCATCGGTGACCTGCTGGCCGCGGTGACCACCGAACTCAGTGGGGCACTGCGTCATCAGCGTTATCGCTTCGAGGACATGCGGCGAGCCCTGCCACGATCGGCCGCCGACACCGCGGGCCGCGGATTCTTCGGACCCGCGATCAACGTGATGATGTTCCGCAACGAACTCACCCTCGGCACCAACACGGGGCGCAGCCACATCCTGAGCACCGGCCCGACCGAAGACCTCGCCTTCACCGTCCACACCGGCACGGGCGAACTGCTCATCGACCTCGAGGGCAACGCGGCGGCCTATCCCGCCGAGGATCTCGCGGCCCTTCGCACCCGGTTCCTCACCGTGCTCGCCGCGCTGGTCGACGCAGATCCGGCCGCCCCGGTGTCCACGCTCAAGGTGCTCACATCGGCCGAGAGCAGCCGCGTCGTCCCGGCCCGAGGTGCCATCCCCGCCGTGCCCGAGATCCTCCCGGATCTCCTCGCCCGGGTGGCCGAGACCAACTCGTCGGTCACCGCCCTCGTCGCGGGCGACACCGATCTGCGCTACGACGAACTCTGGAACCGCGTGTACCGCATCGCGCGGGTCCTCATCGCCCACGGCGCCGGACCGGGATCGATTGTGGCGGTGCTTCTCCCGCGGGGCACCGCGTCGATCGCCACCGAACTCGCCGTGCTCACCGCCGGTGCCGCCTTCGTTCCCATCGACCCGTCCCTGCCCGAGGAGCGCATCGCCTATCTGCTCGCCGACAGTGGCGCCGGCCTCGGTATCGCGTCATCGAAGGCGGATCGCCGTCTCGACGGGATCGACGGTCCCGCAACATGGTTGCATCTCGACGACGACCGCGTCCGGATGGCCTACCGGCACGCCCCGGCCGAGCCGATCACCGACGCCGACCGCATCCGGCCCCTGCACCTCGACGATCCCGCCTACCTGATCTACACCTCCGGGTCGACCGGCACACCCAAGGGCGTCCTGGTGCCCCACCGCGGTCTGACGTCGTTCATCGCCGAACAGCGACGCCGATACCGGGTCGCTCCCGGGGAGCGCACCCTGCACTTCGCCTCTCCCAGCTTCGACGCCTCGATTCTCGAACTGCTGCTCGCCGCCGCGTCGGGCGCCACGTTGGTGATCGTCGATCCCGAGATCTACGGCGGCGCCGAACTGGCGCGGCTGCTCCGCGTCGAACGCATCACGCACGCCTTCCTCACCCCCGCCGCGCTGGCGTCGGTACCCGACGGCGACTTCGACGATCTGCGTACCGTGATCGTCGGCGGTGAGGCGTGCCCGCCGGATGTGGTGGCCCGATGGGCTTGCGGGCGTGCGATGTTCAACGCCTACGGCCCCACCGAGACCACCATCATGGCCTCCCTCGCCGGCCCGCTCGACCCGCATGCCCCGGTGACGATCGGCTCGCCGATCACCGGCACCACCGCCGTCGTCCTCGATCACCGCCTGCAGCCCGTGCCCCTCGGCGCCACCGGCGAACTCTATGTCGGCGGCGTCGGCGTCGCGCTCGGATATCACCGCCGGATGCCGCTCACCGCGTCACGCTTTGTGGCCGATCCTCACGGCCCCAGTGGTTCTCGGCTCTATCGCACCGGCGACCTGGCGCGCTGGTCACCCTCCGGCGAACTCGAGTACCGGGGTCGCGCGGACCGCCAGGTCAAGATCCACGGATTCCGAATCGAACTCGGCGAGGTGGATGCGGCGATCGGCGGGGTACCCGGCGTCGACTTCGCGGTCACCGAGCCGCAGGTCATGCCCGGCGGGCAGCGGGTTCTCGTCGGCTATCACGTCGGCACCGCCGATTCCGACGACATCCGTGACCGGCTGCGCGCCACCCTGCCCTCCCACATGGTGCCGGCGGCGATCGTCGCCCTCGACGAGCTGCCGATGACCAGTTCCGGAAAGCTGGATCGTCGGGCGCTACCGATCCCGGTCATCCGCACCGCACCGTATGTGGCTCCCCGCGGAGAGACCGAAGAGATTGTCGCGCAGGCGTTCGCGGAATCCACCGGCACCGACCGGGTGGGCCGCGACGACGACTTCTTCGCCATCGGCGGCAACTCGCTGGTCGCCACCGCACTGGTCGGCACCCTGGCCGCCCGGCTCGGCATCGACGTCCCGGTGAGACTGGTCTTCGAGGCGCCGACGGTCGCCGCCCTCGCCGCCCGGCTCGCCACCTCACCCCGGCGTAGCACCCCGCTCCTGCAACGCAGCGCCGACACCGACACCGACGCCGACACCGTGACGGTCTCTCCGCAGCAGAAGCGGATGTGGATCATCAACCAGCTCGACCATCGGTCGGCGATCTTCAACATCCCACTGGCACTGCGCCTTCGGGGAGAGCTCGACACCGCTGCACTGGCCGCCGCCATCACCGACGTCATCGGACGCCACGAACCCCTCCGCACCGTCTACCCCGACAGCCCCGACGGTCCGGTGCAGCAGGTACTCGACGCCGCACCCGTGAACCTCCTCGGTGACATCGAACAGGTCACCGCCGCTGCCGTCGACGAGCGACTGGCCCAGTTGGCCACCATCGGTTTCGACGTCGCCGCCGAGGTACCGCTCGCGGTCCGGCTGCTCCGACTCGACACCGACCACCACATCCTGGTGTGCATCGCCCACCACATCGCCGTCGACGGATCGTCGACCGCGCCCCTCGCCCGGGATCTCGCCGTCGCGTATCACGCTCGTCGGCAAGGACTTTCACCGCAATGGGCACCACTGCCGGTCACCTACCGGGATTACACGCGCTGGCATCACCAGCTCATGGGCGCCGAACGCGACGAGAACTCCCTCGAGTCACGTCAACTCGACTTCTGGCGGCACCACCTCGACGGACTGCCCGAGTTGCTCGCGCTGCCCACCGATCGCCCGCGCCCCGCAACGGCCGGCGGCCGGGGCGGCGAGGTCCACCGCGAAATCGATCCCGCAGTCGCCGAACAACTTCGGGCGCTGGCCGCCGAGTCGGGAACCACCCCGTTCATGGTCGCCCATGCCGCGCTGGCCATCACACTGGCCCGGCTGGCCGACACCGCCGACATCGCGGTCGGCACCCCGGTGGCCGGGCGTGGGCACCCCGATCTCACCGAACTCGTCGGAATGTTCGTCGGAACGGTGGTGCTGCGCACCCGCATCGCGCCCGAATCAACCGTCCCCGAACTGCTCCGGCAGATCCGGGAGACAGACCTCGCAGCATTCGAGAACGCCGACATCCCCTTCGACCGGCTGGTCGACCTGATGCGGCCACGCCGCTCACCGGCCCATCATCCGCTGTTCCAGGTCGGCTTCTCCTATCAGAACATCGCGCTGTCCGGCTTCTCCCTCGACGGGCTCGACGTCGAACTCCTCGCACCGTCGCTGGGTGTGGCGAAGTCGGATCTGCATCTCACCCTGGTCGAATCGAGCGGGCCGGACCCCGCCACCGGTACCGCCGCCGACCGGCTTCGGGTGCAATGGGATTACGACCGGGATCTGTTCGACCACAGCACCATCGAACGCTGGCATGAGTTCTTCGTCGACGTTCTCACCGCCGTCGTCACCTCCGGGGACACCCCCGTCGGCGACCTGGCCACCGGTGGACCCGCGTCGGCCGGTTCCGGTGTGCTCACCGGTCCGGTCTCGGGACGCGTCGAGACCACCCTGACCGCGCTCCTGCAGGCAAGCGCGGCACGGCATCCGGACGCCATCGCCACCCTCGACGATCGGGATGGCCGAGCCGCCACGTACCGGGAGACCTTCGGCCGGGTGAACCGGTTGGCCCGCAGGCTCATCGCCACCGGGGTGGGTCCCGAGACACGCGTCGCCGTGGCCATCGGACGCTCCCGCGAACTCGTCGAGGCGATACTCGCGGTGCTGATCGCCGGCGGCGCGTACGTCCCCGTCGATCCGTCGGCGCCCCGGGAGCGGACCCGACTGATTCTCGATTCCGCCCGTCCGACACTGATTCTCACCTGTGGCACGATCTCCGCCGACGAGGTGGACCCCGCCGGACTCCCGGTGATCGACCTCGCCGACATCATCCCGGAGTCCGGGTTCTCCGACGCGCCGGTCACCGACGCCGACCGTCGACGCCCGCTGCGGCCGGACAACACGGCCTACGTCATCTACACCTCCGGATCCACCGGGACCCCGAAGGGCGTCGCCGTCGAGCACCGGGCCATCGCCGCCCAGTTGCGGTGGAAATCGGAGACGTTCCCGGTCGGTCCCGACGACACGCTGCCCCTCAAGACGCCGGTCACCTTCGACCTGTCGGTGTGGGAGTTGTTCTGGCCGTTGATCAACGGCGCGCGATTGGCGATCGCCACGCCGGACGGTCATCGGGATCCCCGCTATCTGGCCGGATTCTTCGCCCGCGCCGGGGTGACGTCGGCGCACTTCGTTCCGTCCCTGCTCGACGCCCATCTCGACGCGATCGGCGACGGCGCGGCACCCGCGCACCCGCTCGCCGAGATCCTGTGCATCGGCGAGGCACTGAACCCCACCACCGCACACCGTGCCGCCGATGTTCTGCGTGGGCGGGCGATCAATCTCTACGGTCCGACGGAGGCGGCCGTCGGGATCACCTACACGCCGGTGGTCTCGGAGACGGTGGCATCGAAGACTGTGGCATCGGAGACTGTGGCATCGGAGACGCCGGCATCGGGGAGAGCTGTGTCTGCCGTGCCTATCGGCGTCCCCGTCGACGACGCCGCCGTGTCGATTCGCGACCGCCGATTGCACCGCGTACCACCGGGGGTCGTCGGTGAGATGTATCTGCACGGACCGCAACTGGCCCGCGCATACGAGGGACGGCCCGATCTCAGCGCCGAACGCTTCGTGGCCGATCCCGATGCCGACGGCCGGCGCATGTACCGGACCGGCGACCTCGCCCGCATCGACGGCGACGGGCACCTCGACTATCGGGGCCGCAATGACTTCCAGGTCAAGATCCGCGGTCAACGGATCGAACTCGGTGAGATCGAGGCGGCCCTGTCCGTCGATCCCCGGCTGGCCGCCGCCGCCGTCATCGTCCACCGCGACACCCTCGTCGCGTACCTGGTGCCCGCCGGCCCCGACAGCGATCCCGACACCGATCCCGACGAATCCCCGGCACCACAGCTGGATTCCGATGCCGTCCTCACCGATCTCCGGCTACGCCTGCCCGCCTACATGGTGCCGTCGGCGGCCATGGTGCTCACGACGCTGCCGCTCAGCGCACACGGCAAGATCGATCGCGCGGCGCTGCCCGTTCCCGAACACGTCGAGCGGGCCCATGTCGCGCCGCGCACCGCCACCGAGCACGCGCTCGTCGACATCCTCACCGCGCTCATCGAGCCCGAACCCGGCCGTCGGATCGGCTGCGACGACGACTTCTTCGATCTCGGCGGCAACTCGCTGCTGGCAGCCCGGCTCGTCGGCCGCATCTCCGACGTCCTCGGCGTCACCGTGCCGGTTCGCGAGGTGTTCGAGGCACCGTCGGTCGGCGACCTCGCCGCCCGCATCGACACCTGCGCGGGCGACAACCGCCCGGCCATCGTGCCCACTGATCGGAGCACTCCGATCCCACTGTCCCGAGCGCAGCGACGTATGTGGCTGCTCGATCAACTCGATCCGGGTAGTGGTGTCTACAATCTGCCGCTGGCCCTGCGTGTTCGCGGCCTGAGTGCCGAGCGACTGCACCTCGCGCTCCGGGCCCTCCTCACCCGGCACGAGGTGCTCCGCACCACCTATCCCGCCGCCGACGATGTACCCCACCAGCGGATCCACGACGTCGACGACGCGCTCGCCTTGCTCGAGCTCGACGACAGCGGTTTCGACACCACGGACTTCCTCGCCGAGGACGCCGCAACCGACCACCTGACCGCCACCGCGGCCCGCGGCTTCGACCTGACCGAACGACTCCCGCTGCGTGTCACCGTCTCCCGGACCGGGCCCGACGAGCACCTTCTGCTGCTGGTGATCCATCACATCGCCGCCGACGGCTGGTCGCTTCGTCTACTGCTCGCCGAACTCCTCACCGGCACACCCCCGGAGTCCGAATCTGGCACCGGCACGGTGCAATACGCCGACTACGCGCGGTGGCAGGCCCGCATGCTCGGCGATGACGGCCACCCGCGCCACCCCGCGGTGGCCCGCCAGGACGATTTCTGGGCCGCCCGGCTCGCCGATCTTCCGGCACCACTCGACCTCTCGCCCGACCGGAAACGACCGGTGGATCCCACCCACCTCGGTGGCACGGTCGACATCGAGGTGCCGCCCGAGCTCACCGGATCGCTCGTGTCCTTCGCACGCGGACAACGTATCTCGCTGTTCCATCTGGTCCACGCCGCTCTCGCGGTGGTCCTCGCACGTCTGTCCGGGTCGACCGACATCGTGATCGGTACCCCGGTGGCCGGGCGGCCGAGCGCCGTCCTCGACGACGTCGTCGGGATGTTCGTCGAAACCCTCGTCCTGCGTACCCGGATCGACGAGTCCCTTCCGATCACCGACTTTCTCGGCTCGGTGCGCGACGGGGATCTGGCGGCGCAGGCCAATTCGGAGATCCCGTTCGACGAACTCGTCGATCGATTCGAACCCGACCGCGCCGGCGGGCACCATCCGATCTTCCAGGTGATGCTCGCGTTCGGCGATCCCGCACCCGGACCGATCCGCACCGAATCGCTGGCCGTCGACGTCGTCGAGGTGGAGCTGCCGCTCTCACGCTTCGATCTGCACCTGACGGTGGATGTCCCGGCAGATCCGTCCACCCGGAACACCCCCATCCGCACGCGATGGACCTACTCGCGGGACCTCTTCGATCACTCGACCGTGTCGAAGGTGGCCGCGGGACTGCTCCGGGTGCTGCGGGGAATCGTCGACCGCCCCGACCGGCGGGTTCAGGACATCGACGTGATCGACCCGGCCACCCTCACCACCATCGAACGGTGGTCGGGCGCCGCCACACTGGCAGCGGGCATCCGGGAACCGGCCACGCTGCCGGATCTGCTCACCCGGCGTCCGGTCGGCGACGCCTCCTTCACCTCTGCCCCCGTCACCTGTGCAACCGTCACCGATGCGACCGGGTCCATCGACGCCGCGGAGTTCGACCGCCGCGTCGTACGCGCCGCCCGAGCTCTCATCGCCGCCGGCGCCGGTCCCGAAACCACGGTGGCCGTGCTGATTCCGCGGTCGATCGACATGCTGGTCGCCATCCACGCGACCGTCACCGCCGGCGCCGCGTACGTGCCGGTCGATCCGACCGTGCCCCTCGCCCGGATCGAGACGATGCTCACCATCACCGATCCGGTCGCCATCTGCGCGAGCGCCTCGAGCCGGGCGGCGATCCCGGCGGCATTCGCCGACCGCCTCGTCGATCTCGAAACGGCCGGCCGGGCACATCCCTCACATCCGGTCACCGACTCCGACCGCCGCTCACCGTTGCGTCCGGACCATCCCGCCTACGTCCTGTTCACCTCCGGCTCCACCGGGGTACCCAAGGCGGTCAGTGTGCCGCACGCCGCCATCGTGAATCGGCTGGGGTGGATGCAGGACCGGTACCCCATCGGCGGTGATGACGTCGTCGCCCAGAAGACCCCGATCACCTTCGACGTGTCGGTCTGGGAATTGTTCTGGCCGTTGGTATCCGGGGCTCACCTGGTCTGGCCGCACCGGCCGCCCACCGCGACCCACTCGAACTGTCGACCTTGATCGCCGAACACCGCATCTCGGTGATCCATTTCGTCCCGGCGATGCTCGACGTGTTCGTGACCGCGGCGATCGACGACGCCGACCTGCGTTCGCTGCGTCTGGTGTTCACCAGCGGTGAGGCACTCGGATCACATTCGGCGACAGCGATCCTGGAGCGCACCGACGCCGGCCTGCACAATCTCTACGGCCCCACCGAGGCCGCCGTCGACGTGACCGCCGCGGAGATCACCACCGAGCTGCTGAAGGTCGGGCCGGTACCGATCGGGCGCCCCACCGACGGCAACACCACCCACGTGCTCGACGCCCGGCTGCGCCCGGTCCCGCCCGGTGTCGCCGGCGAGCTGTATCTCGGCGGCGTGCAACTCGCCCGCGGGTATCACGGACGTGCCGACCTCACGGCGACCCGCTTCGTCGCGGCCCCCTGGGGAACGGGTGAACGTCTCTATCGCACCGGCGATCTGGTGCGGTGGCGGCGGGTCGCCGACACCGACTCGCCGACGCTGGAGTACCTCGGCCGCACCGACTTCCAGGTCAAGATCCGTGGTCAACGCGTCGAACTCGGCGAGATCGAGACCACGCTGCTCACCCATCCCGGCATCGCCGCCGCCGTCGTGATCCGGCACGACGACGACCGGTCGGGCCCGCAGCTCGTCGCCCACATCGTCCTGTCCTCGCCGCGTCCCGATCC
The DNA here is from genome assembly GCF_040044975.1 of Gordonia oleivorans. Classification (NCBI taxonomy): domain Bacteria; kingdom Bacillati; phylum Actinomycetota; class Actinomycetes; order Mycobacteriales; family Gordoniaceae; genus Gordonia; species Gordonia oleivorans. Next base: position 22,937 of record NZ_JBDZDI010000010.1, read on the forward strand.
GGGAAGCGCGTCCGTCGACGTGCGCGCATATCTGCGCGAACGACTCCCCGACCACATGGTGCCTGCCCATGTGCAGATCGCCGACCGGTTGCCGGTCACCGCCAGCGGCAAGATCGATCGCCGGGCGCTGCCCATCCCCGCCCTCCCGTCGCTCGGCAACGGAGTCGAGGCCCGAACCCGCACGGAAGCAACGGTTCTCCGGATCATCCGGGATCTCCTGGGCGACGAGGTCGGTGTCGACGACGACTTCTTCACGGTCGGGGGCAACTCGCTGATGGCGACCCAGGTGGTCGCCAGAGTCGCCGACCACCTCGGTGTGCGGATACCGGTGCGATCGGTGTTCGACGCACGGTCGGCGGCGGGTATCGCGGCCGTCGCCGATCGGGCGGAGCGTATCGCCCCGCGCCGCGCGGTGGTGCGTCCGGACCGAATCCCGTTGAGCCCGTCTCAGCTTCAGATGTGGCTGCACAATCGGATCGATCCCGGCTCGACCGCCTTCGTGATCGTGGCCCCGATCCGGGTACCCGGCACCCTGGATGCCGACGTCATGGCCGCAGCCATGACCGATGTCGCGGTCCGCCACGAGGTGCTGCGCACGATCTACCCGGAAAGCCCGGCGGGACCGTATCAGCAGGTCCTCTCCGTCGACGACGATCGTCTGCAGCGGATCGTCACCTTCCTCGACGACGCGGTGGCGCAAAGTGTTTCGCCGGTCCAGGCCGCCGTGGACGCCGCACTCGCGTCGGGGCTGGACCTCACACGCGACCTACCCGTCCGGGTGTTCTGCCGCCCGGCCGACGACGAGACGGTCCTGGTACTCGCCATCCATCTCGTCGCCGCCGACGGGTGGTCCCTGCGGGTTCTCGCCCGCGATCTCGACCGGGCATATGCCGCACGCACCGCCGGTCACGCACCGGACTGGGCACCGCTGCCCCTCCAGTACATCGATCACGTCCTCGAGAGCGAGCGGCGTCGCGGTGACGCCGACGATGCCGATTCCCTACTGGCACAGCATCTGTCGTACTGGGGGCAGGTGCTGTCGGAAGCGCCGGCCCAGTCCGGACCGCAGTTCGATGGCGATGAGCACACCCCCGGCGAGGTCCATCACCACCGTCTCGATCCCGCGCTGACCGCGGCCATCCACACCCTGGCCACCGAACATCGGAGCACCGCCTTCGGCGTCCTGCATGCCGCACTGGCGTACACGCTGAGCCGATTCGGCACCAACTCGGACATCATCGTGGGCACACCGCTGGCCGGTCGTACCGATCCCGCCGTCGCCGACCTCGTCGGCATGTTCGTGACGGTGGTCCCGCTGCGGAGCCAGGTCGATCCACTGCGCGGGTTCGGTGCACTCGTCGACGCCTCCCGCGACGTGATCGTCGGCGCGCTTGACCACGACGAACTCGACGTCGAGGAGATCGTCGAGCGGCTCGGGATTCCGGGTGACGGTTCCCGGCATCCGCTGATCTCGGTGACCCTGACCGTCGACGGCGACGAGCACCCCGCGATGGGCAACGCGCCGGCCGATCCGTCTCGGACCGCGGAACGCCCGGACATCCCGGTCGCCCGATTCGACCTCGAGTTCACCGCCACCACCACACCCGACGGCGGTCTCGACATCACCCTCGTGCATCGTGGTGCGTCCTACCGTCCGGAAACCGCCGCCCGGCTGCTCGATCACCTGGGTCGGGTCCTGCGCGTCGCGGTCGCCGATCCCACCACCGCGCTACGACACCTGGACACCCTGTCGCCGGCCGACCACGACGTCCTCGGACGCCTCGAGCGCTCCGCGTCGACGACACCTCCCCCGGCCACGCTGGCCGACATCCTCACCACCCCCGGACACCGGCTGGTGGCCACCACCGCCACCGGGCAGCGCAGCGAGCTGTCCGCCGAGGAACTGGACGCACAGGCCAACCGCCTGGCGCGCCTGCTCATCGCGCACGGGACGGGACCGGAAACCGTTGTCGCGCTCTGTCTGTCGCGATCGATGTCGTCGGTGACGGCGATCCGTGCGGTCGCGGTCACCGGGGCCGCGTTCGTGCCGGTCGACCCGTCGTATCCGGCCGACCGCATCGCCTACATGCTGGCCGATTCCGGCGCACCCATCATCGTGACCACGACCGCCGATCGCGCCCGCATGCGCACTGCGGAGATGGCCGCGACGGTGATCGTTCTCGACGATCCGTCGGTCGCCGGTGACCTGGCCGCCCTGCCACCGAAGCCGGTCGGCGACGCCGAACTGCTCGGCACCCGCCACCTCGATCACCTCGCGTATCTGATCTACACTTCGGGATCGACAGGCCGCCCCAAGGCGGTGTCCGTCACGCATCGGGGTCTGGCCTCCTTCGTCGCCGAGCAACGTCGGCACGGCGTCGAATCTGCCAGTCGTGTCCTGCATTTCGCGTCGCCGAGTTTCGACGCCGCCATCCTGGAGATCCTGCTGGCCGCGGCCGCAGGCGCCACCACGGTGATCGCCGCACCCGACATCTACGGGTCCGCCGATCTCGCCGAGGTGATGATCCGTGAGGAGATCACCCACGCCTTCCTCACGCCGGGCGTCCTCGAATCGATCTCGCCCGCATCCTCCGATGGCCATCCGTTCCCGGCGCTGCAGACCCTCATCGTCGGTGGTGACGCCTGCGCCCCGGAGACCGCCCGACGCGCAATCGGCTGGGGCACGGCGTTGTTCAACGCCTACGGGCCCACCGAGACCACCATCATGGCGACCATGTCGGGTCCGGTCGGCATCGCGCAGACCGATCCGATGACCATCGGCGGCGCCATCACCGGCACCGGATTGCGTGTCCTCGATCCCGCCCTGACGCCGACACCGCCCGGCGTCGACGGCGAATTGTATGTTGCCGGAGCAGGTCTGGCCCGCGGATACCATGGTCGCGCCGGACTCACCGCGGCCACCTTCGTGGCCGACCCCGACGGGCCGCCCGGTTCGCGGCGGTACCGCACCGGAGACCGGGTCCGCGCAGTGGTGGGCGACGAACCCGCACTGACCCACCACGGCCGGCTCGATCAGCAGCTCAAGATCCGTGGCATCCGGATCGAGACCGGTGAGATCGAGGCCGCCCTGCGCTCGCATGCGCAGGTGACCGGCGCGGTGGTCGTCGGTCAGCGCCGACCCGACGGTAACGTCGCGTTGGTCGCCCAGGTGACCGTCGCCGGCGACACACCTCTCGATCGCGACTCACTGCACGCCCATCTGCGGGCCGCGCTACCCACCCACGCCATCCCCACGGCCATCGTCACCACCCATGCCCTGCCCCTCACGCCGTCCGGCAAGGTCGACCGTGCCGCGCTGCCCGACGCCGAATTCACCTCCGCCGCATACACCGCGCCGCAAACTCCCGAGGAAGTGCTGATCGCGCACGCCTTTTCCGAGGTGCTCGGCACCGAGCGCGTCGGCGCCCACGACGACTTCTTCGCCGCGGGCGGCAACTCGCTGTCGGCGGCCCGGGCGGTCGCCCGCATCCGGGAGGTCAGCGGACGTGACCTCGGTGTCGGTGAGCTCTTCGACGCGCCGACACCGGCCGCTCTCGCCGCACGCCTGGCGACCTCCGCCGACCACACTGGACCAGTTCTGGGTGAACTCGCTCGCCCCGAACGCATTCCGCTGTCGCCGGCGCAGGAACGCATGTGGTTCCTCAATCGGTTCGATCCGGATGCGCTCACCGAGAACATCCCGCTCGTCGTCCGGATGCGGGGGACACTGGATCCCGACGCACTGACCACCGCCCTCGCCGGGGTGCTCGAGCGGCACGAGGCGTTGCGCACCTTCTACCCGGATTCCGACTCGGGACCGCATCAGGTGATCGTGGCGACCACCGACATCCCACCGGTCCTCGAACGCCATTCAGTGTCGGCCGAGGATCTACCCGCCGCCGTTGCGTCGATCACCCGCACCCGCTTCGACGTGACCGCCGCGCCACCGGTCCGGGCGGCATTGTTACGCATCGCTTCTGACGACGCCCTGGTCGAGGAGCACATCGTCGTGTTCACCGCCCACCACATCTGTCTCGACGGCACGTCGGTGGTGATCCTCGCCGAGGAACTGTCGCGGCGCTACGCCGCGGCACGGGCGGACCGGCCGGTCGACATCGAGCCGCTGTCGGTGCATTACGCCGACTTCGCGGTGTGGCAGCGCGCCCGGCTCGACGACGCCACCGGCACCTCGGGTGTGCTGCTCGACGCCTGGCGTGACCGCCTCGCCGACGCCCCGGCGGTCATCGATCTGCCGCATGATCATCCTCGCCCGCAGGCCCCCACCCATCGCGGTGCCCGGGTCGACTTCACCATCGACACCGAGTTGCACTCGCAGATGGCGGCTTTCGCCGAACAGCACGGCGCGACGGTCTTCATGGTGGCCCACACCGCCCTTGCGGTCCTGCTCGGCCGGTTGGGTGACAACCGTGACGTGGTGATCGGTACCCCGGTCGCCGGACGTGGTGACCCACGCCTCGACCTGGTGGTGGGCATGTTCGTCAACATGCTCGCCCTGCGCACCGTGATCGACGCGGGGACGACCGGCGAATCGGCACTGGCCGCCACCCGCAGCGCCGCGCTGCACGGCTTCGCGCACTCGGAGGTTCCGTTCGACCGCATCGTCGAGGCGCTCGACCTGCCGCGCACGACCGCCCATCACCCGGTGTTCCAGGTGGCCTTCTCGTTCCAGAACATCGGACCGCTGCAGCTGTCGATGCCCGGACTGGACGTCGAGGCGATCGACGACGACCAACACATAGCCGAGTTCGATCTGCATCTGTCCCTTGCCGATTCGTGGGATCTCGGCGGCACACCCGCCGGCATCACCGGCCAGTTGGTCTATGCGACCGACGTGTTCGAGGCCGCGACCGCGAAGATCATGGCGCAACGCTACCTTCGGGTCATCACGGCACTGCTCGCCTCACCCGGAACACCGGTCGGTGACCTCGACGTCCTCACCCCGGCGGAACGGACCGCGCTCACCGCCACCGCACCGACGCCGCCCACGCTCTCGAGGGACCTGGCCGCGGGCTTCCACGCGCAGGCGGCACGGACGCCCGACGCCGACGCGGTGATCTCCGCGGATCGGACCCTCAGCTATGCGGAGATGGCGCGACGGGTGCTGCGACTCGCAACAGTGCTGTCTCGCAGCGGAATCGGTGTCGAAGACCGGGTGGCCGTCACCGCACCCCGCGGCCTGGCCCAGCTGACCGCGCTGTACGCGGTGGCGACGGTCGCCGCGGCGTATGTGCCGGTCGACACCACCGCATCCGCCCGGGCCGAGGTCATCCTCGACACCGCGGCACCGACGCTGGTTCTCGGGATCGGCACCGCGGGACCCGTCGGGGACCTGCCGTATCTCGACCTCGACGACCTTGATCTCGATGACCCGGTCGGCGGCGCCGAAAGCCCCACCGACATCGAGTCCTTCGCTGCCATCGGCCATCCCGATCAGCTCGCCTACGTACTGTTCACCTCCGGCTCCACCGGAACCCCGAAGGGTGTGGGCGTCTCCGTCGCCGCCGTCGGTGAACAGCTGCGCTGGATGGCCGAGCATCATCCGATGGGGACGGGCGACACCGTCCTGGTGCGTACCGCGGCCGGTTTCGACCTGTCGGTCTGGGAGTACTGGTGGCCATTGCAGACCGGGGCCCGCATCGTGCTGGGCGAGAACGGAATCGAACGCGATGGCCGTGCCCTTCTCGATTCCCTGCATCGCCATGCGGTCACGACGCTGCCGACCGTCCCGTCGGCGTTGTCGATGCTGCTCGACGTGGGTGCGCTGCCCGCGTCCCTGCACACGGTGCTGTGCATCGGCGAGGAGTTGCCCGCCGACCTCGCCACACGCGTGCGGCAGTTCCTCGGTGACACCGTCTCCTCGACCACCGGCCTGTACAACCTCTACGGCCCGACCGAGGCCGCGGTCAGTGTCACCGGATACCGCGTCACCACCGACGAGCACCGGCGGGTGGCCATCGGCGCACCCCAACCGTCGGTCACCATCCGCATCCTCGACGAGCGTCTGCGGCCGGTGGCACCCGGCACGGCCGGCGAACTGTATCTCGGCGGCGTTCAACTGGCCCGCGGCTATCACGGCGAATCGGCACGAACCGCAACCGCATTCGTTGCCGATCCATTCGGCCCGGCCCACGGCTCGGGCGCCCGGATGTACCGGACCGGCGACCGGGTCCGACTTCGTCACGACGGCAACCTGGAGTACCTCGGCCGCACCGACCGGCAGCTGAAGATCCACGGATTCCGCATCGAACCCGGCGAGGTCGAGGCCGCATTGCGCGGCTGCACCGGTGTCGTCGACGCGGTGGTGACCGCCCTTCCCGGACCCGACGGCAATGCTCGTCTGGTCGGCTTCGTCACCGGAGAATCGCTGTCACTCAACGCGGTCCGGCGCGACGCCTCGCGACTGCTTCCCGCCTACCTGCGTCCGGAACTCCACACCATCGACGCGGTGCCCTACACCTCCAACGGCAAGGTGGATCGCGCCCGACTCCCCCACCCCGAACCGGCCGAACGGTCCTACGTCGCACCCCGGACCGACCTGCAACACCGGGTGGCCGATGCCATCGCCGAGGTGACCGGAGCGGACCGAGTCGGTCTGTCCGACAACTTCTTCGCCGTCGGCGGCACCTCCCTGTCGGCGACCCGGGTGGCGGTGGCGCTGGAATCCGCACTCGGCGTGCCGGTTCCGGTGCGACTGTTGTTCGACAGTATCGATGTCGAGGACCTCGCCGACGCCATCACGGCCGGCACACCGGAGGAGTCCGCGGAAGGGCCCGCACTGGTCCGGACCGACGACCGGTCACCGGTGCCGTTGGCGCCGGCGCAACGTCGGATCTGGGAAGCCGTACGGGCCGGCGCCGGCCACGACTGGAATGTGCCGATCGCCCTGCGATTCACCGGCCCCATCGACGTCGACGCCCTGCGGTGGGCGGTTCTCGACATCGTCGAGCATCACGAGGCCCTGCGAACCGGTCACCGCGACAACGGGAACGGCCCCGAACTGCATGTCCTTCCGACGTCGGCGGTCACCGGCATCATCGACGACGGCGTGGTGCCCCGGGACATCACCGAGGCCGACCTCCCCGGTGTCACCGCCGAACTGGCCTGGGCTCCGCTGGATGTGGTGTCCGCCGCGCCGATCCGGGTGCAGCTGTTACGCCTCACCCCGCAGACCCATGTGCTGGTGTTGGTGATACATCACCTGAGTGCCGACGGTCAGTCGATGGCGACATTGGCGCGCGACATGCTCATCGCCTTCACCGCACGCAGCGGCGGCCACGTGCCCGAGTTGGCCTCGGCGGCCGTGCGATTCACCGACTACGCACGGTGGCGGTCGGAGGTGCTCGGCCGACCCGGCGCCCGCACGCCCGAGTACGCGCGTCAACTCACCCACTGGGCGCACGTGTTCGGTGACCGCGTGCCGGCGCCTGGGACCACGGCCGGGACAGCCCCGTCGTTCCACCGAGCACCGTTGTCGGAATGGGAGTCACGCGGCGCGACCGTGCAATTCGAGATCGATGGCGATCTGCACGCCGCCCTGGAGCGATGTGCCCGCTCGGCCCGCGTCGGGCTGTTCTCGGTCCTGCAGGCGGCATTCGCGGTGATCCTCGCCGAACGCACCGGTTCCACCGACGTGCACGTCGCCACCGCGAACGCCAATCGGCCACATCCGGCGCTGGACGGGGTGGTCGGCAACTTCGCCGAGGACCTCCCGATGCGCCTCGACGTCGACGACGCGATGCCCGTGGTCGACCTGATGCGGGCGGTCGCCCGGCAACTCGCGGACGGTCTGGCCCATCCCGACATCTCGGTGCCCGATCTGATCGACGAGTGGGACCTGCGACGCGACCCGGCCGGACCGTCCGGTGATCCGTTCTTCGCCGCGACCCTCATCCTGCAGCAGGCCGAGCTCGGGCAGACCGACACGGCCGCCATCGACCTCGGTGGCATCCTGGTCGCGCGGGAACCAGTGGACGACACCGTCGCCAAACACGATCTGGAGTTCACCCTGGTGGAACTCCGCGACGGTGACCGACCGGCAGGCATCACCGGCACGTTGCTGTATCCGCTTGCCCGCCACGATGACGCCACCACGGCGGCGGTCGTCGACGGACTGCTCACCATTCTGCGGGCAGTGGCCGCATCCGGCGCCGACGACCTGCGCGTCGGCATCCTGCGGGAGTTGCTGCGATGAGCGTGTCGGTCGTCATCGCCTGTTATCAGGGGCTGCCGGACCTCGACGTCCAGTTGTGGGCGCTGGCGCGTCAGGATTACACCGGGGACTTCGAGGTGATCATCAGCGACAACGAGGGCAGCGCCGCGTTACGCCGGCACGTCGACACCCATCCCCTGCGGGAGCGGCTGTCGCTGCGGTGGGTCGACTCGTCCGACGTCGCCGGCACCTCGCACGCCCGCAATGTCGGAACACGCTGCGCCGTATACGACTTCATCGCCTACTGCGATCAGGACGACGCGGTGCACTCCACGTGGCTGCGCGCCCTCTCCGATGTGGGCCGCAACGCCGATCTCGTCGGCGGGCCGCTGGAACGCGACACCCTCAACGATCCGGTGGTGGCGGCCTGGCGCGCCCTGCCCGACCCGTCGGAGCCGGTCGTGCTCGGACGTCATCTGCCGATGACCTTCGGCTGCAACCTGGGTGTGCGGCGCGCGGTGTTCGACGCGGTCGGCGGCTGGGACGAGACCTACCCGACGGCCGGCAGCGACATCGAATTCTGTTGGCGTATCCAGGAAGCCGGATTCCGATTCGGCTTCGCCCCCGACGCGATGGTGGCCTACCGGTACCGCACCGACATCGTCGACACCTGGCATCAGGTGATCGACTACGGCCGCGAGGAGGCCCGGGTGGCCAAACAGTACGGCGCACCCGGCCGGCAGTGGTGGTGGCTGCCGATCCACGCCGGTGTCGTCATCGCGTTGTGTCCGCTGTGGCCGTGGGCGTGGTCACGCCGCCGCCGAGGCGAATGGGCCTGGGTCACCGGCAATCTCGTCGGCCGTATCCGGGGCAGCATCCGCTATCGGATCTTCTATCCCTGACGCCGGGAGCCACAGAAACCGCGCACAGTATGGTCCGGAGCGTCGCCCGCCCGCGATCGTTTCACCGCCGGATTTCGCGCGACGGCCCGTCTCGGGTGCCCCGGGCGAATACCCTGGGCAAATGGATCCCCTGGTGACGGCCGTCGTGATCGATGATCACCCGTTCTTCCGCGACGGCGTGGCCCGCGGGCTGACGCAGAGCGGACGCATCCGCGTGCTGGGGGAGGCGTCCGACGGCGAGACCGGGCTCGCCCTGATCAAACGGGAGCTGCCCGACGTGGCCGTCGTCGACTATCAGATGCCCGGCATGACCGGTGTAGACGTCGCGCATGCGGTCACCCGCGACGGACTGGCCACCAAGGTGTTGCTGCTCTCGGCGGTCACCGACTCACCCATCGTCTTCCGGGCGCTCGAGCAGGGCGCATCGGGATATCTCGCCAAGGACGCCGACCGCGACGAGATCGTCGGCGCCGTCACGCGGGTGGCCAAGGGTGAGACGGTCGTTCCACCGGAGTTGGCCGCCGGTCTGGTGGGCGAGATCCGGTCCCGGGCGACCTCGGACGCCCCGATCCTCAGCGAACGTGAACGCCAGGTGCTCGACGGCTTCGCGCGCGGCCTGTCCATTCCGCAGCTCGCCGCCGAGCTGTACATCGGCGCGTCGACGGTCAAGACCCACACCCAGCGTCTCTACGAGAAACTCGGCGTCTCCGACCGCGCGGCCGCGGTCGCCGAGGGCATGCGACGCGGGCTCCTCGAGTGACATCGGCCGACGGACCGGCCGACGCGGCACCACTCCTGGGCCTCGCCGAGCTCGCCGACGAACGCCGCATCTCCCGCATCCTGCTGGACAACGCCCGGCGCGGGGTCCGCATCCAGGTGACGTTGCGTCTACTGCTCGCGATCTTCGTCCTGCTCACCGTCACCGTCGACGCCCCCGCCGAGCATGCGGCGGCCTGCATCGCGATCGCAGTCGCGTATGCGGCGTGGGCGGTGGTGGGTGTCGTCCTCGCACCGCGCGGCGGCATGGACGTCATCCGCTGGTCGTGGACGGCGTTGTTCGTCGACCTCGCGGTACTGGTCGCGGTCACCCTGATCGCGGGCGCATCCGATGAGACCAGTTGGACCGCGGACATTCTCGTCGCCGGATTCTTCGTGGTGCCGATGATCGCGGCGGTCGGGTTGCGGCCGGGGGTCTGTGCGGCGGTGATGATCCCGACCGTCGTGGTCTTCTTCGTCGCCAGTGCGCTGGCCAAGGACCCCAACGGCCGGCCGTGGTCGTACATCCTGCTGAGCACCCTGGCCCTGGCGACCCTGGCCGTCGGCGCCGTGGCCCTCTCGCGTCTGCAACGCTCCCGGGTGGTGACGATCGGTTCGCTCGCCGCGGCACGGGCACGTCTTCTCGACGACGTGATCCAGATCGAGCAACGCGAACGCCGCGACCTGGCCGAACACCTGCACGACGGCGCGCTGCAGTACGTCCTCGGGGCACGGCAGGAGTTGGCGACCCTCCGCGACGGTCCCGCCGACCCGGAGACGGTCGCCCGCATCGACGAGGCGCTACGCGAGTCGGGGCAACTCCTGCGCTCCACCCTCGGGGAGCTCCACCCGGCCGTGCTGGAGCAGTCCGGGCTCGCGGTCGCACTGACCGACCTGGCCCGCTCGATAGAGCATCGCTCCGGCATGCACGTCGCCGTCGACACCGCCGGCTGGCCCGCCCGCACCACCACTCCCGCCGACTCGGTGCTCTTCTCGACCGCCCGTGAACTGCTCACCAACGTCGTCAAACATGCGCGTGCGAGCACCGTGGAGGTGACCGCCGAACTCGACGACGGCCGGGCACGACTCGTCGTCCTCGACGACGGCATCGGCATCGACGACGCCGCGGCCGCCCGGCGGATCTCCGACGGCCACATCGGATTGGCTTCTCGTCGAGCACGTCTGGAGGGTCAGGGCGGCAGCCTGGAGATCATCCGCCGCCCCGACGGTGGCACCGTGGCGATCGCCGTCCTCCCGGTGACCTCGCAGAGGTGAGCCGCCGGGGGACGAGTCGGTCCCCCGATCGGTGGAGGGCGGTTTCCACCATCGCATCCCCCGGTCGGCCGAAACCCGGAGCAGACGATCCACGGCAGAGTCATCGGTGTCAGCAGGACACGGGCCACACCACCGAGGCCCAGACCGAAAATCCGCACGGGACACCGTGATTCACTATCAGGAGACATTCATGACCAGCACCGCCCACCTCAGCACCGCACGCCTCGCCGCCGCCGGAGTCGGCGTCGCCTGCCTCACCGCCGGCGCCCTCGCACTCACGGCACCCGCCGCGCACGCCGGCACCCTGCCGGTCACCCACCCCGGCGAGCCGACCATCGCGATGACGATCACCAACCACACCGACAAGACCGAACACCTCCTCAACGACGGCACCAGCCCCAACGGCATCTGGGTCAACGCTCCCCGCCAGACCCTCGCCCCGGGTGCCACCGAGACCGTCACCGCCGTCGCACCGCACGGCACCACCCTCGACATGCACGTCGCCTACCGCGTCGGACTCGCCGGACCCACCGCGACCTACGAGGTCAGCAACAACCAGCACAACGCGAACATCGCCAACACCGGGGTGACCGGTCCGTTCGCGAAGAACTACTGGATCAACCACACCTTCTCGAGCCACTACCCCAACACCAACATCGGTTTCGATCTCTGGTGAGGACATCACCGACGACTCCGCTCACGCGAGCGTTCCGCATCCACGCGGCACGCCCGCGTTCGCGCGCTCAGTGCAATGACCGCGCAAGTGAACAGGTGCCGCGCCGAGCAGAGCACCCGCGTCCACCAGAGTCGCCCGCGTCAGTCAGGTGACATGATCGACCGGTGAGCACCATCGTCTTCGTCCACGCCCACCCCGACGACGAGGGAACCGGCACCGCGGGCAGCATGATCCGCGCCTCCCGTGAGGGGCACCGGGTGGTCGTCGTCTACTGCACCGACGGCGATCCGGGCGACGTGCCCGACGATCTCGCCCCCGGCGAGACGGTGGCGAGCCGACGACGCGGCGAGGCCGAGGCATCCGCGGCCATCACCGGAACCGAACGGATCGTGTGGCTGGGTTACGCCGACTCCGGGATGACCGGATGGGCGCAGAACGAGGCCGACGGCGTGTTCTCCCGCGCCGATCTCTCCGAGGCGGCGCGGCGGCTGGCCGACATCCTCGACGAGGAGAGCGCCGACGTCGTCGTCGGGTATGACTGGCACGGCGGCTACGGCCATCCCGATCACATCATGTTGCACAAGGCGACTCGCGCCGCGGCCGATCTCGCGGCGACGACGCCCCGCTATCTCGAGGTCACCATGAACCGCGACCTGATGCGGGAGTTGTTCGTCCTCGCGACCGCGGCGGGCATGGACGGGTTCGACCCGGACACCGCGGGCGACGACGGCAACCCGATCGGAACGCCTGAGGCAGAACTGCATTGGGCCGTCGACCTCGGTGACGACGTGATCGCCAAACGCGAGGCGCTGGCGTGTCACGCCAGTCAGACCGACGTCAGACAACTCCTGGAGATACCGGTCGAGATGTTCCCGTTCGCCTTCGGTACCGAGCACTACCTGGAACCGGGCCGACCGACCGGCATGGTCCGCGCCTGGTGGCTCGACGAGACGGCCACCGACGCCGACACCGACGCGCCGACCGGGTGACCGGCCGGCGCGTCGCAGGTGGATTCAGACGCCGACCGCAGCCCCGGTCAACGGCGGATTCTGCTCGAGGACGACATTCTCGTCCTCGGTGAATGCCCGTGCCCGGGAAAGGAATCGGACGCCCTCGGGTGATTCGAGACTGAATCCGGCGCCGCGTCCCTTGACCACGTCGAGGATGAGCTGGGTGTGCTTCCAGAGTTCGAACTGGTCGCCGTTGATCCAGACCCGCACCGCCGGTAGCGGTTCCGGGAGCGTGATCTCGCCGACCAACACATCACGTTGTCCCACACGGTATTCCCCGACCGGATAACACATCGGGGCCGAGCCGTCACAGCATCCACCACTTTGGTGGATCATGAGTCCGCCGTGCAGCTCCGACAATTTCGTCAGGAGCTGCACGGCGGCGTCTGTGGCGACCACCCGATCAGGCACTTGCTGTTCGGTGGTCATCGATTACCTCACTTCTCAGAAGAATCCCTTGGCATTCTGAGCGTAACCAACCAAGAGGTTCTTGGTCTGCTGGTAGTGCTCCAGCATCATCAGGTGGGTTTCGCGGCCGATACCGGACTGCTTGTACCCGCCGAAGGCGGCGTGTGCCGGGTAATCGTGGTAGGTGTTCGTCCACACGCGACCGGCCTGGATCTCGCGGCCCGCGCGGTAGGCGGTGGCACCGTCACGGCTCCACACACCGGCACCGAGGCCGTAGAGGGTGTCGTTGGCGATGTGGATGGCGTCGGCGTAGTCCTTGAAGGTCGTCACGGCCAGCACCGGGCCGAAGATCTCCTCCTGGAAGATGCGCATCTTGTTGTGGCCGTCGAAGACGGTCGGCTTGATGTAGTAACCGTCGGACAGATCGCCACCGAGGTCGGCGGCCTCGCCACCGATGAGCACCTTGGCACCCTCTTCCTGACCGATGGCCAGGTACGACTGGATCTTCTCGTACTGGTCGTTGGACGCCTGCGCACCCATCATGGTCTCGGTGTCGAGCGGGTTGCCCTGCTTGATCTTGCTGACGCGCTCGACGGCCTTGGCGATGAAGTCGTCGTAGATGTTCTCCTGGATCAGCGCGCGGCTCGGGCAGGTGCAGACCTCACCCTGGTTGAGGGCGAACATCGAGAAGCCCTCGAGGGCGCGATCGAGGAAGCCGTCGTCGGCGCTCATCACATCGTTGAAGAAGATGTTCGGGCTCTTGCCACCGAGTTCCAGGGTGACCGGGATCAGGTTCTCCGAGGCGTACTGCATGATCAGGCGGCCGGTGGTGGTCTCACCGGTGAAGGCGATCTTGCGGATGCGGTTGCTCGAGGCGAGCGGCTTGCCGGCCTCGACGCCGAAGCCGTTGACGATGTTGATGACACCGGCGGGCAGCAGGTCGGCGATGAGGCTCATCAGGTAGAGGATCGACGCCGGGGTCTGCTCGGCGGGCTTGAGGACGACGGCGTTGCCTGCGGCCAGCGCCGGGGCCAGCTTCCACACGGCCATCAGGATCGGGAAGTTCCACGGGATGATCTGGCCGACGACGCCGAGCGGCTCGTGGAAGTGGTAGGCGACGGTGTCCTCGTCGACCTCGGAGATCGAGCCCTCCTGGGCGCGCAGGGCGCCGGCGAAGTAGCGGAAGTGATCGATGGCCAGCGGGATGTCGGCGGCCAGGGTCTCACGGACGGCCTTGCCGTTGTCCCAGGTCTCGGCGACGGCGATCTTCTCGAGGTTCTCCTCGAGGCGGTCGGCGATGCGCAGCAGCACCAGCGAACGCTCGGCCACCGACACCTTGCCCCACTGCGGGGCGGCCTTGTGGGCGGCGTCGAGCGCGAGGTCGATGTCCTCGGCGGTGGAGCGGGCGACCTCGCAGAAGACCTTGCCGTCGACCGGTGAGGGATTCTCGAAGTACTGACCCTTGACCGGCGGGGTCCACTGGCCGCCGATCCAGTTGTCGTAGCGCGACTCAAAGCTCATCACCGATCCATCGGTTCCCGGCTTCGCGTAAACAGTCATGTGTCTCCAGCTCCTCAGTGCCAGTGTCGGGGTGTCACACGGCCGCTTGCCGCGGTGTGTGTGATCTGTTGCACAGAGTAGGAGGCCTGTGGTTGCAGCCACGTTGCAGCGGCGTTCGCAACGTTGCATACCCTCATTTCCGCTGTTCACAGCCACCGCCGGAGGGCAATCCCGGGGTGTGGTCGCCGGCGTCGGCGACGACGTTGCAACGTTGCGGCACGAAGAATCGATCGGACGGGGCCGCGGGCCGGGCATGGCATGCGCGGCGGGTGGCGAACGGGGGACGACGACGTCCCCTGAGGAACTGAAATCCCTCTACCGAAGAGATGAACTTTCCGGTCCGGACAACTACTCCATCGCCGTGAGCTGCAACGATGGCAGCGATCATCCCAGAGCTGTTCGCGATGGCGCATGTTCTTGCGTCAGATGAAAGATGTCCGTGTACGAGAACATCCGCGTCAGGTATCCCGAGAGGTTTCCGCCATGAGCACCCCCCGCTCGTCGACCGATCGATCCGCGTCGCCGCTCGTCGGCGTACTGCTCGTTCTCGCATGCGTGGTGGCGGCGACGCTGATGGCCGTCATGCTGATCACCGCGGTCGACACGGAGATGACCCCCGACCGGCCGATCGTCCCGACGATGAATGCCGATCCGCAGCAGCCGGGTGACCCGGCGGCGACTCAGACCCCGTGACGACTCAGGCCCCGTAGCGCCGATCCAGCAGCCGGATCCGGCCGCCGACCACCGCGCGATCCGGGTGTCCCACCGGAAGCCGGTGCTCGAGCCGACGCCACGCGACCAGATCATCGCGACCATGCGTCGACGACGTCCACGTCCGCAGCGCACCCACCTCGCCCTCGGCGATCACCCGCGAACGCACGTCCTCGCGGATCTCCTCGAAGATCTCGGTGATGCCGGGGGCGGTCGATTCGACGAGCAGTCCGCCGCGGCCGAGGGCCTCGACGACGGCGCTCAGATCCCCACCGTCGGCGATCCGCCGGCGGATGTCACCGATGTCGGAGGTCATGTCGACGGTCAGACGGTACGGCCGCGACGACACCACATCGGTGCCCAGGTCACGCCGCAGCCGGGAGATCTCCGCGCGCACCGTCACCGGGTCGATCCCGTCACCGGCCAGCTGTATGGCCAGTTGTTCGGTGTTGAGCCCCTCCGGGTAGGCCTGCAGCAGGATCAGGATCTCGGCATGGCGTCGTGACAGGGTGCGCTCACCGGCGGCGTCGCCGTCCCGTCGCCATCGGTAGGTGTTGTCGCCGAGGACGGTCAGCCGCGCGCCCCCGCTCTCGGCCGGTGCGGCAAAGGTCGCCGGGTCGGCCAGGTTCACCGCACGCGACTGCAGTTCACGCTCCACCGCGGCGACGACGGAACGCACCGCCGCCAGCGCGAACGGTGCGGCCACCTCCCGGCCGCCGGTCACGTCGATGACGCCGATCACGTGCCCGGTCAGCGGGTCGTGCACCGGGGCCGCCGCACAGCTGTAGTCCTGCACCGCATCGGAGAAGTGTTCCGGCCCGATCACCTGCACACCCTTGTCGACGGCCAGGGCCAGACCGGGCGCGTTGGTCCCCACCACGTCCTCGCTCCACACCGAACCCTCGACGAAGTTGATCGTGGCGGCCCGGTCGCGGGCCTCGGTGCTGCCCTCCACCCACAGCAAGCGGCCGACCTGGTCGGTCAACGCCACCACGACGCCGGAATCGGCGATGTCGTCGAGCATCAGGTTCTGCACGAGCGGACGCACCGAGGTGATCGGATGGTCCTGGCGGTAGCGGGAGAACTCGGCCATCGTCATGGTGGCGCTGTCGTCGTCCTCGGGGAGAGGATCGACCGGATCGATGCCGCGATCACGGGACCGCGACCAGGATTCACGCACCACCGAACGCACCGCGTCCGTGGGCGGCGTGATCCCCGACAGAAAATCCTCGTAGGCACGCCGGATACGCGACGTCCCGAGTTCCGTCATAGTTCTTCTCTCGCTAGCACCTCTGTCGCCCCGATTATGCCAACTTCGCTGTGAGGTGGGCTACACACCACGGTTTCAGCCACCGATATGTCACGGAAGCCAACCGTTCCGGCGCGGATATCGGGCCCGGAGATGACTGTAAAGATAGGTGCTGACCAGCAATGCGGCAGCACATCCGACCGCGGGCCAGAGGAAACCGTTGTTCATCGACGACGATCCCATGGCCGCCACCGCCCATCCGATCACCAGCAGGATGGTGGCGATGGTGGCGAGCAGTCGCACGACGAGCACGAAGGTCGTGATGATCCACCAGAGCGTGACACGGGCGGACTCCGCGGCGGGTGCCATGGCAGCAGCGTACCGAGGTCGCGGTACGCAGCCCCATCTCTCGGAGAACCTGCGGCCCGCCCCGGCCCGGGTTCGGGGCTGCCCGATATGCCCTCTTGTCGAGCACAATGGGGATATGCGCACCCTCCTGAACATCATCTGGCTGCTCTTCTGTGGCATCTGGATGGCCCTCGGCTACGTCGTCGCCGGCATCATCTGCTGCATCCTCATCATCACGATCCCCTTCGGAATCGCGTCCTTCCGCATCGCCAACTACGCCCTCTGGCCGTTCGGCCGCACCGTGGTCCGCAAGCCGACCGCCGGTGCGGCGTCGACGATCGGCAACATCATCTGGATCGTGTTCGCCGGACTGTGGCTGGCCATCGGCCACATCACCAGCGGTATCGCCATGTGCCTGACCATCATCGGCATCCCGCTGGGCATCGCCAGCTTCAAGATGGTGCCCGTCTCACTGCTACCGCTCGGCGCCGAGATCGTCCCCGCCGACCAGGCGACACCCGGCTACATCGCACCACCCCCGCCGCCCGTCCGGTACTGACCCGGGCGGTTTGCGCACCGAACCCTCCCACTCGAGGGCACGACCGCCGGGCACCGACCGCCCGTCACGACCCATCCGAACGTGCTCCGGGTCCGAACATCGGGCATGACCACCTTCGGTTCCGACGGGTCCCCGGCGACCCGCGTCCCGCACCACCGCCCACGCGTCGCCGTGGTCGGGAGTGGCGTCGCCGGACTCACCGCCGCCTACCGACTGTCCGCCCACGCGGCGGTCACCCTGTTCGAGGCCGATGACCGGCTCGGCGGGCACGCGCACACCCACCTCGTCGATGTCCCGGCCACGGCCGAGAGCCCCGCCGGCACCCTGGCCGTCGACTCCGGATTCATCGTCCACAACGACCGCACCTACCCCACGCTGCAGGCGATGTTCGCCGAACTGGGTGTCGCGACCCAGGAGACCGACATGTCGATGTCGGTGCGCTCGGAGATCACCGGCCTCGAATATGCGGGCGCACTGGGCGTATCGGGCCTGTTCCCCACCATGCGCACCCTGACCCGTGGCCGCTACCTGCGGATGCTCGGTGAGGTGGTCCGCTTTCATCGGGCGGCCCGCAAACTCCTCGACGATTCCGCTGCCGACGATTCCGCTGCCGACGGTTCGGCGGACGTGGCGCTCGCGGATTTCGTACGCCGCGAACGCTTCTCCGACTACTTCGTCGAGAACTTCCTGCTGCCGCTGGTCGCCGCGGTGTGGTCGTGTGATGCGCAGACCGCGGCGGAGTACCCGGCACGCTACCTGTTCACCTTCCTCGACCACCACGGCATGCTGACGGTGTTCGGCTCACCCACCTGGCGCACCGTCGTCGGCGGATCGGTCACCTACGTGAACGCGATCGCCGACCGGGTCGTCGCCCGTGGCGGACAGATCCGGCTCAACACCCCGGTGCGACGCATCGACGACCTCGCCGCGTCGATCGCCATCGCCACCGACGACGGCGAGTTGGAGATGTTCGACGCCGCCGTCGTCGCCACACATCCGCATCAGGCCCTGCGCGCTCTCGCCGCTCCCACACCGGACCAGCACAGCGTCCTCTCGGCGATCACCTACGACCCCAAACCGGCCGTGCTGCACACCGACATCTCGCTGCTTCCGCGCGCCCGGCGTGCGTGGGCGTCCTGGAACTACCAGATCCGCCCAGACTCGGTCAGCCCAGACTCGAGCAACCGAGACTCGAGCAACCCGGGCTCGAGCAACGCCGACTCGATCAGCGCTGCCCCGAACCCCACCCCGGACACCGTCGAACGCGCCGCGACCACCGTCCACGGCGACGCGCTCGATGGGTCCGGGGTGGCCGTCACCTACGATCTGACCCGGCTGATGCGGTTGCCGACCACCGCGCCGCGCATGCTGGTGACCCTCGGCCGCACCGATCTCGTCGACCCGGCGTCGGTGATCGCGGAGATGACGTACGAGCATCCGGTGTACACCACCGAATCGGTTGCCGCGCAGCGTCGTCTGGCGCAGATCAACACCGACCGGCTCGTGTTCGCCGGCGCCTACCACGGGTGGGGTTTCCACGAGGACGGTGCCGCATCCGGCGCGGGCGCCGCCGAACTCCTCATCGCCACGCTCGGCGAGAATGACCGTCGGGAAGCGAATCATCGCATGCTGCAACAGGACCCGACGTGAACGCCTATGCGGCCGCGCACGGGGCCCGGATCGTGGAAACCCGGATCACCCACACCCGCCGATCACCCCTGCACCATTCCTTCACCTATCGATCCTCGTCCTGGCTCATCGACGTCGACCGGCCACCCCGGTTCGACGGCCCCGGGGCATGGTTCGCCGAGTTCCGTCCGGCCGACCACTTTCCCGAACCGGTCGC
Organism: Gordonia oleivorans; assembly: GCF_040044975.1. Classification (NCBI taxonomy): domain Bacteria; kingdom Bacillati; phylum Actinomycetota; class Actinomycetes; order Mycobacteriales; family Gordoniaceae; genus Gordonia; species Gordonia oleivorans. The sequence continues at coordinate 42,407 of NZ_JBDZDI010000010.1, forward strand.
CGACGGAGAATCGTTGCGCGAGAGGCTCAATGGTCATCTGTCCGGCGCCGGGGTCACCCCCGCCGACGGATCGGTGCTCGCACTGTTGTCGCCGCGGGTGGCGGGCTACGTGTTCAACCCGTTGAGCGTGTTCTGGTGTCACCGCGGCGACGGCAGCCTCGCGTATGTGGTGGCCGAGGTGCACAACACCTACGGCGAACGGCACTGCTACGTCGTCACACCCGACGACCACGGACGAGCCATGGTGGACAAGGAGTTCTATGTCTCACCGTTCCACGACGTGTCGGGCCACTACCGACTGCGGCTCCCCGAGCCCGATCCGTCCGGCCGGGTCGCCGTCTCGATCACGCTCGACCGCCCCGGCGCCGAGCCCTTCGTCGCCTCGTTGACCGGCCACGCCGTCCCGGTGACGCGGCGGACATTCCTTGCCGCACAACTGCGCACACCGTTGTCCCCGCTGGTGGTCTCGGCGCGGATCCGGTGGCAGGGCATCCGGCTCTGGGCGCGACGCCTGCCGATCAGGCCACGACCCGACCATGACCACACTTCGACCATCGCATCGACCGTGACGGAAGGACGCCGATGAGCACGCACATCCCGAACACCGATCACACCCACACTCACGATCTGACCCCCGAGGACGCCCACCGCTGGCCCGATGTGGCAGCGGTGCCGACCGGCCGGGCGGCCCGCCTGCGCGGACTGGCCGCGGGCCGGTTGTTCCGGTACGCCGCAGCCGATCTCGACGTCCGGATCGAGTATCCGGACGGCAGCCGCAACGGACGGTACGCCCAGTCGGTGCAGCCCCGGATGATCCTGCGTCGACCTGACGATTTCGCGCGCCGGGTGGGCAGCGGCGGGCTCATCGGTTTCGGTGAATCATTCATGGCCGGCGACTGGAGCACCGACGACCTCGTCGGCGTGCTGACCCCCTTCGCGTCGCGGGTCGCGCGCCTGGTGCCGCGCCCGCTGCAGGCCCTGCGGCCGCTGGTGCTGCCGAAACACCCTGCCGAGGAAGAGAACACGACCGCCAACACCCGGTCCAACATCGCCCGGCACTATGACCTGTCCAACGAGTTGTTCGCCACCTTCCTCGACGAGACGATGACGTACTCGAGTGCCCTGTTCGCCGATCCTGCAACCACCGATATCGACGATCTGCCCGCACCGGATTGGGCCGATCTGGCCGACGCCCAACGCCGCAAGGTGGACCGTCTCCTCGATCTCGCCGGCGTGCGTGAGGGCACCCGGCTCCTCGAGATCGGTACCGGCTGGGGTGAATTGTGTCTGCGCGCGGCTGCTCGCGGCGCCACCGTACGTTCGGTGACGCTGTCCTCCGAACAACGCGATCTCGCGCTGCGTCGCGTCGCCGAGGCCGGAGTGGCCGACCGCGTGCAGATCGATCTGCTCGATTACCGCCTCGTCGAGGGCACCTACGACGCGGTCGTGTCGGTGGAGATGATCGAGGCGGTCGGCGAAAAGTATTGGCCCACATATTTTTCTACCATCGACCGGTTACTGGCACCGGGGGGTCGGGTGGCCATCCAGGCGATCACCATGCCGCACGACCGGATGCGCGCCTCACGCCACACCTACACATGGGTGCACAAGTACATCTTCCCGGGCGGACAACTGACCTCCCTGAAGGCGTTGCGGTCGGTGACCGCCCAGCACACGTCGTTGCGGCTGACCGACACCATGGCGATGGGCACGCACTACGCGGAGACATTGCGGCTGTGGCGGGAACGCTTCACCGCCCGGCGACGTGAGGTCGCCGAACTCGGCTTCGACGCCACCTTCATGCGGATGTGGCAGTTCTATCTCGCCTACTCCGAGGCCGGTTTTCGGGCCGGGTATCTCGATGTGCATCAGCTGGTCTTCGCCCGGCCGGACCGGGGTGAACCGCGGTGACCGGCTGGGCGGGCTTCGGGATTCTCACCGCCTGTGCGCTGCTGCTCGTGGTGGTCCTGCAGGCGGTGACCTTCGCCATCGGCCATCGGATCGGGCGGTTCAACGTCGTCGACGTCACGTGGGGCCTCGGTTTCGTCGGGGTGGCCTGGCTGTCGCTGATCCTCGGTGGCGGCGACCCGGTCCGCCGATGGTTGCTGGCCGTCGGCGTGAGCGTATGGGGTCTGCGCCTGGCCTGGCACATGGTGGGCAAGTCCAAGGGCAAGGGGGAGGATCCCCGGTACCAGGAGATGCTGGAACGCTCCGGCGGCAACGGGCTGTGGGTGGTCGCCCGCAAGATCTTCGCCACCCAGGGTGCGGCGCAATGGTTTGTCTCCCTACCCATTCAGGTGTCGGCCGTCGCAGGTCCCACACCCGCCCCGGCCTGGATCGTGGCGGCGCTGGGCATCGTGGTCTTCCTCGTCGGACTGGGCTTCGAGGCGGTCGGCGACGCCCAGCTGCGGGCCTTCAAGGCCGATCCCGCCAACAAGGGCGCGATCATGGATCGCGGTCTGTGGGCGTGGACCCGTCACCCCAACTACTTCGGCGACGCATCGGTGTGGTGGGGCATCTGGCTGGTCGCCGCGAGTTCGGGTGCCATGACCACCGGAGCGACGGTGATCGGATGCCCGGGTGTGCTCACCGTGTTGTCACCGGTGGTGATGACCTACTTCCTGGTGTACGCGACCGGCGCCCGGCTCCTGGAGAAGTCGATGAGCCGCCGGCCCGGCTATCCCGAGTATCAAGCCCGCACGTCGTACTTCCTTCCCCGCCCACCGAGATCGCGGGGCGACGCATCCACCACGGCGACCCGGCCACGGCCATGATCTTCGGGGTACCGGCCACCGCGCCCGGACTGTGGGCGCCGAGCGGACCGGATTCGTTGAGGCGGCGACGGACACCCACTAGGGTGAGCCTCGATGAGCACAGACGCGAACGGCACCGGCGCGCGCTGCACCGGAGTCAACGGCCCCGGGGCACGGATGTGACCGCCCGCGACACCGACGGTGTGGCCGTGCTGTCGGATCTGCTGGCGCGCATCGCCGACGGTGACACCGCCGCCTTCGCCGAGTTCTACGACCTCACCGCGCGGCGGGTCTACGGCATGGTGCGGCGGGTGCTCCGGGATGCGGGATACAGCGAGGAGACCACGCAGGAGGTCTATCTGCAGGTGTGGCGTTCCGCGCACACCTTCGATCCCGCCGCCGGGTCGGCATTGAGCTGGCTGATCACCCTGGCCCATCGGCGGGCGGTCGACCGGGTCCGGTCGGAGACCGCCGCCACCCGACGCGACACCGACTACTCCGCGGCGGACTTCGTGCGGTCCTTCGACGTCGTCAGCGACGAGGTCGCCGGCCGGGAGACGCGCGAACGCGTGCAGGGTTGCCTGGACGGCCTGACCGACCGCCAGCGGGAATCCGTGGCCCTGGCCTACTACAACGGTCTGACCTACCGCGAGGTGGCGGAGCTTCTTTCGGTGGCCCTGCCGACCATCAAGAGTCGTATCCGCGACGGCTTGACGCGTCTCCGCAACTGCTTGGGGGACAACGATGTCTGACGACGAACTCCTCGATCTGGCGCCGTTGCTCGGCCTCGACGCGCTTTCCCCCGCGGAGGTGGATTCGGTCCACCGCCGCCGCGCGCGGGCCGATGCCGCCACCCGCGCCGAGTTCGACCGTCGAGTCCGCGACACCCGGGAGGCGATGGCCTCGGTCAGTTCGGTCACCGAGACCGCCCCGCCCGCGGCGTTGCGCGAGCAGATCCTGGCCGCGACGCGGGCCGAGATGACCGTCGTGCGTCGCCCTGCCGAACCGGTCGCGGCCGAGGACACCGCGGACGTGCCGGCGTCCGAGGCGCGGGTGTACTCGCTGACCCGGCGCCGCTGGGCATATGCGGCCGCCGCCGCTGCGGTGGCCGTCGCGGTCGGTGGGCTCGGATGGGCGATCGGCTCGGGCCTGTCCTCGGACACCACCCCGCAAACGCCCACGGCCGAAAAGGTCTTCACCTCCGAGGACGTCCGCACCTCCTCGGGGGCGGTCGCCGGCGGAAGGGCAACCATCACGTTCTCCGAATCCGCGGACGCCGGAGTTCTCGTGATGAACGATGTTCCGCCACCCCAGCCGGGTACGGTCTATCAGATGTGGCTGTTGAGTCCGGACGGTGCAACGTCGGCGGGCACCATGACGCAGGACGACGTCGCGCCGTCGACCACCGCCGTGATCCCACACCTCGGCGACGCCACATCGCTGGCCTTCACCGTGTCCCCACCCGGCGGCTCCACCGCGCCCGGCGACATCGTCGCCCAGTTGCCGCTGGGCTGACCATGCCCGGCGCGCAGGTGTTCCCGCTGGTCGAGCACATCCCGCCCATCCCTGCGGTCGAGCCGGTGAGGAGCGCTGGCCGCCGCGTCGGGCTCCGTCGAAACGACGAGCCGAGTCGAGAGCTCTCGTCGGTCGAGCCGGTCCGGAGCGCTAGCCGCCGCGTTGAGCTCCGTCGAAACGGAGGACCGAGTCGAGACCTCTCGTCGGTCGAGCCGGTCCGAAGCGCCGGCCGCCGCGTTGAGCTCCGTCGAAACGGAGGACCGAGTCGAGACCAGGTGAGGTCAGGCTGGAACACAACACCACGCCCCGCCGATCACGGCCCCACGCTTGACAGGTCACCGCCCATTCCGCACACTTGTTGCATTGGATGCAGCGGGTTGCGCAATACGCAACAGCCATTCGAGGGCGGCCCGCATCCCCGCTCGACAGCACGACGCAGCGTCGCGTCATCTCTCCCCATCGCCAGTTCTCCCCAGTCCCCTTTCCGCGCCGGTCCCACCGCCGGCGCAGAGATCAGGTGCCCTGTGACCGCATCCGGCTCGACATCCCTTCCCACCGCCTTCGACTCACCGCTCCTGCCCGACGCCCACCTCCACATCGCCGGCCGATGGCGTCACGCCGCCGACGCCGGCACCCGCGACGTCGTCAATCCGGCCACCGGATCGGTGTTCACCCGCGTCGACGAGGCGACGCCCGCCGACGCCACCGCCGCGATCGCCTCCGCCCGAGCCACTTTCGACGACGGGGCGTGGCCGGGCACGCCGGTCACCGAACGAGCGGCCCTGTTGCGCCGCATCGCCGACCTGCTCGTCCTCAACAAGGCCGAGATGGCCCGCATCGAAACCCTCGACACCGGGAAGACGGTGGCGGAGAGCGAGATCGACATGGACGATGTCGAGTCCGTGCTCCGCTATTACGCCGCACTCATCGAAACCGAATCCGATCGCGTCGTCGATGTCGGCGTCCCCGGCGTCATCAGCCGCGTCGTGCGCGAACCCATCGGCGTGTGCGTGATGATCGCACCCTGGAACTACCCACTGCTGCAGATCTCCTGGAAGATCGCACCCGCGCTGGCCGCCGGCTGCACCATGGTCGCCAAACCCAGTGAGGTGACCCCGCTGAGCACCATCGCCTTCGTCGAACTGTGTTCGCGCGCCGGGGTTCCACCCGGGGTGCTCAACCTCGTCCAGGGTGCGGGCTCCACGCTCGGCGACGCCCTCACCGACACCGACGACGTCGACTTCATCTCCTTCACCGGCGGACTGGCCACCGGCCGCATCATCTCCGAGGTCGCCGCCCGCCACGTCACCAAGGTGGCCGTCGAACTCGGCGGCAAGAATCCGCACATCGTCTTCCCCGACGCCGACTGGGAATCCTCGGTCGATCAGGTGCTGACCGGGGTGTTCCTGCACTCCGGCCAGGTGTGCTCGTCGGGCACCCGACTCATCGTGCACGCCTCGATCGCCGACGACTTCGTCGACGCACTCGTCGCCGGCGCCGAGCAGATCGTCATGGGTGACGGCCTCGACCCGGCCAGCAAGACCGGACCGCTCGTGTCGGCCGCGCAGCTGGCCAAGATGGAAGAGTTCGTCGAATCCGCGAAAGCCGAAGGCGCCGTGCTCCGCACCGGCGGTGGGCGACCCGACCGCGACGGGCTCGACCCGGCCGGATACTACTTCGCGCCCACGATCTTCGATCACTGCGACGCGACGATGCGCATCGTCCGCGACGAGACCTTCGGACCGATCCTCACCGTCGAGCGATTCGACACCGAGGAGCAGGCCCTGGCACTCGGCAACGACACCGACTACGGCCTGGCCGCCGGTGTGCGCACCTCCGATGCGGCGCTCGGCGAACGCATGGTGCGGGGTCTGCGTCATGGCACGGTGTGGCTCAACGACTTCGGCTACTACACCCCCGCCGCCGAATGGGGCGGCTTCGGCAAATCCGGCAACGGACGTGAACTCGGACCCACCGGGCTCGCGGAATATCAAGAAACCAAACACATCTGGCACAACACCGCGCCGGCGCCGTCGCGGTGGTTCACTTCGACCGAGGACGGCGTCCAATGAGCACCTCCCCCACCACCCCCGGTTCCAGCGGCCTCGAGGACTTCGGCTACAAGGAATCCCTCGACCGCAGCATCGGCAAGTTCGCCAGCTTCGCCGCCGGTGTCAGCTACATCTCCATCCTGACCGGCACCTTCCAGCTGTTCTACTTCGGTTTCGGCACCGCCGGCCCCGCCTACCTGTGGTCGTGGCCGATGGTCTTCGTCGGACAGCTGTGTGTCGCTTTGTGTTTCATGGAACTTGCGGCCAAGTACCCGGTCGCCGGATCGGTCTACAACTGGGCCAAACGACTCGGCAGCCAAGGCGTCGGCTGGAGTTCGGGATGGCTGATGTTCACCGCGTCGGTCGTCACCCTCGCCGCCGTCGTCCTGGCCCTGCAACTCAACCTGCCGCGACTGTGGAGCGGCTTCCAGATCTACGGCAGCGGAGACGATCCCACCGACTACGCGGTGAACGCCGTCATCCTCGGCGCCATCATGATCGGCATCACCACCGCCATCAACGCGTGGAGCGTACGGCTGATGTCGTTGATCAACAGCATCGGCGTGTTCGTCGAGTTGATCGCCGCGGTCCTCATCGCCATCATCCTCGCGTTCAACATCACCCGCGGACCGCAGGTCTTCTTCTCCACCAACGGATACGGGGCCGGTGAGAGCGGCGGCTATCTCGGCGCATTCCTCGTCGCGTCCCTCGCGTCGGGCTATGTAATGTACGGCTTCGACACCGCCAGCTCACTCGGCGAGGAGACCGTCGAACCCCGCCGCACCGCACCCAAGGCGATCCTGCGGGCCATTCTCGCCTCCTTCGTCATCGGCGGCGCCATCCTGGTGTTCGCCATCATGAGCGCCCCCGACCTCGACGATGCGAAACTCGGTGAACCCGAGGGCGGTCTGCAGTACATCGTCGAGCAGGTCATGTGGGGCCCGGCCGGCAAGGTGTTCCTGTGCGCCATCGTCGTCGCGGTCATCGTCTGCTCACTGGCCGTGCACACCGCCGCCATCCGGCTGATGTTCGCGATGGCCCGCGACAACGCGCTGCCCTTCGGTGAGCGCCTGGCCACCGTCAACCCCAAACGACAGACGCCGGTGGTGCCGGCCATCGTGATCGGCATCGTCGCGATCGCGATCCTGGTGATCAACATCGGTCAGGCACAGATCTTCACGGTGCTCACCTCGATCGCGATCATCATGATCTACCTGGCCTACCTGCTGGTGACCGGACCCCTTCTGGTCAAACGGTTCCGCGGCGAGTGGCCGCCGGCCGACCTCGCCGAGGGCGGCTACTTCACCATGGGCCGCTGGGGCATGCTCGTCAACATCGTCGCCGTCGTCTGGGGGATCGGCATGGCCATCAACCTGGCCTGGCCGCAGTCGGAGGTGTACGGCACACCCTGGTACAACACCTGGGGTGCCTTCGTCTACATCGGCATCATCTTCGGCGCCGGCTTCCTCTGGTATCTGACCATCGGACACCGCAGTGTGGGTGTGCTGCAATCACATTCGAGCACACCGGGTGATCCCCTGGTCCCCGACACCCCGATCCCCGACACCCCGGCCACCGACACGTCTCCGACCACCGACCCCACTTCGACCGAGAAAGCGTGACCACCGCCATGCCAACGTTCGACTATGTGATCGCCGGCGGCGGCACCGCCGGTTGTGTTCTGGCAGCACGACTGTCGGAGAACCCGGACACCACCGTCTGTCTCATCGAGGCCGGACCGTCCGACGTGGACGACCCCAACATCCTGGTGCTCAAGGAGTGGATGCATCTTCTGGACTCCGGATACGACTGGGACTACCCGGTCGAACCGCAGGCCAGCGGCAACAGCTTCCTGCGGCACGCCCGGGCCAAGGTCCTCGGCGGCTGTTCGTCACACAACTCGTGCATCGCGTTCTGGCCACTGGCGCAAGGGCTTCGGGATTGGGAGGCGATGGGAGCCACCGGCTGGGGACCCGAGGGTGTGCTGCCCTTCGTGTCGCGGGTGGAGAACAATGTCGCCGACGGCGACTACCAGGGGTATCCCCACGGCCACGCCGGACCGGTCCGGTTGCGCGATGTGCCGCCGGCCGATCCGTGCGGGCAGGCGGTTCTCGACGCGGCCGCCGCCGTGGGCTTGCCGACCGTCGCATTCAACCGTGACGACTGGCATCTCAACGGCGCCGGATGGTTGCAGATCAACGCCAACGAGGCCGGCGAACGTATGTCGTCGTCGCACGCCTACCTGCATCCGATCCTCGCCAAACGCGAGAACCTGACCGTCCTCACCGACAGCTGGATCTCGGAGATCCTCATCGACGACGAGTTGCGCGCCACCGGCGTCCGATACCTGCGACCGGATCTGACCGGCTACGACGAGGTCACCGCCGCCCGCGAGGTGATCGTCACCGCCGGCGCCATCGACACCCCGAAGCTGTTGATGCTCAGCGGTATCGGACCCGCCGATCATCTGCGGGAGATGGGGGTGACCGTTCGGGTGGACTCACCGGGGGTCGGTGAGAATCTCGACGATCACGTCGAGGGACTGGTGTTCTGGGACGCGAACCGGCCGATGGTCGCCGACTCCACCCAGTGGTGGGAGATCGGCCTGTTCGCCACCACCGTCGACGGTCTGGATCACTCGGACCTGATGATGCACTACGGCAGTGTCCCGTTCGACATGAACACACTTCGGTGGGGTTACCCGACCACCGAGAACGGCTTCTGTCTGACCCCCAATGTGACACAGGGACTTTCCCGCGGGACGGTGCGGTTGCGGTCGCGCGACTTCCGGGACCGGCCCAGGGTCGACCCACGCTACTTCACCGATCCGGACGGTCACGACGAGCAGGTGATGCTCGCCGGGGTGAAACTCGCGCGCCGCATCGCCGAACAGCAACCCCTGAAGGACTGGGTGGCCCGTGAACTCGCACCCGGTCCCGACGCCGTCACCGACGACGACCTCATCGACTACATCCACAAGACCCACAACACCGTCTACCACCCTGCCGGAACCGCCCGGATGGGTGCCCTCGACGATCCGCTCGCCGTCCTCGATCCGACGCTGAAGGTCAAAGGTGTTCGGGGACTGCGGGTCGTGGACGCCTCGGCGATGCCGAAGCTGCCGGTGGTCAACCCGAATATCACCGTCATGACCATGGCGGAGAAGTGTGCCGACCTGATCGCCTCCGGGACGTGAGGTGATGGCCGACGCCGGCGACGTCGACATCGCGGCGTTCCTGGCCGATCGGTCGCCGTTTCAGGAGCAGACCGAATCCGAGGTGGCGCGGATCGCCGCGCACGCCCGGGTGGTGGCGGTGGCAGCCGGTGAGGTCGTCGCGGAGTACGGCGACCACGCCGCCGACGCGATGTGGATGGTGCTGCGTGGACGGGTGGATCTGTCTGCGCCGGAGGATGATCCGGTCGGACCGTTCGAGACCGTCGGTCCCGGCGACCTGTTCGGGTACATCCCGCTGATCATCGGTCCCGGCGTCCGATTCATCGCCCGCGCCGCCGGCCCCGCGACGCTCATCCGGCTGCCCGCCGATCAGGTGCGCGACATCTTCGAGAAGCGGGCCGGGGTGGCGTTCGTCGCCGAGTCCGCGTGGCAGACCATCTCCGGGCACTCGGTCACCGGTCGTCCTCCGCGCAAACCGGTGTGGTCGGCCGCCACCCGCGTGGGCGAACTCGTCGTGGCACCTCCGGTTGTCGTCGATGCGGACACCTCGGTGGCGGACGCGGTGCAGGCGATGTCGGACGCCGGACAGTCCTGTGTGGTGATCCAGATGCCCGATGGTTCCCTCGGCATCGTGACCGAAAGCGATGTGGCGCACCGGGTTGTGGGTGCCGGGTTGGGTGGCGGCGTGCCGGTGTCCGCGGTGATGACGGTACCGGCCCGCGCCGTCGACGCCGATCGGTATGCGTTGACCACCTGGCTGGAGATGCTGGAGGCCGGTGTCCGCCACATGCCGGTGCTCTCCACCCGCGGCCGTGCCATCGGCGTCCTCACCGAGACCGATCTGCTGGTGGCCGCCAGTCGGGGTGGCTCGGCGCAACGGGCCATCGCCGAGGCCACCGACATCTCCGCTCTGCGCACCGCCACCGCGGTTCTGCCGCGTCTGGCCGACGAGCTGTTCGGTTCCGGCCTGGACGCCGAATCCACCTGCGGTGTCCTGTCTCTGGTGGTGGACACGACCGCACGACGTGCGGTGGAACTCGCCGCGCAGAAGGTACCCGGCGTCGACCTCACCGGCGGCGGTTTCTCGTGGATCTCGCTGGGCAGCGTCGCACGTCGTGAGGCGATGCCCTCCTCCGACGTGGACTCGGCGCTGAGCTGGTCGGTCGACAACGACGGTGACGCCGACACCTACCGCGCACTGGCTCGGGACACCCACGCCATTCTCGACGCCTGCGGCCTTCCGGGCGACAGCAACGGCGCCCTTGCCCACACGACCCGTTTCTCGCGCTCGGCCGACGACTGGCGGCGCGCAGCGCGGCAGTGGCTCGACGCACCTCTCGACGATCACGGACTCATCATGTCGTCGCTGCTCATCGACGGTCGGGTCATCGTCGGGCCGTCGTCACTGCACACCGCACCGGCCGTCTATGCGGCGATGCGCGCGGAGCATCCCGAGGCGCTGCGTCTGCAACTCCTCGACGCGCTGTCCCGACGGCCCCGCATCCGCGGTCTGCGTGACATCCTGTCGCGGCGGGGCGGCACCGTCGATCTCAAGAAGCACGTCGTGACACCCATCGTGAATCTGGCGCGCTGGGCCGGCCTCACCGCCGGAATCACCTGCGCCCCCACCCCGTCCCGGCTGCACAGTGCCGTGGACGTGGGCACCCTCGCCGCCGCCGACGCCACCATCCTGCACGACGTCTTCGCCCTCACCCAGCGTCTGCGCCTACGCCATCAGATCGAGCAGATCCGCGCCGGCCACTCCCCCACCGACGTCATCGTGATGAGCGCTCTGAGCCCTCTCGATCGCAGCATGCTCGCCGAGGGGGTGCGGGAGGTGGTCGGCATTCAACGCCGGGTGCGCACCCACGAAAGCCTCACCAACGGCTGATCTTTCACCTACCGCAGCAGTCCACGCACCGTATCGATGTCGTCGCCCTCGGCGGCCGTCTTGTCCGGCCGATAGCGCAGGACGCGGGCGAACCGCAACGCCACACCGCCCGGATATCGCGAACTGCGTTGCACCCCATCGAGTTCGATTTCCACGACGATCTCCGGGCGCAGGTATACGGTGTGCGAATCCCGGTGCGCCTCGTGCCTGGGGAACTCCTCGGTCTGCCACCGCAGCAACGCGTCGGTGAGTCCCTTGAAGGTCTTGCCGACCATCACCGGGTCGCCGCCGTCCGGATCACGGGCGCCCAGATGCAGATTGGACAGGTACCCGGTGCGTCGCCCCGATCCCCACTCGGCGCCCAGTACGACGAGATCCAGCGTGTGTACGGGTTTGACCTTCTGCCAGGACTTTCCGCGTCGGCCGGCGGCGTACGGACCTGTCAGCGATTTCACCATCACGCCCTCGTGGCCGGCCGCCAGTGCCGCGTCCAGGACCGCCTTGGCCGCCTCGGGTGTCGGATGTCGCTGTGAGGTGATTCGGAGCTGGGCCGCAACCGAATCCAGGGCGTCGAGCCGATGGGCGAGTGGCTCGTCGATCAGGTCCTCGCCGTCGAGGTGCAGGCAGTCGAAGAAGAACGGGCGCAGCAGTCGGGGTTCGTCGGCGACGTCCGGATCGGTGTGGACCATCGATCCGAAGCGGCTCATCGTCTCCTGGAACGGTCGCGGCCGCCCGTCGTCGTGCAGGGTCAGTGTCTCGCCGTCGAGAATGGCCGACGTGAGCGGCAGTTCACGCACCACCGCAACAAGATCCGGCACCCGTGACGTCACGTCGTTGAGGGTGCGGGTGAACACCGCGACGTCGTCGCCGTCCCGGTGAACCTGGATGCGCGCCCCGTCCAACTTGTGGTCGACGACGAGATCCGGCCCGAGGTCGGCCAGTGCGGCATCCAGGCCGTCTGCGGGGGTCGCCAGCATCGGCGACACCGCACGGCCCACCTGCAGGCCGACGTCAGCGAGCGCCTGCGCGCCGCCGTCGATGGCCAGGGTGGCCGTGTCGGGGAGTGATCCGGTGAGCATGTGGGCGCGTCGGACCAGGGCCGCCGGTTGACCGGACACCGCGATGATCGCCTCGACCATCACGCCGGTCAACGCACCCTGGCGCAGTTCGCCGGTCAGTAGTCGGAAGAGGAATCCCTGCTCGGCGTCGGTGGCGCGGCCGAACAGTCCGCGCAGCAACTCGGCGCGTGCGGCCACCGATCCGGTTCCGGTCGTTCCGGCCAATCGGGTGAGGGTGGCGTCGACCTCCTCGACCGTCAGGATCGACGCCGCCACCGGCGGCACCTGCAGATCGCGCAGGGTCCGCCAACCGATCCCCAGTCGCCCCTGGGGGATGTCTCCGGACAGCCACGCGACCACCACGGGGACCTCTGGGCCGGCGGCCGACAACAGCTCTCGCAATGCGGCGGACTTGGCGTTGCGTGATCGGGTCGCGCCCACCGTCGTCGACGTGGCCACCACATCGGCAAACCTCACGCCGGTTCCTCGGGGTGATCACTGTCCAGGTGCGGGAGTACACCGTCGGGTGGTGCGGCGTCCGGGAACTTCGCCACGTAGGCGCGCAGCGCCGCCCCGACCGTAGAGAAGACGTGGTCGGGGTTGAGGACGGCGAGGATGCCCTCCGCCCGCAGCGTCTCCTGCAACTCGGGATCGACGCCGGCGAGGACGAAATGCGCCCCGGCGGAGTGGATGTACCGGATCAGGTCCTCCAGGACGGTGGATGCCGAGTAGTCGACGTCGGTCATCACCGTCGTGTCGAGCACCAGCCACCGAACGGGTTCGGGTGCGCCTTTCACCAGTTCCATCACGTCGTCGGCGAATCGTCCGGCGTTGGCGTAGAACAGGTCCGCGTCGTACCGGAAGACGATGAGGCCGGGCAGCGACTGGCGGCCGGGTTCTGCGGTCTCGTAGCGTCGGCTGCCGCGCGCCCCGACCCCGATGACGAATCGCTGCGGACTGTACTGACGTCGAACGAGTTCGAGCAGCGACACCGCCATGGCCGCCACGATACCGACCTGCACGCCGAAGACGATGACGATCACCGCGGTCAGGATCGCGATGCCGAACTCGATACGGCGGACATGCCAGACCCGTCGGAACCGGTGCACGTCGATCAGCCGGAGCGCGATGAGGAACACGATCGCCGACAGCACGGCGTGCGGTAGGTCGGCGAGTGCGCCGTCGAAGAACACCACCACGGCCAAGGTGATGGCGGCCATGGTCAGATTCGCCACCTGGGTGCGGCCATGCTGCTCGTCGAGCAGTTGGGTCTTGGTGGGACTTCCGTTGACGACGAACGTCCCACTGAACCCCGCGATCAGATTGGCACCCGAGAGCCCGAGGATGTCCCGGTTGATGTCGGCGTTCTGACCGTGCCGTTGCGCGAAACTTCGCGCGGTCGCCGCACTTTGGGTGAGGACGACGAGCGCGCACCCCAGGGCCACCGTCGTCGCCGTGACCACGTCGCCCAGCTCCATCCCGTCGGGCCACCCGAAGCTCGGCAATCCCGCATGCACCGTGCCGATCACCGGGATGTGTTCCGACCACCCGAACACGGCCACCGCCACGATGGAACAGATGACGACCACGACCGCCACCGGGAATCGCGGCACGAATCGCACACCGCCGATGAGGAGCGCGAGGGTGACGCCCGCGAATGCCGCAGCACCCCAGTTGATGTCACCGAGATGGCGAACAATGTTCCACCAACGCTGCCAGATTCGGTCGCCGTACGCCTCGAACCCGAGCATTCCGGGTATCTGACCGGTCATGACCGTGATCCCTGTTCCGGCGAGGAACCCGATGAGCACCGCGGTCGACAGGAAGTCGCCGAGGAAGCCGAGCCTCAGCAACCGCGCGATGGCGAGCAGGCCCCCGGTCACGATGGCGATCAGGCACGCCCACTGCAGCCACGCCGTGGAGTTCGGCACGAGGCCCACCACACCGATTCCCGCGATACCGGACGCCAGCAGGGCGGCGGTCGCCGAGTCCGCACCGACCACCAGGAGCCGCGACGATCCGACGAAGGCGAACACGACCGCCGGCAGGATGATCGTATAGAGCCCCGCCACCACCGGTACCTGCGCAATCGAGCTGTAGCCCATGCACTCCGGAATGGCGATCGCCGCGAGGGTGATCCCCGCCAGGATGTCGGCGCGGAGCCACTGTCGCCGATACCCGGCAAACGCAGGCGGCGCCAGCCGCGACAGGACAGTCCTTCCGCTCATTGTCACAGGCTATCCCCAACGAGTCCCTTCTCAGCGCAAACAGCGCCACCACCTCACCGCCCGGTTGACAGCGCTCTCGGCACCGTTGACAGCGCCCGCCACCTCACTGACAGCGCCCTGTTCTACGTTGACAGCGCTCGCCGCACCGTTGACAGCGCCCGCCACCTCACTGACAGCGCTCTGCACCTCATTGACAGCGCTTTGGATTCCGTTGACATAACTTCGATTTCGCTCGCGTCGACCTCTTCCCGCCGGTCGAGCCGACCCATCCCCCGCCGGTCGAGCCGACCCGGAGCGCCAGCGGAGGGTCGTGTCGAGACCACGCAACACGACGCTGGAACACCCACCACCACAACATCTCCCGACAGAACCGCAGCGCATACCACACCCCACCGACAAGAAGATTCCGCCACGAACAAGTTATCCACAGGCGAAACGTTATGCACAGCAACAGGATTCACGAAATCTGCCCTTGCGCCGACCGCCAACCGGGCGTACTGTGGTGGACATGACATCGGGGGAACTTGACACCACCATCGACTTCTTATCCGAACTCGACTACACCAACAGCAGCCTCACCCGCGACGACGCAAAGAGCGCACTGCACGCCATCCTGCTCATCCGCAACCTCGTCGATCACCACGCCAGCATCCTTGTCGGACTCTGTGATCACCTCAAGGTCGCAGAGAACGAAGGCCGCAAACTGCAAGAGCTCCTGCACGAGTTTGGTGTCGCGCCCGCGTCCGCATCTCGCATGATCCGTCTGGGCACCACCGCCGACATCGAGCGAGTGCACCGCCACACCTCACTGGGCACACTGTCCGCCGAACACGCCGACGCCATTGTCCGAGGAGTGACGCACATCGAGAAACGTTCCGGCGAGCCTGTCGCCGCTGAAGAACGCGACGCACACAGCATCGCCCTCCTCGGCCACGCCACCGCCGGATTCACCCCCGCCGAAATCCGTGACTACGCAAAAAGCCGAGGAAATCAGCAGGCCGACGACACCGACGGTCTACCCGCCGCTGAGGACCGTTCCATCAACACCCTGGACTTCCACGATTCCGATGACGGACGCCTCACCGTCACCGGCGACCTCCATGCCGTACTCGGGGAGAAACTGAGGACCGCGATCGAAGTACTGTCAGCGCCACGACCCCAACCCGACGGATCCCGCGATCCGCGCACCGCAGGTCAGATGCGAGCCGACGCTTTGGAGATCATCCTCGACACCGCCGCCCGCGCTGCCGCAGGCGAACACAGCGACGACGGACCACGCATGCCCACCGAACTGGTCAACCTCACCATCCCCACCGGCACACCATCATTGGCGTCGCTGCAGTTCATGGGATCGGTCACCGAAGCCACCGCCCGAAAACTCTGCTGCGACGCCACCGTCGGCGTCATGATCGTCAGCACAGACGAAGTACCACTGTCACTCGGACGCACCATCCGACTGTTCAACCGGGCCCAACGACGAGCCCTGGCGCACCGCGACAAAGGGTGCATCAAGTGTGGAGCGCCGCCCTCACGAACCCAGGCGCACCACATCGTCCACTGGATCGACGGCGGCGAAACCTGTTTGGAGAACGGCGCTTTGCTCTGCACGGCATGTCATGACGACGTCCACCATAACGGATGGGACGTCGTCATGGGAGCCGACCACCACCCCTGGTTGATCCCACCGGAAACGGTTGACCCGCAACGACGATGGTTGCGGTCCTATCACCGCAGGACCATGACGTTGGATGGATTGCCGGGTGCGGCATGATAATTCGGGTTCCAGCGTCGGCGAAAGAGGTCTCGACACGGACTTCGTTTCGACGGAGCTCAACGCGGCGGCTAGCGCTCCGTCCGGCTCGACCGGCGGATGGGGACACGACCGGCGGGGTAGGCCGCGGGGCAAGGGATCGACCGGCGAGATAGGGGCTCGCATCGAGCAGCTGGATAAGGGAACTACCAGCGCCCGATCAAGCCCACAGATAGATAACAGACCAACCAACCCGCACCCGGCTCTGGCCGGGACCGCATCTGTTCCTTGACAACTCCACAGTGAACTCTTTACGGCACCAACAGGTGTCGCATGTTCGACGGCTGCCTCATCGGCGGTGCGGAACGTGCGGCACCTAGCATTCGACCACACTCAACGGCACGTGGATGGCCAATCCGCCCGTGGCGGTTTCCTTGTACTTGGCATGCATGTCGTGACCGGTGGCGCGCATGGTGGCGATCACCTGGTCCAGGCTGACGTGATGACTGCCGTTTCCGCGCAACGCCATTCGCGCCGCACTGATCGCCTTTCCGGCGGAGATCGCATTGCGTTCGATGCACGGGATCTGCACCAAACCACCGATCGGATCGCAGGTCAGGCCGAGGCTGTGTTCCATCGCGATCTCGGCCGCGTTCTCCACCTGGGCGGGCGTGCCACCGAGCACTTCGGCGAGCCCGGCGGCGGCCATGGCGGCCGCCGACCCGACCTCCCCCTGACAGCCCACGTCGGCTCCGGATATCGAGGCCCGCTCCTTGATCAGCCCACCGATCGCCCCGGCCGTCAGCAGAAATCGAACGGTCACATCGTCACGATCGCCTCGTCCGGCCTTCGTGTAGTTGCGCGCATAGTGCAGGACCGCCGGAATGATCCCGGCCGCACCGTTCGTCGGCGCGGTGACCACCCGCCCACCGGCCGCATTCTCCTCGTTCACGGCAAGCGCCACCAGGTTCACCCAGTCCTCGGCGAACTCGGCCGATCTGCATGGATCGTCGGCGACGAGCCGATCGTGCCAGTGCCGCGCACGTCGTGCCACACGAAGTCCGCCGGGCAACGTTCCGTGCGTGCGCATTCCACGTTCGACGCAGTCGTCCATCACCGCAGCGATATCCAGGAGGCCCGCGTACACATCGTCGGCGGAACGGTCCCGTGCCTCGTTGGCCCAGACCACCTCGCTGATGGCCAGGTGCTCCCGGGTGCAGATGTCCAACAGTTCCTCGGCACTGCGGTACGCGTACTCCGGTTCGCCGGCGCCGGCGCCGATGTCCGAATCGCTCTCGGCGAGAACGAATCCACCCCCGACCGAGTAGAACACCTCCCGAGCCAACACATCGCCATCCGCACCGAGTGCCCGCAACTCCATGGCGTTGGGATGGCGTGGCAGGCATCGGTCACCGTGAAGTCCGATGTCCGCCACGGTGAACGGCAGGTCGACCGACCCCGCGACCAGCACGCGACCCGTCGCGGCGATGCGGGCCAGCGCGTGATCCTTGACCTCGGAGGTGATCGACTCGGGTCGGTGACCCTCCAACCCCAGAAGCACCGCGGTGAACGTCCCGTGGCCCGCGCCGGTCGCGGCCAACGACCCGAACAGGTCCACCTCGACATCGGCCAACTCGAGGAGCAGGCCACGCTCGGCGACCTCGGCAACAAACCGCGCCGCCGCCCGCATCGGACCCACCGTGTGCGAACTCGACGGTCCTATCCCCACCGAGTACAGATCGAAAACACTGACACACATGGACGTCACATCTCCAAACAGGGCGGATGGCGGTGGTAGGGAACTCCGACGACGCAACTCCTGCTTCGTCGGGGACCTGAACGGGACGGATAACAACGTGGGTGGTTGCTCCGTCGGCTGCGCGCGTGGCGACAGCTCCCGCGCACTCGATGGCATATGACCTCGCCTGATGCGAGGTGTCGTTGTCGTCGGGAACTCCGTCGTCGCTGCGTCGGCTCCCACCAAAAAGGTGACACACCGCGGTTGACATCGCAAGCCCCAACCCCCACACTTGTTGCATATCGTGCGCAGCGTTGCGCACTACGCAACATAGATTCTCCGCTCGAGAGTCACTCCACACATCCGGTCGCCGACGATCCGGTTGTGGCCACATCACACATCACCACATGCGAAATACGCTGGCCAAGAGAGGCTTTCCACGCCGATGACCGCACACTTCATCGCCGGCTCCGCCGACCGGGCAACACCCGCCGACTCTCTCGACCCCGACACCCGTGACCTGATCGTCGGACGTGTCGCCGACGAGAGTCTGCCCGCCGCGTTCTACACCTCACCGGAGTTCTTCGACCGCGACATCGACGAGATCTTCTCCAAACAATGGATCTTCGTCGCCGCCGAGGCAGAGATCGCCGAACCCGGCGACTACGTCACCATCAACTTCGGCCGCCGCTCGGTGATCGTGACCCGGGACGACAACGACGTGGTCCGCGCCCACCACAACGTCTGTCGCCACCGCGGTGCGCGCCTGCTCACCGACCCCAACGGCTCCACCGGAACCATCGTCTGCGCCTACCACTCGTGGACCTACGGCATGGACGGGCGGCTGATGTTCGCCGACGCCCAGGCCCCCGAGTTCGACAAGACCTGCTTCTCCCTCCGATCCGTGGCGGTCCGCGTCATCGCCGGCCTCGTCTTCATCTGCCTCGCCGAGCAACCGCCCACCGACATCGACGACGTCGCAGCCATCGTCGAGCCCTACCTCGCCCCCCACCGGATCGCCGAGGCCAAGGTCGCCGAGCAGACCGACCTCATCGAGAACGGCAACTGGAAACTCGCCATGGAGAACAACCGCGAGTGCTACCACTGCGGCGGCCACCCCGAACTGCTCAACGTCTTCTTCCCCGTCTGGGGATACAGCGACACCGACGCCGTCCCCGACCGCCTCGGACCGGTCACCGAACGCTACCGCCAGGCCACCGCCGAGATGATCCAGACATGGGACCGACTCGGACTTCCCTACCCGAGAATCCAGCAACTCGACACGCGCCCAACCGGTTTCCACATCGAACGCGAAGCGATGGACCTCGCCGGCGAATCGTTCACCCTCGACGGCACCATCGCCTGCACCCGCCCCCTCACCGACGATCTCCCGGACCGCCGGCTCGGCCGACTCTCGATGCACCTGCAGCCCAACATGTGGTTACACATCACCAGCGACCACGCACTGCTGTTCTCGGTGATCCCCGTGGCACCCGACCACACCCTCGTCCGCACCACCTGGCTGGTCCACGCTGACGCCGTCGAAGGCGTCGACTACGACCTCGACCACCTCACCAGCGTCTGGGAGATCACCAACCAGCAGGACGCCGACCTCGTCGCCCTCGCCCACCAGGGCATCGCCGACCCCGCCTACGTACCCGGCCCCTACGGACCGTCGGAGTTCCAGGTCGAAGCCTTCATCAACTGGTACATCACCACCCTGCGCACCAATCTCGGACTCCCCCAACCGGTTACCGGCATCGCGGAGAGCGCCTGATGCGTGAGCACCTGCTGATCTGCATCGACCGCGTCCCCCTGACCCGAGACATGGCCACCTTCACCTTCCGCACGGTCGAACCCCACACCTTCGTGTTCAACCCCGGCCAATTCCTGACCATCGCCGTCACCATCGACGGCCGGACCGTCCAACGCTGCTACAGCATCTCCTCACCCCCCACCCGACCCGACACCCTGTCCATCTCCGTCAAACGCAAAGCCGGCGGGCACGTGTCGAACTGGTTGCACGACAACATGACCCCCGGAATGACCATGACCGCCAGCGGCCCCGTCGGCCGGTTCAGCTACATGGGCAAAGGCGCACAACGCTACCTGTTCATCTCCGCGGGCAGCGGCATCACCCCCGTCATGTCGATGGTGCGCGCCGCCACCGACCCCACCACCGATCACCCCTACCGCTCCGGCGACGAAACCGACATCGTCTTCATCCACAGCGCCCGCACCCTCGACGACATCCCGTTCCGCGCCGAACTCGAAGAACTGTCCATCGCCCACCCCGGCCTCGACGTCGCCTTCGCCCTCACCCGCCTCTCCAACGACGACACCACCGCCGCCTGGTCCGGGCACCGCGGCCGACTCGACGCCGACACCCTCCTGCGGATGTGCCCCGACCTCGCCGCCCGCGAGGTCTTCCTCTGCGGCCCTGGGCAATTCCGCAGCGGCGTACGCTCCGCACTCGTCGCCTCCGGGGCGAGTCTCGCCCACATCCACGAGGAGAGTTTCGGCTTCGTCCTCCCCACCCCCGGCGCCGACGACGCCGACGGAGTCACCGTCGACTTCACCCGACGCGCCCGCCGCGTCACCGTCACCGCCGGAAGCACCATCCTGGCCGCCGCGGCCGCCGCAGGCGTCACCCTTCCCTCCTCCTGCGGCGTCGGCCTCTGCGGCTCCTGCAAGGTCACCAAGGTCTCCGGCGACGTCGTCATGAACCACCAGGGCGGCATCCGCCGACGCGAAATCGAACAGGGGAAGATCCTGCTCTGCTGCTCCGAACCCATCTCCCCCGTCGTGATCGACTACTGAGGACCACACCATGAACACCCAGCAGACCCAGCAGACCCGGCCCGCTCGCTCCGCTCCCGGCGCCGCACCCATCCGGCCCGCTCGCTCCGCTCCCGGCGCCGCACCCACCCGGCCCGCTCGCTCCGCTCCCGGCGCCGACCTCCCCGAGCACCCCGACTTCCTCTGGCGCAACCCCGATCCCCGACCCAGCTACGACGTCGTCATCGTCGGTGGCGGCGGACACGGCCTGGCCACCGCCCACTACCTGGCCCGCAATCACGGCATCACCAATGTCGCCGTGCTGGAACGTGGTTGGCTGGCCGGCGGCAACATGGCCCGCAACACCACCCTCATCCGGTCCAACTACCTGTGGGACGAGAGCGCCGGGATCTACGAGCACTCCCTGAAACTGTGGGAGGGACTCGAGAACGAACTCGGCTACCCGATCCTGTTCAGCCAGCGCGGCGTACTCAACCTCGCCCACACCGAACAGGACGTCCGCGACTCCATCCGTCGCGTCGAGGCCAACCGGCTCAACGGAATCGACGCCGAATGGCTCGATCCCAAACAGGTCGCCGAGGTCTGCCCCATCGTCAACACCGCCGACAGCATCCGCTACCCGGTGATGGGTGCCACCTTCCAGCCCCGCGGCGGGATCGCCAAACACGACTGGGTCGCCTGGGGTTTCGCCCGCAGCGCCAGTGACGCCGGCATCGACATCATCCAGAACTGCGAGGTCACCGGCTTCGAAACCACCGACGGCACCGTCACCGCCGTCAACACCACCCGCGGACGCATCGGCGCGGGCACCGTCGCACTCTGCGCCGCCGGCCACACCTCCACCCTCACCGACCAACTCGGCTTCGGCCTCCCCCTGCAAAGTCACCCGCTGCAGGCCCTTGTCTCCGAACTCCTCGAGCCCATCCACCCGACGGTCGTCATGTCGAATGCGGTGCACGTCTACGTGTCCCAGGCCCACAAGGGTGAGCTGGTGATGGGCGCAGGCGTCGACTCCTACAACGGTTACGGCCAGCGCGGCGCCTTCCACATCATCGAACGGCAGATGGCCGCGGCCGTGGAACTCTTCCCGATCTTCGCCCGCGCCCGACTGCTCCGCACCTGGGGCGGCATCGTCGACGTCACCCCCGACGCCTCCCCCATCCTCGGCGCCACCCCGTACGACAACCTGTTCGTCAACTGTGGCTGGGGCACCGGAGGTTTCAAGGCCACACCGGCGGTCGGCTGGTGCCTGGCCCACACCATCGCCACCGGCACGCCGCATCCGATCAACGCCCCGTTCACCATCGAACGGTTCACCACCGGCGAACTCATCGACGAACACGGCGCCGCAGCGGTCGCCCACTAGCCAACTCCCTCAGCCCATCCCAGCCCGGAGAACCTCATGCAAATGATCCCCTGCCCCCACTGCGGGCCGCGTGAAGAGACCGAATTCCACTACGGTGCCGCCGCCGGTATCGCCTACCCGGCACAGCCGGAGTCCCTCGACGACACCGACTGGGGTGCCTACCTCTTCTACCGCCCCAACCCGAAAGGTGCACTCGCCGAACGCTGGTGCCACAGTGCCGGATGCCGCCAATGGTTCACCATCACCCGCGACACCGTGACCTACGCCTTCACCAGCAGCCCCACCGCATCAGCCACCAGCCCCGAGGCCCACTCATGACCCGCTCACTCACCGGCATGCGCACCCCCACCGGCGGGCGCATCGACCGCACCCGGCCGATCGACTTCGTCTTCGACGGCGTCACCTACTCCGGATACGCCGGCGACACCCTCGCCTCCGCGTTGCTCGCCAACGGTATTCACACCATCACCAGCAGCGTCAACCTCGGACGCGTCCGCGGCGTCACCGGTTCCTGGTCCGAGGACGCCACCGCACAGGTCGGCATCGACGCCCCGTACAGCGAACCGATGGTGCCCGCCACCACCGTCGAACTGTGCCCCGGACTGGTGGCGCACGGTGTCCCCGGATGGGGCAAGCTCTCCGCCGACATCGACACCGCCCGTTACGATTCCCTGCACCACCATCCGGACGTGCTCGTCGTCGGCGCGGGTGCCGCCGGTCTGATGGCGGCACTCATGGCCGGCCGCGCCGGAGCACGCGTCATGCTCGTCGACGAACGCCCCGAGGCCGGCGGCGTGACCCCCGCCGCACCGTGGGTGGCCGACGCTCTCGCCGAACTCGATGCACTACCCACCGTCACCCGCCTGCAGCGCACCACCGCCTTCGGCGCCTACGACGACGGTTTCATCCTCGCGGTCGAGCGCCGCACCGACCACCTGCAGCGTGCCGACGACGCCCCGCAGATATCCCGCCAACGCATCCACCGCATCCGGGCCCGCCGCATCGTCGTCGCTGCCGGTGCCCATGAACGTCCGATCGTGTTCGCCGACAACGATCTTCCCGGCGTCATGCTCGCCGGCGCCGCCGCCGACTATCTGCACCGCCACGGCGTGCTGGTCGGACACCGCGCCGTCGTGTTCACCGCGGGCGACGCCGCCTACGCGGACGCCTTCGCACTGGCCGAGGCGGGCGCCACCATCGCCGCCATCGTCGACGTCCGGGCCCAGGTGTCCGATGATCTGCACGACACCGCTTCCCGCCTCGGCATCACCATCCGCACCGGCGACGCCGTGACCTCCGCGCTGGGTACCGACCATGTCAGCGGTGTCGAACTCCGCGACGGCACCCGCCTCGACTGCGACACCGTGTTGGTCTCCGGCGGCTGGAATCCGGCCGCTCACCTGTGGAGTCAGCTGCGCGGAACCATCGCCTTCGACGACGCCGCGGCCGCCTTCCTGCCGACGGGCTCGGTGCCCGGCGTCGAGATCGCGGGTGCTGCAGCCGGTTTGCTCACGATCGGGTCGTGCCTCACCGACGGTCGTCGCGCCGGCCTCGCCGCCCTACGCTCGCTTCGGATTCCGCTTCCGGAGTTGCGGGTCGTTCCCCGTACCGTCGACCGCACCCCCGCGGCCACGGCCACCTACTGGCGTGTCCCCGAGGCCGACCCCACGATCTCGTTCGTCGATCTGCAACGCGACGCCACCGTCGCCGACGTCGAACGCGCCGTCGGGGCCGGGATGGCCTCGGTCGAACATGTCAAGCGCTACACCACCATTGGTACCGCCCACGATCAGGGGAAGACCTCCGGCATCGTGGCCTCCGGCATCGTCGCCGAACTCCTCGGCATCGACGTCTCCGACGCCCGCACCACCACGTTCCGCCCGCCCTACACGCCGGTGTCCTTCGCCCCGCTGGCCGGCCGCGACCGCGGTGACCTCTACGATCCGATCCGGCGCACGCCGCTGCACGAGTGGCATGTGGACCGCGGCGCGGTCTTCGAGGACGTCGGAGCGTGGAAGCGGCCCCGCTTCTATCCGCGCGGGGGCGAGGACATGGACACCGCCGTGCTGCGTGAATGTGCCGCCGTCCGTTCCGGTGTCGGCATCCTCGACGGTTCCACCCTCGGCGTCATCGACGTCGCCGGCCCCGACGCACCCGCCTTCCTCGACATGCTCTACACCAACCTGATGAGCAGCCTGAAGGTCGGCAAGATCCGCTACGGCGTGATGTGCGGACCCGACGGCATGGTGAAGGACGACGGCACCGTGATGCGGATCGCCGAGGACCGCTACACCGTCTACACCACGACCGGCAACGCCGCGGCCATCCTGGACTGGATGGAGGAGTGGCATCAGACCGAATGGCCGCATCTGCAGGTGTTCACCACCTCGCTGACCGATCATGTCGCGACCTTCCCCGTCGTCGGGCCACGTTCCCGCGACGTCGTCGGCGCGGTCTTCGACGACCTCGACGTCACCAACGAGGCCTTCGCCTTCATGGACTGGCGCGACACCACATACCGGGGCGTCCCGGTACGGATCGGCCGGGTCAGCTTCTCCGGTGAACTCGCCTACGAGGTCAACGTCGCCGCCGAGTACGCCGAGGTGCTCTGGCGTGCCCTGATCGACGCAGGCGAACCGCACGGCATCACCCCGTACGGCACCGAGACCATGCACGTGCTGCGCGCGGAGAAGGGCTATCCGATCATCGGGCAGGACACCGACGGCACGGTCACTCCCCACGATCTGGGTATGGGGTGGGTGGTGTCGAAGAAGAAGCCCGACTTCATCGGCAAACGCTCCTTCTCCCGGCCGTCCAATCAGGACCCATTGCGCAAGCACCTGATCGGACTGCTCCCCGTGGACGGACAGACGAAGCTCCCCGAGGGATCGCAGATCATCGCGCACTGCGCCGACCGCCTCCTGCCGCCACCGCCGGTACCCATGCTCGGCCACGTCACCTCCGGTTACCTCAGCGCCGAGCTTGGCCGGCCGTTCGCCCTCGCCCTCGTCAAGGGAGGTCGCGACGTGATCGGCACCCGCCTCGACGTTCCCGTCGGGGACCGCCTGATCGAGGTCGAGGTCACCTCACCAGTTTTCGTCGATCCCGAAGGAGCCCGACGCGATGGCTGACGCCACTTCTGCACCCCTGCAACCGGTTTCGCCACTCACACGGTGGCGCGACAGATTCTCCGCCCTTGCCCCGGCCATCCTCCTCGCGGAATCGCCGGTCGCGCAGGTCATCGTGCGGACCACCGACGTCACCGCGATCGCCCAGCTCGACCTTCCCGCCGCATGCCAGGTACGTCGCGCCGACGACGAGAGCGCGATCTGGCTCGGACCGGACGAATGGTTGCTGTGTCGTCCCGGCGTCACCGGCCACGACTACCTCGCCGAGGTCGCGTCGAGGCTCACCGACGCCACCGGCGTGTACCTGATGGACGCCACCGGCCAGCGCACCCGGCTCCTCCTGGGCGGCCCGTTCGCCACCACCATCCTCGCCCACGGCTGCGCCATCGATCTGCATCCGCAGTCCTTCGGACCGGACGAGGCCGCGCAGACGCTCCTCGCGCAGGCCGGAATCATTCTGCACCGCAACGGCACCGGCGACGAGGAGACCGATCCGCAGTTCGCGGTGTTCGTCCGCTCGTCGTTCGCCGACTACCTCGCGCACTGGCTCGTCGACGCGTCGGTGGAGTACGTGACCAGCCCGGAAAGCGCACGCTCATGACCACCACCTTCACCCTCACCCTGCGTTGCCCGTCGCGCAGCGGCATCATGCACGCCGTCTCGTCGTTCCTCTACAGTCACGGGTGCGAAGTCCTCGATCACCGGCAGTACGACGACCCGGTCACCCACACCCTGTTCGTCCGAACGGAATTCGCCTCCGCCCGGGAGTCCAGCGCGGCGGACATGACCCGCGCCTTCGATCACCTCGCCGCCGGCATCGACGCCGAGTTCGAGATCAACGACCAGTCACCGCAACGTATCCTGGTGATGGTCTCCAAGCTCGGTCACTGCCTCAACGACCTCATCTTCCGGTGGCGGGCCGGCACCCTCGGCGGTGACCTCGTCGCCGTGGTCTCCAATCACACCGACCTCGAACCGATGGCCACCTCGGCCGGCCTTCCGTTCCATCATGTGCCGGTCACCCCGGACACCAAGGCGCAGGCCGAGTCCCGGCTCCTGGAACTCACCGACACCCACGACGCCGACCTGGTGGTACTCGCCCGCTACATGCAGATCCTCTCCGACGAGACCTGCACCGCCCTGCGTGGCCGCGCCATCAACATCCACCACTCCTTCCTCCCAGGGTTCAAGGGCGCCAAGCCGTATCACCAGGCACATCAGCGCGGCGTCAAATACGTCGGCGCCACAGCGCATTACGTGACGCCCGACCTCGACGAGGGACCCATCATCGAGCAGGAGGTGATCCGCATCGATCACACCCACGATCCCCGGCGCCTCGCCACCGTCGGCAGCGACGCCGAAGCCCTGGCGCTGTCCCGGGCGGTGCGCTGGCACAGCGAGAACCGGGTCCTCATGAACGGCACCAGCACGGTGGTGTTCAGTTGAACGGCATGAATGGGGCGTGGCGGGTTCCAGCCTCACCTCACCGGGTCTCGACACGGCTCGTCGCTAGCGCTCCTCACCGGCTCGACCGGCGGAAGGGGGTCTCGACACGGCTCGTCGCTTGCGCTCCTCACCGGCTCGACCGGCGGTTGGGGCGAGCGGCGAGTCGTTTCGACGGAGCTCAACGCGGCGGAGACCACCGCAACACGACCACCCCACCCCACCAGAAAGCCCTCCCATGAGCACACCGAAAGTCGTGATCGTCGGCGCCGGCATCGTCGGTACCTCCCTCGCCGACGAACTCACCGCGCGCGGCTGGACCGACGTCACCGTCCTCGACCGCGGCCCCCTCTTCGCCACCGGCGGATCGACCTCGCACGCACCGGGTCTCGTCTTCGCCACCAACCCGTCGAAGACGATGACCGAACTCGCCTCCTACACCTGCGAGAAGTTCTCCGCGCTCGAACACCCCGACGGGTGGTGTTTCAACCACGTCGGCGGACTCGAGGTCGCCACCACCGACGTCCGGTGGGGCGACCTGCACCGCAAGGCGGGTTGGGCCGCCTCCCGCGGCGTCGACCACGAACTGCTCACGCCCGAGCAGTGCGCCGCGAAGTACCCGCTCCTCGACCCCGACCTGATCGTCGGCGGCCTGTTCACCCCGCGTGACGGCCTGGCCAAGGCGATGCGCGCCGTCGAGGCCCAGGCCACCCGCGCCGCAAGCCGCGGTGCCCGCTTCGTCGGGCATCAGGAGGTCATCGACGTCGTCGAGGAGAACGGCGAGGTGCGGGGCGTGCGTACCGCCACCGGCGTCGTCGGCGCCGACATCGTGGTGTGCTGCACCGGATTCTGGGGCAAGGAGTTCGGGCGGCGTGTCGGTTTGACGATCCCGCTGGTACCGATGGCCCACCAGTACGCCTACACCACACCGCTGGAATCCCGTGCGGGCGTCAACTCCGCACTCGCCGAGGCGTCCCTGCCCATCCTGCGTCACCAGGATCACGACCTCTACTACCGCGAACACGGCGACCGCCTCGGCATCGGCTACTACGGTCATCGTCCGATGCCGTCGGATGTGACTGCCCTCGACTACGATTCGACGATCTCCCTCGACGAGATGCCGTCGAAGCTGATGTTCACCCCCGACGACTTCGCCGAGGCGTGGGAGCAGACCACCCGCCTCATCCCGGAACTGGCCACCGGCAAGGTCGACGAGGGTTTCAACGGCATCTTCTCCTTCACACCCGACGGGCACTCGGTGGTCGGTGAGCACCGCGACCTGTCCGGATTCTGGGTCGCCGAAGCCGTGTGGGTCACCCACTCCGCAGGCATCGCCCGCACCCTGGCCGAGACGCTGGTCGACGGCACCCCCTCGGTCGACACCCACGAGTTCGACCTGTACCGCTTCGAAACGGCCGCCCTCACCGACGATTTCATCCTCACCACCAGCTCCCAGTCCTTCGTCGAGGTCTACGACGTCATCCACCCGCACGACCAGCGCAAGGCACCCCGGCAGGTCCGCACCAGCCCGTTCTACGATCGCCAGGCCGCGCTCGGCGCCGAGTTCTGGGAGGCCGGCCTGTGGGAGCGTCCGGCCTGGTTCGAGTCGAACCGGCATGTGCTGGACGCGCTCGTCGCCGACGGAGTGACGATCCCGCAACGGGATTCGTGGTCGGCGCGGCACTGGTCGCCGATCTCGGTCGCCGAGGCACTGCACACCCGCAGTCACGTCGCCCTGTACGACATGACACCGCTGACGCGCTACGAACTCGCCGGGCCCGGTGCGCTGGAACTGTTGCAGCGGCTGACCACCAACAACCTCGCGAAGTCGGTCGGATCGGCCACCTACACCCTGATGCTCGACGAGAATGGCGGTGTGCGTTCGGATCTCACCGTCGCGCGCCTCGCCGAGGACGTGTTCCAGATCGGCGCCAACGGCCCCATCGACTTCGACTGGATCAGCCGGCACCTCCCCGCCGACGGCACCGTCACCCTGCGCGACATCACCGGCGCCACCTGCTGTCTGGGTCTGTGGGGACCACTCGCCCGCGACGTCCTGGCACCACACACCCCCACCGACCTCACCAATGACGGACTGAAGTACTTCCGCTGCGTGGCCACGACCATCGGATCGATCCCGGTGACGCTGATGCGCGTGTCCTACGTCGGCGAATTGGGTTGGGAGATCTACACCGACGCCGAGTACGGACGCGGCCTGTGGGATCTGCTGATGACCGCCGGCGCCGACCAGCAGATCATCCCGGCCGGCCGTATCGCGTTCAACGCGCTGCGCATCGAGAAGGGTTACCGGTCGGCGGGCACCGACATGACCACCGAGCACACCCCCGACGCCGCCGGTCTGGGCTTCGCGGTGCGGATGACCAAGGACGACTTCATCGGCAAAGAAGCACTCGCCGAACGGCAATCGTCGGTTACCCTGCGTACCATCGCGTTCACCGACCCCGCCGCCGTGGTCCTCGGCAAGGAACCGGTCAGCGTCGACGGCACCGTCCGCGGCTACGTCACCAGCGCGGGCTGGTCACCCACCGTCGGCGCATGCCTGGCCTACGCGTGGCTGCCCACCGACACCGCCGACGGCACCACCGTCCGGGTCGCCTACCTACAGCACACCTACGAGGCCGTCGTCACCGCCGACCCGGTCGTCGATCCCCAGATGAATCGAATCCGGAAGTAGGACAACCCATGACGAAACCCGTCGGCACCGACCAACCGATCACCGGGCGATTCCGGTCGATCACCCGACCACAACTGGACCCGACCGTCTTCGGTGTCACCGCCGCCCTCGTCGTCGGATTCCTCATCTGGGGTCTGCTCGCACCGGACAACCTGGCGTCGGTCGGCGCCACCGTGCTGGCCTGGATCACCGCCAACCTGGGGTGGCTATTCGTCCTCGCCGCAACCGGTTTCGTGATCTTCGCGGTCTGGTTGGCCGTCAGCAGGTACGGCCGCATCCCGCTCGGGAAGGACGGCGAGAAACCCGAGTACCGCACCATCAGCTGGATCGCGATGATGTTCAGCGCCGGAATGGGCATCGGCCTGATGTTCTTCGGCGCCTACGAACCGCTGTTCCACTACGTCGAGGCGCCACCCAACACCGACGTCAACGACATCGGCGTGGCGATGGCGACCACGATGTTCCACTGGGGATTTCACCCGTGGGCGATGTACGCCGTCGTCGGCCTGGCCATCGCCTACAGCACCTACCGCCTCGGCCGCACCCAACTGATGAGCGCGGTGTTCGCCCCGCTGCTCGGCGGTTCCACCAACGGGCCGGTCGGCAAACTCATCGACATCCTGGCGATCTTCGCGACCCTGTTCGGCACCGTCGCGTCGTTGGGACTCGGTGCCCTGCAGATCGGCTCGGGCCTGAGCAAGATCGGCTGGGTCGACGAGCCGTCGACGATGCTGCTGGTGGCGATCATCGCCATCCTCACCGCCTGCTTCGTCGCCTCGGCCGTCTCCGGCATCTCCAAAGGCATTCAGTGGCTGTCGAATACGAACATGGTCCTCGCGGTGATCCTGGCCGTCTTCGTCTTCGTCGTCGGCCCGACCGTCTTCATCCTCAACGTGCTGCCCACCACCCTGGGCGCCTACGCCAACGACATCACCGCGTTCTCGGCACGATCGTCGGCCACCGTGGACGCCGACGGTGCGGCCTGGTTGTCGAGCTGGACGATCTTCTACTGGGCGTGGTGGGTGTCATGGACCCCGTTCGTCGGGATGTTCCTGGCGAAGATCTCCAAGGGCCGCACCATCCGCGAGTTCGTCGTCGGCGTGATGGTGGTGCCGACGGCGGTCTCTCTGGTGTGGTTCGCGATCTTCGGTGGCACCGCCATCCGTGAACAGATGACCGGCGTCCTGGGATTCAACGCCGCCACCGCCGCCAGCGAGGACACCCTCTTCGACGTGCTGTCGCACCTGCCGTGGACCGGGATCGCCTCGGCGTTGGTGATGATCCTCGTCGCGATCTTCTTCGTCTCCGGCGCCGACTCCGCGTCTCTGGTGATGGGGACACTGAGCGAACGCGGGGCGCACGAGCCGACCCGCGCGGTCACCATCTTCTGGGGCACGGTGACCGGCGCGGTGGCCGCCCTGCTGCTGGCGATCAGCGGCGACGACGGCCTCAACGGCATCAAACAGATGGCGATCATCGCGGCGTTGCCGTTCCTCATCGTGATGATCGGGATGTGTGTGTCGCTCTACCTCGACCTGCGGCGCGACCCGCTGATCGTGGCCCGGACCCAACTCACCGAGCAGGTCGACGAGCACGTCCGCCGGCAGGCCGAGTCGATCGCCACCGGCGAGATGGACGTGGTGACCGTCGTCGACGACGAGGTCGTCGCCGTGGCGGAGACCGTGACGTCCGCGGAGACCCCATGACGCTGGCCCACCCACCACGCACCCGCAACGGCGCGGGCGCGTTCCCGGGGGTGCCGCCGCGGTCGTCTACAGTGGGCACCATCATGGCCACGCAGGAGAACAGGACCGGCGACGAGGCCGCCCCCGCCCCGTCCGGAGCCACCCCGTCCGGAGCCGTCCAATCCGTCGACCGTGCGCTGGCCGTTCTGGAACTCATCGGTGCGATGGGGTCGGCGGGCATCACCGAACTCGCCGCCGAACTCGGGGTCCACAAGTCGACGGTGTCACGCATCGTGGGATCCCTGGAGTCCCGCGGCTTCGTCGAACCCGAACCCGGTAGCCGCAAGTACCGCATCGGTTTCACCGTGGTACGCCTGGCCAGTTCGACCAACGCCTCACTCGATCTGTCCAAGCAGGGGCAGGAGATCTGCGAGAAGCTGGCCGGCGAGTTCGGCGAGACCACCAACCTCGCCGTCCTCGGCGGCAATCAGGCGGTCAACATCGTTGAGGCACAGGGCACCTCGAGTGTCGCCCTGCAGACGTGGGTGGGTCAGACCTCGCCGGCGCATGCCACGTCGTCGGGCAAGGTGCTACTGAGTGCCCTGTCCGACAACGAGATCCGCGAACTGTTCGCCGGCGGCCTCACCCGCTACACCGATCACACGATCACCGACATCGAGGCACTCCTGACCGATCTGGCGCAGGTCCGCGAGCGCGGGTGGGCCATCGCCGACGAGGAACTCGAGGTCGGCCTGGTCGCGATCGCCGCGCCGATCCGTGATCAGACCGGTGCGGTGATCTCGGCGTTGAGCGTGTCCGGGCCGCGGTACCGTGTCGACCCCGACCATGCCGCGGACATCGCCGCCCAGGTCACCGCCGCGGCGTCAGAACTGAACTCGCGCTTCGGTTTTCGGGGTTGACACCAACCTCGCGGCAGTTCGCCACACCATTAACCGGAATCGATGACAGACGGCGGACCCGACCACCCCTCGCCCGTCCTCAGTCATTCGGCACAGTAGACCGGACCGAAAATCCCAGGTCAGCGAATGTCGGTACTCGGTGCCATGACTGAGGACGGGCGAGCAGATCGTCAGTTCGCGACCGACGGCACCTGCTGCACCGACGAACCCGGCACTCGATCACCGGCATTGCGGAACAGCACCGATTCCAGCGCCAACCGACCGGAACCGAGGAAGACGAGCAGCAGCAGCGACCAGCAGAACAGTGCCGCCGAGTCGCCGTCGTTCTGAATCGGGAGCATCCCGTCGCCGAGATGCTTCCAGAAGTAGGCCACGGCCATCGACCCGGAACCGATGAATGCGGCGATCCGTGTTCCGACGCCCAGCATGATCGCCAACCCGCCGACGAGTTGAATCGCCGCCGCCCACCAGGACGGCCACGCCCCGAACGCGGCGGTGGAACCGCCGTAGGGCGCGACCGGCCAGGCGAACAGCGTCGACGTGCCGTGGCAGAAGAACAGGAAGCCGACGACGATCCGGAAGATCCCGATCGCGCAGGGCGCAGCCTTATCAAGTGAGGTAAGCATTGCCTAACTATTGCAATGCTTGCGGGATCAACCAATAGCTGTGAGGTAACTGTGAGCCACCTCACGGGGAGCGGATCGACCGCCGTCAGCTCCCCCGCTTGATCCATTCCTCCAGGTGCGGAGCCTCCTCCGCGATCGTGGTGCCGTCTCCGTGCCCGGTGTAGACCTTGGTTTCGGGATCGAGGACGAAGATCTTGTCGCGGATCGATTCGATGATCGTCGGGAAGCTCGAGAACGACCGACCCGTCGCCCCGGGTCCACCCTGGAACAGGGTGTCACCGCTGAACAGCACACCGGCCTCGGGGACGTAAATCACCGACGACCCCGGCGAATGCCCGGGCGTGTTGATCACCGTCAACGTCGTCCCCGCGACCTCGATCTGCTGCCCGTCGGACAGGTCCTCGTGCTCGACGTCGGGATGGGTGTCGTTCCACAGCATGTCGTCACCGGGATGCAGCAGGATCGGCGCGCCGGTCTCCTTGGACAGTTCCGGTGCCACGGTCACGTGGTCGTTGTGGCCGTGGGTGAGTACGATCGCCTTGACCGTGCGGTCGCCGACCGCCGCCAGGATCGGCGCAGCCGAATGCGCGGCGTCGATGATGACGACCTCGTCGTCGTTGCCGACGAGCCAGATGTTGTTGTCGACATCCCAGGTTCCGCCGTCGAGCGAGAAGGTCCCCGACGTGACGACATTGTCGATACGCAGATCGCTCACTGCTTGACCTCGACCACCGAGCGCAGCACCTTGCCGGCCTCCATCGCCGAGAACGCGGCCTCGACGTCGCCGAGTCCGACCCGTTCGGTGACGAACTTCTCCAGCGGCAGCCGACCCTGCTCGTAGAGGTCGATGAGCATCGGGAAGTCACGCTCGGGCAGGCAGTCGCCGTACCACGACGACTTCAGCGAGCCGCCGCGGGAGAAGAAGTCGACCAGCGGCATCTCCAGGGTCATCTCCGGGGTCGGCACCCCGACCAGGACCACGGTTCCGGCCAGATCCCGCAGGTAGAACGCCTGCTTCCAGGTCTCCGGGCGGCCCACCGCGTCGACGACCACGTCAACGCCGAAGCCATCGGTGAGGTCCTGCACGGCGGTGACGACATCGTCGACCTCGGCGCCGTTGACCGTGTGAGTGGCACCGAGATCCTTGGCCCACTCCAACTTCGAGGCGTCCCGGTCGATGGCGATGATCGTGGTGGCACCGGCAAGTCGTGCGCCGGCGATCGCCGCGTCACCGACACCACCACAGCCGATGACGGCCACCGAGTCGCCGCGGCCGACGTTGCCGGTGTTCATCGCGGCGCCGAGGCCGGCCATCACACCGCAGCCGAGGAGCCCGGCAACGGCCGGGTCGGTGTCGGGGTTGACCTTGGTGCACTGACCTTCGTGGATGAGGGTCTTCTCGATGAAGGCCCCGATGCCCAGGGCGGGGGTGAGTTCGGTGCCGTCGGTCAGCGTCATCGCCTTGCTGGCGTTGTGGGTGTTGAAGCAGTACCACGGGCGTCCACGCTTGCAGGCCCGACATTCGCCGCAGACGGCTCGCCAGTTGAGGACGACGAAGTCGCCGACCTCGACGTGGGTGACGTCGGAACCGATCGCCTCCACGACGCCGGCCGCCTCATGGCCGAGGAGGAAGGGGTACTCGTCGTTGATGCCGCCCTGCTTGTAGGCGAGGTCGGTGTGGCAGACGCCGCAGGCCGCGATCTTGACGATCACATCGTGCGCACCCGGGTCGGGAACCACCACGTCCACCAGTTCGGTCGGCGCATTCTTGCTGCGCGAAATGACTCCCTTGACCGTCTGCGACATATCCGCTTTTCAATCCTCTCGATGACAGAAACCGTTGACACCTGCGACATGCACGTGCCTTAACCCAGTGTTGTCGGCGTCGGGAACACATGCATCCATCCGAATGGATGGTTCTACCTAGACGAAAGTACAGCCCGCCCCGACCGTGTTCCTTCGGCCCGCTGTCATGGCCCGCTGTTATTCGGCGACGATGCCTGCACTCGCCGCGAGCAGGCCCGCCTCCCCACGGTTGGACACCTTGAGCTTCTGCAGGATCGCCGTGACGTGGAACTTCACCGTGCTCTCCGACACCCCGAGCGCCGCGGCGATCGCCTTGTTGCGGCGGCCGAGTGCGAGGTGCCCGAGCACCTCCACCTCACGCGGGTTCAGTGCCGAGAGCCGATCCTCGTCGGGCCGGGCGGCCGACGCCGCGAGCGGAATCCGCGCCGACACCCGCGTCCCCCACCCGGGGATCGACTCCACCTCGAGCTCCCCGTTGAGCGCCTGCAGCCGACCGGCCAGCTGCCGGGCGAGCAACTCACCGTCGAGCTCACCCGGTCCCTGATCACGGATGTCGACGACGAGGTCATCGCCACTGCTGTCCCATTCGATGCGCACCCGTGCCAGCCCCGGTTGGGCGGCGACGGCCACCGCCGCCGCGCGCACGATGGCCCGCGCACCGTGTGCG
Organism: Gordonia oleivorans; assembly: GCF_040044975.1. Classification (NCBI taxonomy): domain Bacteria; kingdom Bacillati; phylum Actinomycetota; class Actinomycetes; order Mycobacteriales; family Gordoniaceae; genus Gordonia; species Gordonia oleivorans. The sequence continues at coordinate 77,701 of NZ_JBDZDI010000010.1, forward strand.
ATCTCCCCGGGCAGCGGACTGCCGTCGACCGACGGGCCGACGTAGTCGACGTCGGCGGCGAGATGACGCAAGGCCGGTTCGAGTTCGGCCTGCAGCCGGCGAAACGCCGTGGTCACCGCTTCGGTGGCGAGCTTGCGGTCGGTGTCACCGACCGCGCGCAGGGTGATCAGCGCCGACGATGCCGTCTCCGCGGCCGTCGACCGCGCGGTCCGATCGTCGAGGTCGCGGGAACGCAGGGTGCCCAGCACGGACGCCAGGGTGTCCTCGTGTGCCTCGGTGAGCTGCGCGATCGTCCGGGCGCGCTCACTGGACGCGGCCCGGGACTCCGCAAGGTAATCGGGACTGGCCTGGGCGACCTGCTGACGGATCGACACCGCGACGATCGCGAACCAGGCCGCCAGCAACTCCTTCGACGTCCCCGTCCCCGATCTGCTCCGTTTGGGGACCAGCACCAACAGGGTGTCGCTCGCGTCGCGAACGGCACGGATCGGCCGGGACGCTCCACCGAGGACGGCGTCGAGTTCACTCACCTCGCCGACGCCGACGGTGTTCTTGATCTGATCGAGTTCGTCGATGGTGGCGCGCTCGACGATGTCCGGGGTCCCGGCCACCTTGCGCGGTCGTCCGGTGCATTCGCGGGTGAAGATGATCAACGCCTCGTGGGCATCCGTCGGCGCGAGGAATCGCGAGAATCGCACCGCGATCTCGGGCAACGGACCGTCGAGGACGGCGCACAATTGCTGCCACTGCCCGATGGGCGGGGCGAGACGCGGTTCGATGCTCACCGGTCCATTGCACCCCGCCGGCGGGCCGGGTGCCAAACGTCGGGCTACCGCGGCATCGCCTCAGCGGGTCACTTCAGTGCGGCGATCAACTGCGCCTTCGTCATCGACGAGTACCCCTTGATGCCCTTGGCCTTGGCCTGCGCACGCAACTCGGCGACGGTGGGACCACTCCGCGACACGCGCTGTGTGGCCTTGGCGGGGGCGGGCTTCGCGGGGGTCTGCTTGGCGGGGGTCTGCTTGGCGGGGGCGGGTGTGACGGGAGCAGCCTTGGGAGCGGGTTTGACGGGCGCCGGCTTGGCCGGATCGGGTGTCGCGGCGGCGGGCTTCTTCTCACCCGGTGCCGCCACACCCCATGCGGCGGTGGCCTTCTGCGCCGGACTCTTGCCGTCCGACGACGGTGGGGTGGACAACGTCGACGACGCCGGCGGGGTGGACGGCGCCGCGGTCGGCGGAGTGGTGGGAGCCGACTTCGATTGCGCCGCAGGCTTCGTGGCGGGCTTCGGCTCCGCCGGTTTCTCGGCGGCGGGTTTCTTCTCGGCAGGCTTGGACTCGGCAGATTTGGACTCGGCAGATTTGGACTCGGCGGGTCTCTTCTTGGCCGGCTTCGTTTCGGCCGGTTTCGGTTCGGCCGGTTTCGTGTCCGCCTTCGGCTCGGCAGATGTCGGCTTCGAGTCCTTGTCGGATCCCAGTCCGACGGCCTTCAGCAGTTCGGTACGCAGATTCGCGACGTCACGTTCGGAGCGTTTGATGCGTTTGCGGGCCGCCTTCTCCACTCGCGCCAGTTCGGTGGTCAGGCGACCGATCTCGGACTCCAGCCGCGCAATGGCCTTGTCCTTCTTGCTCTCACCGGTCTTGGTGATCTCACCCTTGGGTTCGCCGGTCTTCTTGGGTTCACCGGTCTTCTTGGGTTCGCCGGCCTTCTTGCCCGCATCCTTCTTGCCCACGCCCACATTCCTCCCATACCCGCCTGCCTTGGCCGGGTCTCAGGGTAGTACCCTTCGTGCGCACGAGGCAGGTGTCTACGGCGTTCGGCGTGTTCCCCCGACGCACCCCGCTACGCCGCCGGACTCGATCGCCACAGGTACACCGCGCAACCGATCACCGACCATCCGGCGAGCACCAGAAACGGTCAAACATATTGGTGATCCGGGAAATACACGGCGGTGTGCTGTGCGTTGACCGATGCTCCGGGCGGTAACCATCCGCCGATGGTGGCCAGCAGTCGCGGGAGCAACGGCCACGACACCGCCCCTCCGGAGGACGGATTGCCCAGCAGCACCATCACCAGCCAGGTCGGGATCATCACCCACCGACCGAACAAGGAACTGAACATCGTGAACACCATGCCGCAGGTGAACAGCGTCAACGTGAGGATGAACCACGACTCCACGAACGGCAGGTCCAGCGCACCGAGAAGCCAGTCGACGACCGCGGCCATCCCGAACCCACCGAATATCGAGTACGCCGCTGTGAATCCGATTCTCTCCCAAGGTCGTAACGACCTGGCGTGCACACCTAACTGTACGTCGCCGACGAATCCGACGATCACCGACGCGAGCGTCATGTAGAAGATGGTGAGCCCGTGCGGATCTCCGTCCTGCAGCGGCTTGATGTCGGTGACGGTGACGGTGAATCCGGCCTTCTGAAGGACCGGCGGCATCGATTCCTCCAGCAGGGTGGCCACCGTCTGGCCGGAGGCTCCGCTCACGTCGAGAGCGAGATGCGTCGACCCCGATCGTGTCTCGATGATCGCGAACACCTTTTGCTCATTGATCATCTCGACGGCCTGCGATCGGTCGTCCACGTGCTGCACCTGGAGCGAACCGCCGAGCGCGCCTTCGAGTTCGGGTTCCAATGCTGCGGCGGCCGACGGTGCCAGGGTACCGACGACGACGATCGGGATGTTCTCCGGTTTGTCGTTGGCCGCCGCGTAGGTGTAGGACGCGACGAACTGTGTTGCCGCGCAACTCAGGATGAGCACCAGCACGGTCGCCGGCAGAAACCGGGAGTCACGGAATTCGTCCCATGCCCGACGCGCTCGGGTGTCAGTCATCGACAGCCGAGTCGGCACGCGATTCGGCGCCGTCACTCACGGCGCGTCCGGCCCGTCCTTCCCATGCACCTGGGTCGTACCCGTGCTCCCGTCCGACCGCGTCCAGGACGCCACGAGTTCGTCACGGTGGCCGAAGCGAACCAGGTGGCGCCCGATGACATCCTCGTATAGATCGGCGTTGTCCGGCGCGGTGGTCAGGGTGATCACCAGCGCTTCCGGTGTGCTCACGAGATCGGCGTGGGCGGCGCCGTCACCCATCTCGAGCGTTCCGGTGCCGGTCGACGCATCCCAGTGGGTGACCGACCGCCGACTCAGATGCGAGGCGAGTTGTTTGCCGTAGCGGGCCGCGCGATCGGTGGCCACCGTCGCGGTACTGGTGATAGTGCTCAACGCGAATTCCTTTCTCACAGTGCTGCGGTCGGCACCTGCGCCGACATCCGCGGGTACACCGGCCGGGCGTTGGCTTCGAAGATCGCGTGTCGTGTGTCGTCGTCGAGTGTGGCGGTGTCGATGCCGCGGCGGGCGTCGTCGACGTCTCGCCCGGTCGTCGGGTTGATGTGGCGGACGGCACCGATCATTTCTGGGGCGCACAGAACGTTACTCGTGGGGATGACATCGAGGAGCGGATCGACGGCGCGACGTTCCCCGGTTCCCGCAGATAGATCTCCTCCCCGTGGGTAGGCTCTGACAGATCGTTGATCAATGTCGATCGAGAGGGCTATTCCTGATGAGCTCCGCGGCCCCGCACGATTCCACCGTTCCGCCCGGCCAAGGAGTCACCGAATGAACCCGATCGATCGTCGTCTCTTCCTCGGCGGCGCCGCCGTCGTCGCCGCCGGATTTGCCGCGGCCTGCGCCACCTCGTCCAACGATTCCGGGACGTCGTCGTCGGCCGGCTCCAGCGGCGCAGTGGGCCCCGGCGGCGCGCTGACGTTTGATCCGAACGCCTTCACCGAGAAGACCACGACCGTCACCACCGGCGCCGGCGACAAGCAGGTCACCTACCGGTTCTACGGTCCGATCACCTACGTCGCGAAACCGGTCAACGCCGAATACCAGAGCCTGATCATCAGTGTGCCCACGAGCATCGACGGCAAGGCCGTGGATGCCACCAACGCGCCGATCGTGTTCGCCAACTCGGTGGGCGGCTACATGCCGGCATCGGTGAAGGACGCGACCGGCGTCGGCGGGTCGATGGGATCGGGTATGGGTGGGGCGGGCATGAGTGGCGCACCGGGCGGCATGCCCTCCGGCGCGATGCCGTCGGGCGCCCAGCCGTCGGGTGCCGAGCCGTCCGGTGAGATGCCGTCCGGTGAGATGCCGGGAACGAGTGAGACCCCTCAGGGCTCGTCGTCGCCGAGCAGCGAAGTGCAATCCGGCGGCAACGCGATGCTCGGCGGTGCGGGCCAGATGGTCAACCTCGCCCAGCTGGCCGTGGCCGCGGGCTATGTGGCCGTCGAACCCGGATGTCGCGGAAGAACTCTCGTGAACGGTGATGGCGTGTACTACGGGGTGGCACCGGCCGCGATCGTCGACCTCAAGGCGGCCGTGCGATACCTGCGTGCCAACGGTGACGCGATCCCCGGCAACACCGACCAGATCGTGTCCACCGGCACGTCCGCCGGCGGCGCACTCTCGGCACTGCTCGGCGCGTCGGGCAACAGTGATCTGTATCAGAGCGAACTGGACGCGCTGGGCGCTGCCGACGCCGACGACTCGATCTTCGCCGTCGGCGCCTGGTGTCCGATCACCGATCTCGGCCACGCCGACGGCGCCTACGAGTGGAACTGGGGCACCAATCCGGTCGCGTCCACCGGCGCCGAACCCAATCAGACACTGTCGGGTCAACTCCGTGACCAGTTCGCCGCCTACATGCCGACCCTGAAACTCCAGGGCCTCAACGACTTCGGGAATCTCACCGCCGCCAACTACAGCGACTACCTGCTGCAGCAGTACCTGCAACCGTCGGCGACGAAGTACCTGACCGCATTGTCCGAATCCGACCGCGCCGCATACCTGCAGGACAATCCGTTCATCGCCTGGCAGAACAACAGGGCCACCTTCCCCTGGCAGGGATACCTCACCCATGTGGGTGCCCGAAAGAAGACGCTGCCCGCCTTCGACGCGTTCGACCTGTCGGCCGGTGAGAACAATCTCTTCGGCCACGACACCACCAAGGCCCGCCACTTCACCGAGTACAGCGCTCAGCGCACCACCGCCGGTGAGGGCACCGTCGACGCCGACATCCCGCAACTGCTCGATCAGATGAATCCGATGTATTTCCTCCAGACGAGCAATCCCGATCGGAGCAAGCGTTGGTGGATTCGGTTGGGCACCAACGACACCGACACCGCACTCACCGTGTCGTGCAACATCGCGGCGAACGCGGCGGGACTCGGCGACCAGGTCAATCACCTCATGTACTGGGATCAGGGGCACGGCGCCAACACCGATGCGGACGAATTCATCGCCTGGGTGGATTCGATCGCGGGGTGACCTCACCCCACTGACAGCGCTCTCGACCGCGTTGACAGCGCTCACCCCACCACTGACAGCGCTCACCTGAGCGCTGTCAACGTCGTAGCGAGCGCTGTCAACGTCCTGGCAAGCGCTGTCAACGTCGAACCGGATACCTCGACCGACCTCGAACGAACCACTTCGCCGAACACTCGGCGTAGCGTGGTGCCAGAAGGAGGCACCATGGCCGCAGACAACAAGCCCGCCGCCGACCCCGGACCGTCGGTGAAGGACGACGAACTGTACGAGAAGCTCCGCGATGAGGGGAACTCCAAGGAGAAGTCCGCCCGCATCGCGAATGCCGCAGCCGCGCAGGGCCGTTCGAAGGTGGGCGCGCGTGGCGGACACTCCGGCTCCTACGAGGACTGGACCGTCGACGAGCTGCGCTCGCGCGCAAAGGAACTCGATCTGACCGGCTACTCGTCGATGAAGAAGGACGAACTCATCGAGGCGCTGCGAGAGCACTGACCTCGACGGCGCCTGCGGCACCGATCAATTCGTCACCGCACCGTTCCCACCCCCACAGGGTCGCGCACGCCAGGAGCACCGGGAACCATCGGTCGCTGAACGCGTGCACGCCACGCAGTTCGGCGGCCAGCGCCCGGGTGTTGATCCGTACCCGGCCACCCTCATCGACGCGGCCGAATGCTCTACGCCGCAGTCCCATTCGGGAATCGGACGATCCCGCCGCACCGTCCCCCACCCGCAGACTGGTGTAGTCGTGGGGATCGTGCAGCGTCAGTCCTTCGGCGTCGACGACGATGATCATCGGTGTCCCCGGTGGGTGCCGAACACCCGGCGGTGATAGGTCAGCGGTTCGGCGACCGCGTGATCCGCGCCGATCACCTCACCGAAGATCACCGTGTGATCGCCACCGACAGCGAAATCCGTTGCGGTGCAGGCAACCCAGCCCGAGATTCCGTCGAGGGCAGGCAGGTCGTCACGTCGCCGCCAGCCGACACCGTTGAACTTGTCACGGCCCTTGCGAGCAAACGCCAGCGCCACATCCGATTGAGCCGACGCCAGCACGTTGACCCCGAATCGTTCCGATTCCCGGATCAGTGCCAGCAGTTCGGAATCACCGTCGAGCGCGACCGCCACCATCGGCGGCCCCATCGACAGCGACATGAACGCACTGACCGTGGTGCCGTGCGGCCGGTCACCGTCGAAGGTCGTGATGACGGTGACCGGCGTGCACACATGAGCCATCGCCTCACGGAAACCCAGCGCGACCGAATCAGGTTGCGTAAGTTGCGGACTCATCCACTCAATTCCTCTGACTCCGAGTCTGCCGCGTCAGCCCTTGGCCGACACTTCCTGCTCATACTTGCGGGTCATGTGGTCGACGGCCTCCATCTGTTTCTTCGCATGCCCCTCGCGCACCGACCGCGCCAGCGAAGCGGCGTCGAGGGTGGGCTGGGCCTGCTCCTGGAAGTGCGGGAACACCTCGTCGGCGAACAGTTCCGCCGACCTCTTGGTGTCCTCCGGGTTGGCCCAGTCATGACCCATCTGCAGCATGCAGCCGAATCCGCCGGACTGATCCCATAGCCGCTGCACCTGTGCACGCGCCTGCTCGGGGGTGCCGATGACGCCGATGCCGGCCTCGTTGATGAAGTCGATCATTTCCGTCAGCCGACTGCCCGACACGGCCATCTGCGGGAATGCGGCCACGTGCTGGAAGTAGTCGAACCATTCCTCGATGCCGTACTCGACCTGCTTGCGGGCCTGAGCCTCGGTCTCGGCGATGTGGAACGGCCCGGCCAGACGCCACTGTGACCGGTCGACGCTGGTGCCGTGGGTCTCGGCTCGCTCCTCCATCACATTCCAGTGATGGGCGAGCGCGTCGAATCCATCTGCCGAGAGGGTGGCACCGATGGAGATCAGCCCCAGTCCGTAGCGGCCGGCCAGCCGCGGCCCCGTCGGCGAGGCGACCGCGGCGAGCGCGATCTCGATGCCGCCCGGCGAGAACGGCGCGAGCTGCAGCTTCGCGTCGAACAGCTCATGAGTGCGGGTCTTGGCGCTCACCGTCTCACCCCGCAGCAACCGGACGACGATGTCGAGGTTCTCCGACAGCAGTTCGCGTGTGTCGGTCGGGTCGAGACCGATCATCGCCGAGTCCGTCGGCAACGAGCCCGGCCCGATCCCGAACACCGTGCGCCCCCGCGTGAGGTGATCGAGTTGCATGATCCGATCGGCCGCCCACAGCGGATTGTGATACGACAGCGACGTCACGCCGGTCCCGAAGGTGATCCGCGGGGCCCGCTGGGCGGCGGCGGCGATCATGATCTCCGGAGACGCGATGATCTCGCTGCCCGCCGAGTGATGCTCGCCGTACCAGACCTCGTCGTAGCCGAGTTTGTCCAGGTGGACTGCCATCTCCAGATCACGCTCGAGAGCCGCGGTCGGATTGCGTCCGGGAACGTGGAACGGGGCCATGAAGTAGCCGAAGCGAAGTCTGCTCATCGTGTGTTTCTCCTGGTCATGCGGTAGTACGTGGAGTGTCGCGCCGGAGTCCGGTGCGCTGAGATCACCGTAGACGGGCTGTGATCGGCACCACAGTGCACCAAAGTGGACAGCTTTCCTTGCACCTGAATCCCGCGTCGAGTTTCATGGGTTCGGGGCACCTATGGCATGGATCACAGGAGGCGCACCTGATGCACGACGTCGACACCCGCGAGTCACTGCCGAGCGCGGAATACGAGCGGATCTTCGCGGTGCTCGACATGTGCGGGCAGGCGGCCACACTCGACGACTTCAAACACACGCTGATGGACGCCCTGCACGCGCACTACGGATTCCCCAACACCACATTTCTGGCGGGGCCGACGTTCCGCAGTGCGTTTGCCGACCCGGACCCGATCACCACGGGCAGGATCACGCCGATCATCGACGAGTACCAGACGGGGTGGTATCGGACCGACATGTTCGCCTCGGCCGAATCGTTCTCCGCCCTGCAAGGACCGCGCGCGATCTCCCATCGTCAACTGCGCCGCTTGCCATCGACGGCGATCGAGTACCTCGAGCGGTTCCTCTATCGACGACGACTGCACAGTGCCGCCGTCCTGCACCTCGGACTCGCCGGCGAGTGCCATGGGCTGGTCGGCATCTTCGACTCCGAGGGCAAAGACCTACCGCCGACTCGGGTACACGCACTGGGGTTGTTGGCGGGGCAGTTGTCGGCACAGGCAAAGTCGCTGCCCGGGAACCCGGTGCCCGACTGGCGCACCCACCTCACCCCGCGTCAGCAGGAGATCGGCGCCCTGGTCTCCGACGGCCTCACCAATGAGGAGATCGCCGCCGTGCTGCGCTTGGAGGTCGACACCGTCAAGAAGTACGTCAGCCGGATCTTCGCCCTCACCCACGTCCGCAACCGGGCCGAGTTCGTCAAGCTGGTCTACACAACACCGGCCTGACCTCGCACACCAGAGCTGTACGCGCCTGCTTCTCGTCCGCGCGGTGCTCTCACGTAGGCGCGGTCTGGGCAATGACCGCGCGTAGGGGCGGGCACCGCGCGGACACGGAACACCCGCGCCGACACCGTGTTTGACTGTCTCAGGGCAGAATCACGGCAACAGCCCGCACCGCCGCGCGATGACGACCGCTTCCAACCGGCTCGTCGCACCCAATTTCCGCATCGCATCCTTCATGTAGCCCTTGGCGGTCTGCACGCCGATTCCCAACGACTCGGCGATCCGCGCATTGGGATACCCCAGCGCAGCCAACGCCACCACGTCCCGCTCCCGCGAGGTCAGTTCGACGACGTCGGTGTCCGGACCCGCGTCGAGCAATCCGTCGGTGATGCGGGCGATCGCGTCGGCGAGGTCGGCGTCGTCGACCGACCTCGCCAGTTCCCGTAACTGCGTGTACGCCTGCGTCATCCGGATGCGCAGCGCATCGGCGTCGGGGTCGGCGGCCGCGGTCTCCACCGACGTCCGCGACGCCACGATCTGTTGTTCGAGGGTGCGGGCCTCCAGGGCCAACGCATCCAGAGCGCGGTCACCGAGCGGGTCGTCGGTGTGCAGCGCTCCGTAGATCACCGCGACGGGTTCGCGATCGACGATGACCGGCGCCGCCGCCATCGCACGAAGTCCCTCGGTTTCGATGACGGCGTTGTAGCGGTGCGTGATCCGCGGGGTCCGCAGGTAGTCGTCGACGACGAGCGGCCGGTTGGTGGCCACGACCTTGCCGCCCAGCCCGTGCCCGATGTCGACGGCCACACCGTTGAGGGCACCGACGGTCGGACCGACGAACTGGCTCAGCCGCAGCGCCCGACCCCGCTGCACGATGCCACCGAAGGCGAGCGACACCCCACTGACCCGACGCAGACGACGCAACGCATCGGTGACCGGCGCAGCCAACGACTCGGGCATACGTCACCTCCTGTGCTGTCTGCCGACCCTCTCCGGGGTTGGCGCGGTGCGGCCGCACGCCCGGACACCGACCGGCAAGTGTGACCCAGCTTACTCGGGCCGACCACCACCATTCCGCCCGCCGGATACCGATATGAACGCGGCGTGAGAGGGCGCCCGTGTCGATATACGACGCGAGTGCCCCCTGACACCGCGTTTGTATCGCTGCTCGGCCGGACCATGCGATATAACCGGGACCGCTCAGCCGAACGGAACCAATAATCTCCTTCGATGCCCTGAGCCATCCCGTTTATATCGGCACTCCGATCAGTTCACAGCCGGCGAGACGAAATCCGGAGGGCCACGGGCCTCACGTCAGCCACCGACCAGCCGCCGGACCGATTCGGGAATCAGGTGCCCGGTGGCGGTGATCGGGTCGTCGAAGACGGTGCGCGTCGGCACCACACCGGTCCAGTTGTCGGTCTCGACGCCGGGACCACCGCTGCGCGCCTTCGCAATCCACTGTCCGTCGACGATCGGGATGCGCAGGGCGATGGTTGCCGCCCGTTCCTTGCGGGTGATCTCCGGCGACTCGGCGACACGTCCGGGAATCAGCTTGTCCGACAGCACTTCCAGTGCCGCGACCTCATCGTCGGCGCGTTCGGGGATGCCGCGGATGACCGCCGACCGATAGTTCGCGGAGTGATCGAACAGCGCGTCGGCGACGACGATGCCGTCGAGAATGAACACGGTGAACGTGGACGGCACGCCTTCGGCGACATGACGCAGGGCGCCGGCGGCGATGGAACCGTGCAGCAGGATCGCGTCGCCGGCGCGGGCGAACAGCATCGGCACCGACCACGGCCAACCCTCGATCACCGTCGACAACGTACCGACCAGCGTGGTGTCGAGGACCTCGTCGAGCAGCGCCCGATCACCGCCGCGATGCGGTTTCCGGCGCAGACCGGCGAGCGCCACCGGTTCGTCGGCGTAGCGGTCCGCAGGTGATGTCGGGTCGGAGGTCATGCACGCATCGTCGCCGTGCAGCCAGGACGCCGCAACCGAATTCACTCCGGAACCGCCGGAATATCGCGGACCCGAATTGTCCGCAATCACTCCTACCGTCGACAGCGTCAGTTCACTTCACCCCACCCCAGAAGGACGCATCATGGCCGGCACCTACACCCCCGTCACCCTGTCCGTCGACGTCACCGGCGAGAAGGAGGAACTGCTCACGCTCCTCGATGATCAACGTCAGGTCTTCCTCGTGACACTCCGCAACCTCGACGACGCCCAGGCGAGGACGCGCACGACCGTCAGCGAGCTCACCCTCGGCGGGCTGCTCAAGCACCTGACGTTGGTTGAGCGCGGCGCCACCGAGACGATGACGGTCCGCGACGAGGAGGCCACCTTCGACATGTCACTGATGGAGCACGCCTACGAACTCACCGACGACGAGACCCTCGACGACTGGCTCACGGCCTACCGCGAGGCGGCGGCCGCCTATGACGCGGCCGTCGCCGGACTCGACCTCGACGACCAGATCCCCCAAGAGACCGCGCCGTGGCAGCCCGAACGCGAATGGTGGTCGGCGCGCAAGATGGTGCTGCACATGCTGCGGGAGACCGCCCATCACAGCGGCCACGCCGACATCATCCGCGAGGCACTCGACGGGCAGACGACGATGTCGACATTGTTCGACTTCGGCGACGCGTTCTGAGAAGGGACTTCGGCAGAGTGGCCGGTGCGTATACATCGCACCGGCCAATCCCGGCGTTACTTTCCTGTAGTCCGATCGGGTGGAATTGTCGGACGGTCAGCCGAATACCCCTATTCTTGGTTGCTCCTGCTGAGAGCGGCTCCCGATACTGATGGCTCGGGGATCACCACAACGCCGTTCATTCGTGTTCATCCCACCGTGAACGCGAGCCGACGCAGGAGACCAGATGTCGTATTACCCGCCCGGGCCACCCACGTACCCGCCGTCAGTGCCCTTCGGGGCCGTGCCGCCGGAACCGCAACCTCGTAATCGCCGCAACCTCACGATCATCCTGGCGGCCATCGTGGCGGTGCTCGCGCTGGTGTTCTCCGGTGTCGTGTTCTACGTCTACAAGCACAACAAGGACGGCTTCGAGCTTCCGTTCCTGTCGTTGACGTCGGCGGACGCTCCGGGCGACCAGCCGTTCATGGCGCAGCCGAACCTGACCAACCGGCCGATCGACAACGGCCTGCGGCTGTCGGCGAACACCGGCGCGCAGGATCAGGGCACCCGGACGGTCAGCGGCACCACGCCGGGTCTGTACATGGGTGGGTCCACCACCTGTGATCCGGCGGCGCTGGGCAACTATCTCGCGCAGAACCCGAGCCAGGCGTCGGCGTGGGCGAGCGTGTACGGCATCAGCCCGTCGGCGATCCCCTACTACCTCGACTCGTTGACCCCGGTCGTGCTGACCGCGGACACCTGGGTGACCAACTACAGCTACGCCGGGGGTTCGGCGGTGCCGTTCCAGGATGTGCTGCAGGCGGGCACCTCGGTGCTCGTCGACAGTTCCGGTGTGCCGCGGGTGCGCTGCCAGTGCGGTAACCCCCTCGCACCGCCGGCATCGGTGCCGATCGGTGGATACCGCGTGCGTGACACCGCGTGGCCCGGCTACCAGGTCAACTACATCACCCGCGTCGCCTACAACACGCAGAACGTCACGGTCATCAACAACACGACGACCATCGTGAGCCAGGCGCCGACGCAGGCATCGGCTCCCGCCGGAACCTCGCCGTTGCTGACCCTGCTCAACCCGGACACCCGTCAGCTGGTCGAGCGGACCGTCGGCGGACTGCTGGATCTGTCGGGTCAGCCGCCGCTGGCCGAGCCGCTGCCCACTCCGGCCGCGCTCAATGTGCCGTTGCAGGTGAACAACGACGAGGGTGCCGCGGACAACGGTCTGGCCGGCGCAAACGAAACCGCCGCCGCGCCGCGCGCACTGTCGATGGCCGAGAGCAACGGCAACGTCCCGTCGGTCGAGAGTGAGACCACCGACGAGAACGGTTCGACCAACGCCGCGGGCGAGACCACCACTCCCGGTGAGTCCTCGGAGTCGTCGAGCTCGTCGTCGACGGAGTCGAGTTCGTCGAGTTCGAGCAGCAGTTCGTCCTCGTCGGCAGCGCCGTCGCCGACCAGCTTCAGCGGCAGTGGTGACTCGATCGGCTACTTCACCTTCGAGGAGGATGGTTCGACGGTCAGTTGCTCGGCACCGTCGGAGGAGACGACCGGTTCGGTCAGCCTCAGCTGTAACGACGGGGTGTCCCGGACGGTCTATCAAAGTTCGCTGTCGCAGTCGTCGGTCAGCTCGGCCACCGATTCGACCGGCGTGTGGCATGTGTCCCTGTCGGGCGGTTCGACGTCATCGGCGGCGGTCATCTCGGCCTCGTGGCAGACGCTCATCACGCTGACCACCACGACCGAGACCACCGAGGAGACGACGACGTACGAGACGCCGGAGACCACCACGGAGACGACCACCGAGGAGGAAACCACCACGGAGGAGACGACCACCGAGGAGTTGCCGGAGACCTCGCCGGCGGGCTGACCCCGGGCAAGACCGAAAAACAGCAACGTCCCCGTGAGCCACGCTCGCGGGGACGTTCTGCTGCTATCGGCGGGCGGTGGTCCCGACCTGCACCAGCCGGGCGTGATCGTCGACGACGAGGACGTCGGCCGCCAGGCCCGGTCGGAGATCACCGACACCATCGAAGCCGAGGGTGCGTGCCGGTGTGCGCGAACACATCTCGACCGCGGCGATGAGTGCTTCTGCGGCTACGACGTCGCCTCCGGACAGGCCCTGGGCGGCGCGGCGGAACAGTAGGGCCATGGTCGCGGTGCTGCCCGCGATCGCCCCGGTGTCACGGACCCGCGCGACACCGTCGACGACGTCGACGTCGAGAACGCCGAGCCGGTAGGACCCGTCGGACATGCCGGCCGCGGCCATCGCGTCGGTCACCAGCGCCACGCGGCCCACGCCGGCGACCCGTTCGACGTAGGTGGCGAGGTCGCGGTGGATGTGGACACCGTCGCCGACGAGTTCGACGGTCACCCGCTCGTCGGACAGCAGGGCCAGCACCGGTCCGGGTTCCCTGTGGCGCAGGGGCCGCATCGCATTGAACAGGTGGGTACCGACCCGCGCGCCGGCGTCGATGGCCGCACGGGTGCGGTCATAGGTGGCCTCGGTGTGACCGAGGGCCACCACCACACCGGCGTCGGCGAACTGCCGGACGGCGTCGATGCCACCGTCGAGTTCCGGTGCCAGCGTGACCATTCGGATAGTTCCCCCGCCGACACGCAGGATGTTCGCGATCTCGGCGGGATCCGGGTCGCGCAGGGTGGCCGGGTCGTGGGCACCGCACCGCGCGTGCGACAGCCAGGGCCCCTCGAGGTGGATGCCGGCCACCACGCCCGCCTCGACCAGTGGGCGCAGCCGCCGGACGTGCGTGATGAGGTCGTCAGGGGAGGCACTGACCAGACTCGCCAATGTTGTTGTGGTTCCCCTTGATCGGTGGAAGTCGACGGCGGTGTGAACGTCGACGGCCACTCCGTCAGTGTAGCTTCCACCGCCGCCACCGTGGACGTGCATGTCGACGAAGCCGGGGACGAGCGTGGCCTCTGGAAAACCACGATCGGCTGGGCGCGGCGGGAGTCCCTCCCCGACCTCGGCGATGCGTCCGTCCTCGACGGCCAGCCACCCCGGTTCCAGGGCGCGGCCGCCGCTGATAATCCTTGCCGCCGTAACGATCTCGCGGGAAGCCATATCGCGGGAAGTCATCTCGAAGGAAGTCACAGTGTCTCCGTCACCTTGCGCAGACCGCGCGGGGTGTCGGGGTCGCCGCCCCGCGCGATGGCCAGGTGCAGGGCCAGTTGCTGGAACGGAATGATCTCCAGCAGCGGCGAGAGTTCCTCGGGAGCGCCGACGGGAAGTTCGACGCCGCCGGTCAACTCGGACACGTATTCCGTTGCGCCCACACCGAAGACATCGGCGTTACGTTCGGCGAGGCGGTCCAGGACCTGGACCATCGCCGCGCCCCCGGCGCCGTGCGGCACCACGGCGAGCACCGGGACCTGCGGGTCGACGGTGGCCAGCGGTCCGTGCAGGAGGTCGGCGCCGGAGAAGGCCGGCGCCGACAGGTACGAGGTCTCCATCAGCTTCAGTGCGGCTTCCCGCGCGGTCGGATAGGAGTAGCCGCGGCCGGTGGTCACGAGCCGTTGGGCGAACCGATAGCGTTGCGCCACAGCACGAATGCGCAGCTCACCGCCCAGTACCGTGGCCGCCAGATCGGGCAGGGCGCGCGCATCGGCCCCGTCGCGGCCGGCCATCCCTTCCGACAGCAGGTACAGCGCCAGGAGTTCGGCGGTGTAGGACTTCGTTGCGGCAACGGACTTCTCGGCTCCGGCGTGGACCCGGAGGTCGAGTTCGGCGGCATCGGCCAGCGGTGAGGAGTCGGCGTTCGTGATGGCGAGGGTCATCGCTCCCTGTTCGCGGGCCACCTGCACCGACTGCACGAGATCCGGCGATCCCCCGGATTGGCTGACGGCGATGTAGAGGACGTCGCGCAGATCGGGGCGGGCGCCGTAGACCGTCATCGTCGACGGGGAGACCAGTCCGGCGGGCAGTCCGTGCCGGATCTCGATGAGGTACTTGGCGTAGAGGGCGGCGTGATCGCTGGTGCCGCGTGCCACGAACTGGACGAAGCGGGGCTTCTTCTCGGCGATATACCGTGCGACGGACAGTATTTCGGTGGTTCCGTCGCGGAGCAGTCGTTGCCAGGCGTCGGGTTGTTCGGCGATCTCGGCGGCCATCAGGTGGCCGGGCTGGTCGGTGACGGGTGTTCGGGTGAGGGTGTTCATGAGTGTTCTCCTTCGGTGTGGGCCGACGTCCGATGCGAGACGTAGGTCGCCGGACCGGGCGGCCGGTCGGTCAGTGGCTGTCGAGAAGTGCGGCGGCGAGGCGTGCGGCGCCGTGCACCGGGTCGACGCGCAGCACCCGGATGTCGGTGATGTCGCGGGGTGTGACGAGGTCGCGGATGCGGCACTGGAGTTCGGGTTGGTGGACGACCTGCCCGCCGGCCAGGACCACCGGACCGGTGGAGCCGAGACGGTCGGCGACCTGGCCGATCAGCTCGGCCAGGGCCGCGGCCGCGGCGTCGATGATGTCGTTGCTGCGCGAATCCCCTTGGGTGGCAAGCTCGAAGACGACGTGTGCACGACGCGCCCAGTACTGGCGGTCGGCGCGGGTGTAGAAGAGGTCGTGCAGGCCGGCGACGCCGTCGACCTCGCATTCAGCGGCCAGGCGCGTCGACAGCGGGGCCGGTGATCGTCCGGTGTCGTTGTCGCGCAGGGCTCGTCGCACCACTTCGCGGGCCACCCAGTAGCCGCTGCCCTCGTCGCCGAGGAGGTGGCCCCACCCGCCGGCGCGGGCGTCGGCCTCACCGGTGCGGCCCCAGGCCACCGATCCGGTGCCGGAGATCAGGGCGATCCCCTCGTCGAGGCCGGCCGCCGCCAGGATCAAATGGGTGTCATGCACGACGCCGATGGCGGCGCCGGGGATACGTTCGGCGAGAAGCTCTTCCAGCCGTGCGACGCTGGCCGGGGTGTCGACGCCCGCGGAGCCGGCCATGGCCGCGTGGACGCCGGCGGCGCCGCCGAGTGCCTCGATGGCGTCGTCGAGTTGCCGTCCCGCCTCGGCCACGCCCATCGACGAGACGTTGGCGCTGCCGACGATGGTCTCGGCGACCACCTCACCGTCCTCGGTGCGTATCGCCTGGGTCTTGGAGCCGCCGATGTCGAAGGCGAGGGTCACGACCGCTCCACCCGCTGCCGGGATGGTGGTGGCCTTGGTGGTTTCGGTGGATGGTGCGGTCTTCATCGTGACACCTTTGTCCGAGGCGTGTTCTCGACGACGGTCGTGTCCGGCCAGCGCCCGCCGTTTTGCCAATAGTGTTGGATGTCTTCGAGTTTACGGCCCTTGGTCTCCGGGGCCAGGAAGTAGACGAAGACCATGCCGATGAGCGCGAATCCGCCGAAGACGGCGAAGGTTCCGGCGCCGCCGATCGCGTTGATGAGCGAGAGCGTGAATGCCGCGACGATGGCGTTGGCCACCAGGTCGGAGGTGAGCATCGCCGACGATCCCTGCGAGCGCAGCCGGGCCGGGAACGCCTCGCCGGCGTAGACCCAGACCAAAGCGCCGAAGCCGAAGGAGAATCCCATGGTGAACACGACGAGTCCGGTGAATCCGAGGATGTGCGCGGGGGTACCGGCGCCGTGCATCGGGCCGTAGGTGACGATGAGCATGCCGGTGGCGATCACCATCGCGCCGATGCCGCCGAGCAGGATGGGGCGTCGTCCGGCTCGGTCGACGGACAACAGCGAGATGATCACCGCGGCCAGGCCGGCCACCTGCACCAGTGCGGGCAGCATGAGGGTGCCGAAGTCGCCGGTGAAACCCATGTCCTCGAACAACTTCGGGCTGTAGTAGACCACCGCGTTGATGCCGGTGATCTGGATCAGGAAACCGAGGCCGACGACGAAGACGGTGGCGCGCAACCACGGGCGGCGGAACATCTCGGTGATGCGGCCACCGGACTCCTCGGTCAGCGCGCGCTGCATCTCGCCGATCTCGGTGTCGACGTCGGCGTCGGGGTCGATGGCCCGCAGCGTCGCCCGGGCCTCGTCGACCCGGCCCTTGGAGATATACCAGCGTGGGGTGTCGGGCATCGTGATCAGCATCAGCATGACCAGCAGGGCCGGGATGGCCGCGAGACCGAGCATCCAGCGCCACGCGCCGTGACCGGCCAGGAAGTAGCCGATGACGTAGCCGCCGATGATGCCGAGGATGGTCGCCACCTGATAGGCGACCAGCATCGCGCCGCGGGTGCGTGGGGGTGCGGATTCGGCGACGAAGACCGGTACCACCACGATGGACACGCCGACGGTCACCCCGAGCAGCAACCTCGCTCCGAGGAGGGTCGCATTGGTCGGCGCGAAAGCGCTGAACAGGGCGAACAGGCAGTAGGTGGCGCCGACCGCGACCATCGACCGCTTGCGGCCGATGCGGTTGGCGAGCCAACCGGCGAGGATGGCGCCGACGATCTCGCCGATGACGACGGCGGTGGCCAGTGCCTGTTTGCCCGCGTCGCCGAGTCCGAAGTCGGCGGCGATGAACTTGAGTGCGGCGCCGATGTTGCTGCTGTCGTAGCCGTAGATGATGCCGATGCTGGCGGCCGCGATCCCGACGAGCAGGCCCGACGACCTCGCGTGTGCCGGGGGTGTGAGTGTTGCCATGTCGAGTGCCTCTCGAGCGGAGAATATTATTGGTGTAGACCAATCCAGGGGGTGCAGTCAGATTGGCATATACCAATATGGTCCGTCAATGGGTACGCTCAGATTCATGTCGACGTCCTCCGTCCGGACGGCATCCGCTTCCGGTGACCGTGCCCCGCAGCCACGCTATTTCCAGGTCAAGCTTGCGCTCGAGAAGCGCATCGCCGAGTTGGAACCGGGGATGTCGCTACCGCCCGAACGCAAACTCGCCACGGAGTTGGGAACCTCGCGCACGACATTGCGCCGAGCGCTGGCCGAACTCACCGCCGAAGGCGTCCTGAGCAGCACCCAGGGCAGCGGAAACTACGTCGCCCCACCGAAACTGGTGCATGTGCGGCAACTGACCTCGTTCAGCGACGACCTCGGCGCCGCCGGTCTGACCGTGCACTCGGAGATCATCGATGCCGATCAGCCGTCCGCCGACGCCGATCTCGCCACCCACCTCGACATCGACAAAGGCGCCCCCGTCGAACGCCTGGTCCGCCTACGTATCGTCAACGACGAACCCCTGGCACTCGAAACCGCCTGCCTACCAATACCTTTGGACGGACTCGTCGACGCCGTCACCACCAGCGGTTCGCTCTATGCGACACTCCACCGGTTCGGCATCGAGATCTGCGACGTCGAGGACAGCGTGCAAACCGCGCTGGCCACCCCCGATCAGGGACGACATCTCAAGGTCGCGACCGGAACCCCACTGCTGCTGATCGAACGCACCTCGCGCGACGCCGACGGCCGCATCGTCGAGTGGACCCGTTCGTTCTACCGCGGCGACCGCGTCAGATTCGTCGCCCGCGGGACCCTCTGACCCGAGGGGCCGGGGGCAACCGCTCGAACTCATTCCTCGCCAGTCGAGCCGCAGCGAGCCCCCCAGGGCGAGCCGCGAGTCGTTTCGACGGAGCTCAACGCAAGGAGACCACCGCAACCAGCGCCGGAACCCGCCCACAAGTCCCAGCCCACCCCACCAGGCCTCGCCACGGCCCTCCGTTTCGACGGAGCTCAACGCGGCGGCCATCGCTCCGAACCGGCTCGACCAACGAGCGAGTTGTCGGCCCAATCACCAAAACCGACGAGCCCTCCCCGACCACCGGCCGGGGAGGGCTCGTCTGGATACCACTCAGGCGCTGGCCGACTCCAGTGCGTCCGACGACGCGGCGGCGGCGACCGGCTTGGTCCGGGTGAAGTCCAGGTGCGGGTCTGCGACGTCCATCGCGAACGACTTGCGGTCCTTGTAGTAGCTCATCGACATCGACCACGGTTCTTCGACACCCTGCTTGGGCAGGTTGGCCAGCGACCGCTGCACGTATCCGGCGCCGAAGTCCAGCAGCGGTCGCGTGTCCATGTTCGGGTCGGCGACGGGCCGCACGGCCGGGTAACCGCGGGCGTCCATGTAGGCGAGCAACCGGCAGAAGTGCTCGCACAGCAGACCCACCTTGAGGGTCCACGACGAGTTCGTATACCCGATGGCCAGAGCGAAATTCGGGATTCCGCTGAGCATGAAACCGCGGTAGCAGATGGTCTTCGACATCTCGACGGGCTCACCGTCGACGCTCAGACCCACCCCGCCGAACAGCTGCAGGTTGAGTCCGGTGGCGGTGACGACGATGTCGGCCTCGAGCTCCTGCCCGCTCTCGAGCAGGATGCCCTTCTCGGTGAAGGTGGCGATGCGGTCGGTGACGACCGACGCCTTGCCCTCACGGATCGAGCGGAACAGGTCGCCGTCGGGCACCGCGCACAGGCGCTGATCCCACGGGTTGTAGGGCGGGTTGAAGTGCTTGTCGACGTCGAAGCCCTCCGGCAGCAACTTCTTGTTGATGGCCCGAATGACCTTGCGCGATGCCTTCGGGAACCGTTGGCAGGCCTCGTACAGCAGGCGCTGCTGCGCGATGTTCTTCGCCCGCGCCAGCGCGTAACCGCGCTCGTCACCCAGCACCGCACGACCGATGT
Organism: Gordonia oleivorans; assembly: GCF_040044975.1. Taxonomy (NCBI): domain Bacteria; kingdom Bacillati; phylum Actinomycetota; class Actinomycetes; order Mycobacteriales; family Gordoniaceae; genus Gordonia; species Gordonia oleivorans. The sequence continues at coordinate 97,717 of NZ_JBDZDI010000010.1, forward strand.
TGGCCACCGGGTCATGCTTGGGTAGCGGAACGATGTAGGTCGGCGTCCGCTGCAGCATCGTGATGTGACCGGCCTTGTCGGCCATCGCCGGCAGCAGGGTCACCGCGGTCGCGCCCGAACCGATCACCACGACCTTCTTGCCGGCGTAGTCGAGATCCTCCGGCCAGTGCTGCGGATGGATGACCTGACCGCCGGCACCGTGCCCATTCGGCCCGCTCGCTTCGCTCCCGGCGCCGGTGAACCGCTCCACGCCCTCGAACTGCGGGGTGAAACCCTCGTCGTAGTTGTAGTAGCCGGCACCGGAGAACAGCCAGTTCGCCTTCATCTGGATCCGCTCACCGGTGTCGGTGCGGTCGATCTCGACCGTCCACAGGCATTCCTGCGACGACCACGACGCCGAGATCACCTTGTGGTGGTAGCGGATCTTGTCGCCGAGGCCGTCCTCGTCGATGGCCTCGTGCAGGTAGTCGAGGATACGGTTCGCGTCGGCGATGGACTGCTTGTCGGTCCACGGCTTGAACGCGAAACCGAAGGTGTGCAGATCGGAGTCCGACCGGATGCCCGGGTACTTGAACAGGTCCCAGGTACCACCCGGGACGTCGCGGCCCTCGATGATCGCGAAGGTCTTGGTGGGCACCTCCTTGGTCAGGTAATGGGCGGCACCGATACCGGAGATGCCGGCACCGATGATCAGGACGTCGACGACATCGACACTGGGGGCTGTCTGGGGCACCTGTTGACTCCTCACACTGGCCAGGAATATGACACCCGGCGTTGTTACATTCCAGCATGCGACTGCAGCACAGATCACACCAGGGACATAGTGCCCATACTACTGGCCAACAGAAGGGCATAATGCACCAATGGACGTTGACTGGCCCCCGGTATCGCCCGCGGTTCGGGATCTGATTCGTCAGGCATCCCTGCTGATCACCGATCCGCCGGCGGATTGGGTCAGCCTCCTGCACGACGCGTCGCTGTCCGGCGTCCGGATGAAGGCGATCGCCGACGACCCGGTCCTCGCCGAGGGCACCCGACGCACCAACCTGGCCAACACGATGCGGTGGGCGCAACACAACGTCGACCACCCGGGCGACCGCGTCCCCGCCCAACTCACCCCGGAGATCATGACCGCCGCGCGGGATCTGGTCCGCCGCGGCCTCGACGAATCCTCCCTCGACGCCTTCCGCACCGCGCAGAGCGCCGCGTGGCGCATGTGGATGGACATCTGCTTCGGACTCACCGACGATCCCGCGGTACTGCGGGAACTGCTCGACGTCACCTCGCTGTCGATCTCCACGTTCATCGACGACACCGTCACCGCGATGAGCGAACAGATGCGTGCCGAGCGGGAGGAACTCGCCCGGGGCACCCACGCGCAGCGGCAGGAAGCGGTGTCGCTGGTGCTGGAAGGCGCGCCCATCCCGCGCACGCGGGCGGAGTCGCAACTCGGCTACCGCCTGTCGGGCCCACAGACCGCACTGATCTTGTGGAGCGTCACCCCCGGCGCCGCAACGCAACTCGAGGCGGCGGCGCAGGAACTGTCACGGGCGACTCCTACCGGCCGCTCACTGCCCATCGTCGCGGGCGCGTCGTCGTGGTGGATGTGGTTGCCCACCAACGGTATCGGCAGCCCCGACCTGTCGGGCTTCGTCGACATCCGGGTCTCGGTGGGACGTCCCGGAACCGACGTGGAAGGGTTCCGGTCGAGTCACTTTCAGGCGCTGAGCACCCAACGTCGCCACGCCCGGCTCGGCGCGAGCCGCCAGATCGTGCACTACGACGACATCCGGCTGGCCTCACTGTTGACCACCGACGAGGCGGCCGGCAACGAGTTCGTCGCCGACACCCTCGGCGCCCTGGCCACCGCCGACGACGAACTCGTCGATACCATCCGCACCTGGATTACCCTGCAGTGCAACACTTCTCGTACAGCCGAGGTCATGTACACCCACCGCAACACCATCATCCGGCGGTTGGCCCGCGCCGACGAACTGCTCCCCCGCCCGCTGGCCGACAACCTCGTCGACATCGCCGCGGCGTTGGAGATCACGCGATGGCGGGAGTGACGAATGGGCACGACCGACCCTGGACGCGGGCGCTTCTCGTCGGCGCGGCACGCCCATGGTCGCGCGGTCTTTGCAATGACAGCGCGAGTGAGCAGATGCCGCGCCAGCAAGAACCCACCGCATCCAACCCTGCTCAGCCGCAACCATTCACCGTTTGCCCGGCGAACCGCGCGGCGAGGAAGGTGACCGCATCCGCACTCCACGGCACGATCGCCTCGGTGTGGCTGCGCCCCGGATAGGTGCGGAAGGTGGTCGCAACTCCACGGCGGCAGTAGTCTGCGGCCAGGGCTGCCACGTCACCGGTGATCATGATTCCGTCACCGGTGTTGTCGGACTTGCCGATTCCGAGGAACATTGGTGACCGGGGTGTGCCCATCGATCCCATGACGTTCTGCCGGACCGCGGCCCGCATGCCGGGCACATTGATGAGGCCGCCGACGCCGGGCTTCAGTAGTGACTCGTCGGTGAGTCCTGGGTACTTCGACGCGAAGTCGATGATGCACTCGCCACGGACCTCGCCCAGCACCTGGACCCCCTTGGGGGAGAGGTAGTTCGACAGCCCGAGGTCGAAGGTCTCGTTGTAGACCGTCATCAACGCGGGGATGACTCCGGCCCACTTCTGGCTGCCGTCGACGTAGGCGAGGTTGTTCTCGGGATTCACCAGCACACCACCGGCGGCCGCGCCGACGATGTGCAGTTCCGGTGCGTACCGTGGTGCGATCTCGGCACCGAATCCTGTGGGTATCGATCCGCCGGAGTACCCGTAGAGTCCGACCGGAGTAGTGGTGGGCGCCTTCAGATATCGCAGCGCGGCGCGCACCCCGTCGAGTGCGGCGTGACCGGATTCCAGGCCCATCGTCCAGCGCAGGTTCTCCCCCTCGTAGTCGGGTACCGCCACCGTGTAGCCGGCGGTGACGAGACCGCTGATCATCACCGCGTCGAGGGATGCGTTGGAGGTGTCGCCGCCGCGCAACGAGTACGACGGGTCACACTGCGCGCCCAGCGCATCGTAGAAGGCATGGTAGGAGATGAGCCGTCGCGGTGCGCCGGCGGCGACGCCGGGCGGAGAGATCACCGTGGTGACCGTCGCCGCGGGGTCACCGAACTGGTCGGTGGTGCGGTAGAGCAGTTGCGTGGCCGTCGCGGGCAGCCCCTGTCCGCGAAGGCCGAGTTGCACGTCCCGCGACCGCAGGACCGTGCCGGGTGCGGCACCCGGCAACCCGGCGCCGGCAATGTAGAACGGGTCGGAGGTGGGCAGCTCCGGTGGTGCGGCCGACGCGGGCGGCGCGGTGAGAACGGCCGTCGCGACCGCCCACACCATCACAACGACGAGGACACACCGACGTACCGCCGGACCGGGTGAACACATGCAAGTGATCATCACCCACCGAGCCGCCGTCGGCAGCGGAAGCGTCGAGGATCGCGTCCACCTCGGCGGCACGTGCTACAAACACACAGGTGAACCGATACCGACGGGTCATCCGGGGGCTGCCCACCCTCACCGGGGCGCTCGTCGTCGCACTGACCGTGGCTTGTTCGGCGCAGGCCGGCAACGGCCCGGCCGCCGCAGACCCCACGCGGTCGCCGACGCGGACCACCGCCCCGGCGTCGGTTGCCGCGACACACGCCGCCACGCCGGTGCCCCTGCCGCCGATCTCCGAGGCCGCCCGCGCGGTCGGTTTCGTCGACGTGCGGACCGTGGTCCCCGATGCCGTCATCGACCTCCGCTATGCCACCACGAACAACTTCGTCGGCGTGCGGCTCTATCCGGCGAACGCCCGGTGTCTGATCCACGAGTCACTCGCCGCCGGTCTCCGCGCGGCCGCCGCGCGGCTGCGCACCTCAGGCGAGACGCTGGTCTTCTGGGACTGCTACCGCCCCCATTCGGTGCAGGTGACCATGTTCCAGGAGGTGCCGAACCCGGCATGGGTGGCCGCGCCCGGACCGTATTCACGCAGTCACGAATCCGGCCGGTCGGTGGACGTCACCCTCGCGACACGACGCTCGGACTGCCCGGCGGATCGCCGCGTCGACGGCCACTGCCTCGTCGACATGGGCACCGATTTCGATTCCTTCACGCCAGCCGCGACGGCATTCGCGACCGAGGGCGTGTCGCCGGCGGCGCAGCGGTCGCGAGCACGGTTACGCGACGCCATGGCCGCGGGTGGACTGTCGGTGTACAGCGGCGAGTGGTGGCATTTCGACGGTCCCGGTGCCGGCGTGCACCGCCCGATCATCGACGTGCCGCTGACCTGAGAAGTCCTCAGATCAGACGCGGATCGACGAGTCGACGGGCGTGGCGATCGGTGGTCGCCACGCCCGTCCTTGCTCACCGGTGTCGTTCACCGCTGTCGGCCGTTCTCCAACCGCACCCCACCCCACACACCGCTCATGCGGTGGGCACGGCCGTGCGCCTCGCAGTCGGGACGGATGGGGCAGCCGGCGCAGACCTGCGCGGCATGGGTGAAATCGTCGGTGGGGAACGGAAACCAGTCCTCCGGGTCCTCCCATGCCGCCGCGCACCGGGCACGACGCCAGTCGGGGTCGCCGGGGTGGTGCGCGCCGAGCAGGTCGGTCGGGGGCAGGACGGTCGGAGGCCGCTGATCCATCGTGGTCATCGGCGGCCTCCTTCCGTGAGCCGCTCCCTGCGGCTACTCGATCGCGTATCCGAGAGCGAAGAGCTCCCAGACCTCCTTCTGGTCCTGCGCCCACGGGTCGTGGACGAAGGGTGCGTGGCGCAAGGACATCGCGGCTTCCCGCGGGGTGCGGTCGGCCTTGAATCCGTTGCAGGACTTGCACGCCGCCACCTGGTTGCCGAAAGTCGATCGGCCACCCCGTGATTGGGGAACGATGTGGTCGACGGTGTCGGCCGGCCCCTCGCAGTAGGCGCAGATCCACTGGTCGCGACGCAGGATGGTGGCGCCGGATGCGTAGGAATCCATCGACTTGCCCGCAAACGGACGGTAGGCGTCACGTTTGATCGCAACGACCTTGTGGATCGGCTGGCTGATGCTCGGTGAATGCACCACCCGAACCAGCGGTGTGCCCTCGACGTTGCGGGCGACACCGGTGGTGAGCAGCACCGCCGCGCGACGCCAGGTGACGCGGGCGAGTATCTGCAGGCTCGCGTTGGTGACGAAGATGGTCGTCATGGCCACTCCTCTTCGGTGGGGCGGATTCGTGTCCTACGAACCCGCTATGCACCACCGTCGGGAGGTCAGCCTTCGAGCAGGCCTACTCCGGTGGCACAGTGGATGAACAGACTGTGAATGGGTGCTGGGTCGTGCTGCTGATCGAACGTGCGATACGTCGATAGCTCACGCCGACAACCGAATCCGCGATCAGCGCGTCGCCGTGATTCGTTGGCGGTCATTCGTGCCACCTCCTTCCAGTGATGCTCGCATTGTGCTGCGCTCAGTCATTGGTGAGATTGTTCCCACCAAACGCGCCCAGGGTACCGCCGCTGCGGGGTGCCGTCCACGCATTTACCGTCGGCCTCGGCGGGTCGGTGCCGACGATGACGCCTCACGTGTAGGGCGAGCCGGGCGAGGTGGTGTCGAGGATCAGGCCCATCACGATGGCATCCCACAGTTCGCCGCTGCGTCGCCGGTAGTGCCGATACAGGCGGCCTTCGGCTACGCAGCCGAACTTCTCGTACAACGCGATGGCCACGCGCCCGCCGACGGTCGCGATGAACTCATCGGCGTCATCGGGCACGGCCGGGCGGATCACCCAGTGGTGCGGCATTGCTCCGGTCGCCCGCACCGCGGATCACCGATCCCCGCCCAGAATCTCGCGGATGTCACTCGCGGTGAGGGCAGCGCCGAACATGTCGCCGTCGTCGACCACTGCGGAGAACAGCGCACGCTTCTTGGTCTGCAGTTCGACAACCCGTTCCTCGATGGTTCCCGCCGACACCAGGCGATAGACGGTGACACCTGTGCTGCCCGATGCGGTGCATACGGTCCACGGCCTGCGCCTCGGCGGCCGTATTCCACCACGGGCCGCGGACGAAGCGATCAGATCAGGCCCCCATACCCTGGCTAATTAGGTAACCCTAAGTTAGGCTGGGCGGCGTGGCACCCCCCGACCTCGGCGACATCCAGGAAACCCTTCTCATCCCGCTGTACGGGCGGGCCAAGGACGCCCGTCGATCCGGTGGCGGCATCCTCGGTGACCGAAAAGCGATCGAACTCGTCGACGCCATCGACTACGACTTCGCCAAGTTTCGCGGCCCGTCGCTCGCCGGGGCGGTCCTACGTGCCGACATCTTCGACGGCTACATTCGCGATTTCCTCGCCGAACACCCCGAGGGCACCGTCGTCGATCTCGGATGCGGACTGTCGACCCGGTTCGACCGCCTCGACAACGGGCGGGTGCGCTGGTTCGATCTCGACGTCGACGACACGATGTCGTTGCGCCGCCGGTTCTTCGATGATTCCGACCGCTACACGATGGTCGCGGCATCGCTGTTCGACGACGCCTGGCACGCCATCGTCACCGAACGTGGCGGACCGATCATGCTGGTCACCGAGGCGGTACTGCTGTACTTCGACGAGTCCGAAGTCGTCGACGAACTGCGCTCCCTGGCAACAGCTTTCCCAGGTTCGCCGATCGCTTTCGATACCGGCGGCTCGCTGATGATGAAGAGCCAGGATCGCAATCCGGTGTTCAAAGCCGTTCCGGCGCGGATGAAATGGATCTGCGACGATCCCAGGACCCTGGAGCCCTACGGTCTACGGCTCGTCGAATCGAGAACGCTCGCCCAGCCACAACCGACCGTGGCCCGCACCTGGCCGGCGATCTACCGCTACGGCATGCGGGCCATCGGGTGGACACCGATGGTCACCGGATATCGCATCAATCTGTTCACCGCCGACGCCGGTTCGGCGTCGGCGTAGGTCCGGCGGCGTCGGCGCAGGTCCGGGTTCGCTCCGAAAGACTCTCGGCGTCAGCGATTCTGTGCCATCGTAGAAGGCAGGGTCGGACAACCATCTGATTCCGGGCACCACCCCCGGTGAGGAGTCATCATGTACCGCACCAGTATTCGCGCGTTCGTCGCCATCATCATCTCCACCGCCGCCGTCGCCATCGGCCTGTCGGTCGCATCGCCTGCCGCAGCGGCATTGCCGATGCCGAGCGGGTACTACGCCGGCAACGTCACGAGCTTTCCGCCCGGTAATACGGTCTGGTACGGCAAACGCTTCACCGGTGGTGCCGTCATCAACAACACCGCGATCGGGTGGGCGTTCCCCGGGCGCGCATACCCCGGCCGTTCGGTACTGAACAATGCACCGGTGATCGTCGTGGACTACAGCGGGACGTCGATCGGCTTCGTCCGGGATGAACTGACACCCGACGGGCGGGGCGGGTACTGGGGCGACACCATCAACGGTCGGGCAGTGTTGCTGAGGTTCCATCTCGCCCGCGGATGAGCTGATTTCGGCGAACGCCTGCGTACACCGTGTCCGCGTGTCAACCATACGAGGGAGCCACACGCGAAGGAGACGGGTCAGTATGAGCGACGCTGCCGAGGACAACCCCACCGAAATCCGCACAGACGTCGTCATCATCGGCGCGGGCCTTTCCGGGATCGATATCGCCTACCGACTACGGGAGCGCAACCCCGAGGTCACCTACGCCATCCTCGAACGCCGCGAGCGGATCGGCGGTACGTGGGACCTGTTCCGCTATCCAGGGGTGCGTTCCGACAGCGACATCTTCTCTCTCAGTTACCCGTTCGAACCGTGGCGGCGTCCCGAGGCACTCGCCGACGGCGAGCACATCCGCAGCTACATCGCCCACACCGCGCACACTCATGGCATCGATGACCACATCCGGTTCGGTCGCCGCGTCACCTCCGCGGACTGGGATTCGGCCACCGACACCTGGACGCTGACGGTCACCTCCGATGCCGGCGACGAGAAGCATCGATGCGGGTTTCTCGCGTTTGCGACCGGTTACTACGACTACGACCACCCCTACACTCCGACCTTCGCCGGGATCGGCGACTTCACCGGCCGGGTGGTTCATCCGCAACATTGGCCGGAGGATCTCGACTACTCCGGGAAACCGATCGTGGTCATCGGCAGCGGCGCGACTGCGGTCAGCCTGATCCCCGCGCTGGCCCGAACCGCGTCACACGTGACGATGTTGCAGCGATCGCCGTCCTACATCTACTCCTCACCGCAGAAGCAGTACTTTGCCCCGTTGGTCCGCAAACTCCTGCCGGAGAACGCCGCGCACCGCGTCGTGCGGTCGCGCTACGCGTTGCAGACCGCCGCGCTGGTGCACGCCACTCACCGGTTCCCGAACTTCGGCCGGAAGATGATCCGCGCGGGGGTCGTCAAGGAACTTCCCGAGGGCTATCCCGTCGACGTGCATTTCAACCCCGATTACGACCCGTGGGATCAGCGGATGTGCATGGTGCCCGACGGTGACCTGTTCGCGGCCATCTCCGACGGTTCGGTGGACATGGTCACCGACACGATCGATCACTTCGAGCGCACCGGCATCGCTCTGACCTCGGGTCGCCATCTCGACGCCGACATCGTCGTCACCGCGACAGGCCTGACGTTGCAGGCCTTCGGCGGGGTCGTCATTCGTGTCGACGGTGACGAGATCAAGCCTCATGACCGGTTCCTGTTCAAGAGCCATCTACTCGAGGATGTCCCGAACATCGCCTGGTCACTGGGCTACACCAATGCGTCGTGGACGTTGCGGTCGGACCTGACGGCACAGTCGATCGCCCAGTTGGTGGAGTACATGCGAGACCGCGGCTACACCCACGCGTACCCGCATCTGGGCAGCCAGTCGATGCCCAGCAAGTCGGTGTGGGACCTCGAGGCCAACTACGTCCGGCGCAGCCCCGAGGCGCATCCGAAGTCGGGTACCCGCGGTCGGTGGCAGGTGCGGCACAACTACTACCGCGACCTGCTCGAGCACCGTTTCGACAAGGTCAACGACGGCCTCGTCTTCGGGCGTGTTCCCCGGGTCGTGGACAGTGGCATCGCCGGGCGTTAGTCGACACCGAACCCCGGAAAACACGGGCGTGACGTCGGCCACACCGCGCGGTACACTCAGCCTCATTGACACACTTAATGCAGTTTGTGTCTAAGCTCCGGCGGAGTTCCCGCCGACCGAGCCAACCGAGGAGCCGGAGGATTTGACGATGTCGACGGTGATGGCCAAACGATTCCAGCACGCCTTCAACAAGGCCACCTCCTACTACCCCGATCCGGCCAAGCCGCTCGCCGAGCCACCGGCCGACTCCGGCCTCAAGCCGGTGATGGGTGACGCAGGCATCCCGTTCCTCGGCCACACCGTCGACATGCTCGCCGACCCGCTCGCCAGCGCGATGGAGCGCTTCGAGAAGTACGGCCCGGTGTCGTGGTCGGGCTCGCTGCAGGACAACATCGTCACCCTGGTCGGACCCGAGGCCGTGGAATGTGCATGGATGAACCGGGAGAAGGCGTTCTCCAGTGAGCAGGGCTGGGAACCGATGATCGGCCCGTTCTTCCGTCGCGGCATCATGCTCATGGATTTCGGCGAGCACATGCATCATCGCCGTATTCTCCAGCAAGCCTTCGCCAAGCCGCGATTGCTGGGCTACCTCGATCTGATGACCCCGCACATCGAGAAGACGCTCGCCAATTGGGATGTGGGTCAAGGATTTCCGATGTACACACAAACCAAGGAGCTGCTGCTCTCGCTGGCGTCGGAGGTGTTCGTCGGATCGACCCTCGAGGGGGCCGAGAACCGGCGCCTCGAAGTCGCCTTCGAGGCCGCCGTACGCGGCGGGCAGGCGATCATCCGGGCAGACGTCGGCAACTTCACCTGGGCCCGCGGCCTCCGCGGTCGTGAGACCCTGCAGGAGTACTTCCGGTCCGAGATCGGCTCGCGCCGAAGCGATCCCGGCGACGATCTGTTCAGCGTGCTGTGCCACAGCGAGGACGACGAGGGCAATACCTTCACCGATGAGGACGTCGTCAACCACATGATCTTCGTCATGATGGCCGCACACGACACCTCGACCATCGCCCTGTCGATGATGGCGCACTATCTGGGGCGCAATCCTCAATGGCAGCAACGACTTCGGGATGAGTCGCTGGCGTTGGGCAAGGCAACCCTCGACTACGACGACCAGGACAAGCTGCCCAGCCTCGACCTCGCGTTCAAGGAGACCCTGCGCATCAATGCGCCCGTCGGCATGCTCTTCCGCAAGACCATCACCGACACCGACATCCTCGGCCACTTCGTCCCCGCCGGTACCGTCATCGCGATCCACCCGTGGGCGACGATGCTTCGCGAGGAATGGTGGCCCAATCCAACCGTCTGGGATCCGGAACGCTTCGCCGCCGAACGCCGGGAAGACAAGGTGCACCGCTTCGCGTGGTCACCCTTCGGCGGCGGCGCCCACAAGTGCATCGGCCTCTACTTCGGCGGCATGGAAGTGAAGTCGATCATGCATCAGTTGCTGCTCAACTTCGAATGGTCGGTCCCCGCCGATTACCGACTCAGTCTCGAATACGGAACGGGCCCAACCCCTGCCGACGGCCTGCCGATCGACATGCGACGACGGTAGGACTGCGTCGACGATAAGCCGACCCGTCACCGCGAAGCGCTGTGCACCCATTCGGCAAAACCGTTGGGCGCGCGCGAATATCGACGCGCGGAGGTGCTGACGATACCGCGGGCGGTGGCCACCGTGATCGCACCGAGCACGCCGGCCGCCGCAACCAGTGCCCGGTCCTCGCCGGTGGCCAGTGGTTCGAAACCTCCGATCGCGCGGTAGATGTCGCCGCGAATGCCCAGGTTGGCACCGTAGATCTGGGAGTGCCCGGACTCTACCGGATGGGCGAGATGCCAGCGAGTTCGCTGATGCGGTGTCAGGGGAGCTTCGTCGGGCGTGACCAGTCCCGCGACAAGATCTGCACCGGCCGAAGCGAGTTCGGCATGCGCGATCAGCCAGTCATGCGGGACCGCAGAATCGGCGTCGGTATTCGCGATCCAGTGATTGGCGAGTTCGCTGTCTCCGACGCTGCCCAGCGCCGCGGTGACGCCGAGATGGCGTGCCCCTCCGACAGTCCCGGCGTCGCATTCCACCAGCCGGGCACCATGTCGATGAGCGATCGCGGCAGTCCCGTCGTCGCATCGATCGAGCACCACGGTGACACTGACGGCCATCGGAGCACGCTTGGATACGAGTTCGTCCCGACACCTCGCGATCATGCTCAGACAGCGATCGATGAGACCTTCCTCGTTTCGGGCAGGCACCACAACATGGATGTGCGTCAGTTGGGTGTTCATGGCATCGACGACGGGGAGGAGCGGTGCCGCCAGAGACCGAGGAGATAGTCGGGGTCATGGGCTGCGTCGACGATCTCCAGATGGGAGGTGCTGTCGATGGCGGCGTGTACGGCGGCACCGTCGAGGGGCCACCCACGGATCGGGTGGCTCCAATGACAGGCGACGAGATATCCTCCAGGACTGAGGATTTGCTGAATGACAGACAACGTCCGCGCGAGCTGTGACGCACTCAGGTAGTAGCCCACTTCGGACAGGACCACGAGATCGTAGGGGCCCGTCGGGAGATGATCGGGTGCCCATCCCTCCGAGACGGTGACGTTTCGGTGCTCGGAAGTACGTCGACGGGCTGCCTCGACGGCGGCCGGCGCAGGATCGATGGCATCGACATAATCGCACATGTCGGCCAGGTCTCCCGCCAACGCTCCCACCGAACAGCCGATTTCGAGGACGCGGTGGGGTCGTGGCAGGTCGTCGAGCAAGGCCAGGGTGGCACGGCGTTTGGCGACTTCGTAACCGGAGGACACCCGCCATGGATCCCGGTGCCGACGATGCAACTCGTCGAAGGCCGAGACATCGGTGGGCGTCGGATCGAGGATGACGACCTCGAAGTCGCGGTCGAAATGATCGAGTACGTGAGCGGGAAGGATCGGAGTATCGCCCGGCTCGTCGGAGAGCCGCCGAACTTGGGAGACATGGCAGGAGATACCCGATTGCTTTGCTGAGTGTTCTGCCGCCGACAGTCGATGTATCGCCACTCCGGTACGGGGCAGTTGTTCGGGTGTTCCCCAGTGCCAGAACCAGATCGGGTACTCGCCGAGCACGCACCCGGCACGCGCCGCTGCGGCGGCGGCCGCCATGCCTGCCGCCACGTGATCGGGATGACCGTCGTGTCGCCACGGTGCCACGATGAGGGTGCTGCCGCCCATGCACATGACGGCGTCGACGATCGCCGCGGTGAGGTCTGCCCGATACGCGTCAACGCGTCCGTCAGGAAAGCCGAGTGCGGTCAGATCGATCGTTGCGCCCGTGTCACTTTCAAGGGCTGCCAGAGCACTGCGCATCTCGTTCTGTCGACGCAGGCCCAGAGCCGCCGGACTGATCGTGTTCGAACTGGGATGCGACGCCTCACCCCAGGTGGCCAGGATGACGGTGACGGTGGCTCCTGAGCTCAGGGCACGGTGGATGAGACCACCGCAACCAAGGACTTCGTCGTCGGGATGCGCGGCCACCACGACCATATTCCGGTATTTCTCGATATCGAGGACCAGCTGCGACGACGAGGCAAAGTGGTTGCGCCAGTGAACTTCCAGCGTCCCGGGGTCCGCTGGATCAAAGTCCTCGGCGGTCGTCATATCACCAGGCCCCGTCCGTCGGCGACCGCCTGCCCCAGCGCCGCGGCATCACGGTCGGCATGCTCCTGCTGCAGGTAGACGCTCAGATCTGCGACCAGCGCCGCGTAGCGGGCGTCATGTACCGCAGGCCCGGGCCCCATCGCATGAGCGGCCCGTGTCATGACCTCCTCGGCGACACCGCGCATCCCACGGCGAACATGCCAGGCCAGTACCGCACCGTCGGTGTCGTCGGCTTCGACACGGGCCGCCGCGTCGTTCAAGACGCAGCGGCCCCGATGCAGTGCCTCGTCGACAGCGCCCAGATGCATCCTGCCTATCTGATCCAGATCGTCACGGTCACTGCGTCTTCGGAGGACTCTACCGATGCCGACCGCGCCGCCGAACCACACCGCCGCGACCCGAATCCCCCCGGTCGCAAATCCGGCTCGTGTGAGGTACCAGCCATCCCCGCCCACCGGTATCGCCGCGGCTGACTCACAATGGATACTCGGCGATGCCACCGCGGTGAGGCCTCGCGCCACCCATGCTTCGGTGCCGACGGCGATTCGCGGATCGGTCAGGTCGATCGCAAACAGCCGCCTCGTGTCGGGCGAGGTCCAGGCCGTGACCAACGCGCGGTCGAGACGGTCCGCCAGAGAGCACCACGGCTTGATGCCGGAGAGCTCCCATCGATTGCCGGAATGATTCGCGTACAAGCGTTCTGGTCCTTCGGCAGCGTAGACACCCCAGCGCAGGCCATCGGCATCGAGGGCCACCGGGGAGTGGGCCTCGTCGAGGATCGTGAGCGCGTCAAGGTGTGGTTCGAGTACTCGGGCGACGGTGAGATCGATTGCCGCCACGGTGGCGAGCAGCGACCAGCGGGAGACCTCATTCGCGTGTGCTCGTGTTGCGCGGCCCAGCTCACACAGATGCTCGAGGATGGTGTTCACGGGCACCGGAACGTCGTCGACCAACGCCCTGAGGCAGTCGAGGCTCTCGCCGTCCGGCGGATCACCGGCAAGCACCACCGGCTCAAGACGCTCAGGCTGGACGGTCATGCCGCACCGTGGATCGACGATCGGACCGTGGTTCGACGTCGGAGGGTGCCGACCGTTGATGTTTCGTGGACCTCAAGAAAGTCACCTACCGCCGATGTCGGTTCAGCTGTGGCGCTCCCCGAGGCTGGAGGAACACTTCTGTGGCAGTCGCCACCTGATCATGATAGCCCGGCTACCACCGTCGGCGTGGTGAGGGCAATCGTGCGAGGCGAGACGAGACCGCACAGGGATGCGGTGCAACGAGTGTCGTCGATCTTCTGCCGCTGCCCGAGCTGATGGGCCGCTTCGGTGACCTCGCGTATGACGTTGTCGAGATGAACCCGTCCGACCGGAACAGCTGGGATCGCCACGCGGCAGCGCAAAGGCTGCCCATCCGCCGCTGCCTCGACGGCAATCCGGACGCTGTTCGCGGTGCATGCGGGAGCACCTCGGCTGGGGTGTGTTCACGCTGCTGCGACGCTGATCTGACGGTCAGTGGGTGGGGGGTGCCGCCTGGTGCACCCCCGCGCACGCCGTCACACCATTGCCTGTTGCCCCTGGTCCTGATTAGGTATGGAAATAGGACGTATCAGGCGTCGTCAGCTGGGAGAGGCTCGCGCATGACCGGTTCGATGAGTACGGCCCCGACGATTCCTGCCGTATTCGATGACGTCGTCGAGCGCACTCCAGACGCGCCGTTTCTGGTGACCAACGAACGCACCTGGACATACCGCGAGGTCGCCGACGCCGCCGACAGCCTCGCACGAAGCCTCAACACCATCGGGGTGAGCCGTGGTGATCGCATCGCGATCGCAGCGCCCAACGGTCCGGAATGGATCCTGACCCTGATTGCCGCCACCCGACTCAGTGCGACGGTGGTGGCCCTCAACGTTCTGTACCGGGAACGCGAGCTCGACTTCATGCTCAACGAGTCCGGAGCATCGGTGCTGATCTGCTCCGACAGAACCCGAGACTTCGACTTCGCGAGGTTCCTCGAGCGTTTCCGCAATCGACTCCCCGGGGTCAAGCATTTCGTGTTTCTCGGCGACGGCGGATTCTCGACCAGCCGCACCTGGAATCACCTGATCACGGCCGCACCGAAGACCAAACAGCAGTGGGCCCCCGTGCATCCGATGACACCCGCGTTTCTGCTCTACACCTCCGGTACCACCGGAGCCCCCAAGGGCGCCATGCTCACGCACGCAAGCATTCTCGCCTCAGCTCGTGCGCAGGCGCAGCACCTGGGTCACACCGCCGACGATGCCTTCCTCGCTCACATGCCGATGAACCATGTCGGGGGTCTGACCTGCACGGTGGTCGCCGCCCTGACCATCGGCGCGCGGCTGATCCTGGTGCCGGAGTTCCATCCCCAGCATTCCCTGGAGGCGATGCTGACCCATCGCGCCACGGTCTGTCTTGGCGTGCCGACCATGTATCAGCTGATGATGGCGCACCCGAAGTTCGCCGACTCGGACCGGTCGGCAGTAGGGACCTGCGTGGTCGGTGGCGCGAATCTCGAACCGGCGCTGGGTGCCCGAGTGGCCGAAGCGTTCCCGACGGCACGACTGGCCAATCTGTACGGCCTGTCGGAGACCTCGGGCGGCGCCGTGATCTCGGGGACCGGCGACGACCTCGACACGCTGATCACGACGCTCGGTGTCCCCGTCGGGGACACCGAGGTGCGGGTCATCGATGGCGACGGCCACGACGTTGCGCCCGGCGACGACGGCGAACTCCTGATCAGCGGCAGCATCACCGCCGCTGGATACTGGCAGCGGCCCGATGCCACCGCAGCAACCTTCGGCGACGACGGGTGGGTACGTACCGGTGACATCGTCGCGCAGCGCGACGACGGCCACCTCGTGTTGCGTGGCCGTCGCAAGGAGATGTACGTCCGCGGCGGGTACAGCGTGTACCCCGCCGAGATCGAGAACCTCCTCACCTCCCATCTGCATGTCACGGCAGCGGCAGTCATCGGGATACCCGATTACAGCTTCGGTGAGGCGGGACTGGCATACGTCTCCGTCGACGAACCCGTCGACGTCGAGGAACTGTACGAGTTGTGCCGTACAAAACTCGCACCCTATAAGCAGCCCGAGGAGATCACCATCCTCGACAGGCTACCGACGACGCCGACCGGCAAGATCAACAAGTCCGAGCTCCGACGCCGGCATGCGGTGCCCGTGCGGCTGTAGCCGGTTGTCCCGGTTGTCGGGGCGTCGTCCACCGTTCACCGTCCACCACGACCATCACGGCGTGTAGGGCGTCGACCATCCCACGGGTGCGGTGATCTCCTGGTTGCTGACGCTGATCGTGCCGTCGGTGTACACGGTCATGACGCAACTCGCGGAGTCCGTCGGCGCGTAGCTCGAATTCTTCGGTAGCGGTTGGGGAATGGTGACCGTGGTCGACATCTCCCAGACCGTGTCGACGTCGGAGTCCCGACGACCGTCGCTGCTGATCGCGATCTGGAGGTCCTCGCTGATGATGGTCTTCCGGACATCCCCACCACTGAAGCGCACCGCGGCCGCCCGGTCGGCGGCGGCACCGGCGTCGATCCCGTTGTTCTGCTGATACTCCGCGGCGACCTCGTGCCGGAGCGCCGCCTCACACGCGGTGACGGACTCGGACTTCTTGGCGCCGGAGTCTCGGTGTGCAACCGCCCAGCAGACCGCTGCGATCACCACGACGACCAGCACCCCGATCGCGGCGACCACGATGCGCCGACGCCGGGGGTGCGGGTGCGGGGAGTCTGAGAGCCGGGAGTCTGAGTGCCGGTTGCTCATCCGTCGTCCCTGCTGGGCAGCTTCCATCCGAAGGTCGCGGTCGGTGGTCCGTCCTTGGCGTACAGGCGTGCCGGGCGGCCCCCGGCCGCCCGGGTGACCGGCGACCCGGTCGCGTCGGTCTGTGGTGCCAGCAGCGGCTGCACCCGTCGGTTGAATGAATCCCGCATCAGCCGCCTGCCGAGGATGGCCTCGTGGAGTTCACGCAGTTCACTGAGGGTGTAGGGCTGCGGCAGCAGGTTATCCGGATCCGGGCGGTCCTCGTAGCGTTCCCGAAGACTGTCGGTGGCGGCTGCAATGATCTGCGTGTGGTCGTAGAGCAACACCTCGCCTGAGGTGAGCGTGCCGGCGGGCGTCACCGGCACCAGCTCACCGACCACATCCGTCAGCTGCGCGGCAGGCAGAGCGACGGCATGCGCGATCGAGATCGTCCATCCCCGAGGATCTCGATCAGGATCATCGAACACCCGCAGCAGGTGCGGATGGATGTGATCGGGCGAGAGCCCCAGTTTGAGTTGGAGTACCTCACCGACGGTGTCGGCGACAGTGCGTCGTTCACGGATGAATCGCCCCGGCAGCATCGCGGTGCCGTCGTCGTCGCGTTGCACGACCACGCACAGGGTCGCATCGACGACGCTGAGCACAGCGATGTCGACGGCGACATTGGGTCGCGGATAGTCGGTCAGTCGACTGGTTCGCGCAGCAGCCACGGAAACACCCTATGCGAGAATCTGCGTAAAGTAATAATCTCATAATCGCGCAAAGTCGCCTCGGTCGGATGCCGGGGCGGAGAGAAGGAGTCAGACCATGAAGTTCTCCGCCGCCCTCGATGTCGATGTCGTCGCCCACGAGACCGCCGACGAGGTGACCGTCATGCTCGAACTGCAGGCCCCCGCAGCGCCGGCCGCCGATGCGCCGCGCCCACCGACCGCACTGCAGATCGTGCTCGACCGCAGCGGCTCGATGTCCGGACCGCCGCTGGAAGGCGCCCAGAAGGCGCTGACAAGTGTTGTCGCACAGCTCGATCCGAAGGATGTGTTCGGCGTCGTGGCGTTCGACGACGCCGCGATGGTCGTGGTCCCCGCGGCACCCCTGGCCGACAAGCAGCGCGCCGTCGACGCGATCGGCGCCGTCACCCCGGGCGGTTGCACCGACCTGTCGTCGGGATACCTGCGCGGCTTGCAGGATCTGCGTCGCGCCGCCGGTGTGGCCGGGATCTCCGGCGGGACGGTCCTCGTCATCAGTGACGGCCACATCAATCGTGGTATCCGCGATCACGACGAGTTCGCGAGCATCGCCGCCAAGGCGGCCGCCGAGGGCATCGTGACGTCCACACTCGGGTACGGACGCGGCTACGACGAGTCGCTGCTCGAGGTGATCACCCGGGCCGGCAACGGCAACCACACCTTCGCCGACGACCCCGACGCCGCGGGCGTTGCCATCGGTACGGAAGTACAAGGGCTGCTGTCGAAGTCGGCCCAGGCCGTCACGCTCACCGTGCGCTACGTCGAGCAGGTCGGCGAACTCTCGCTGTACAACGACCTGCCCGCGAACCAGACTGCCGACGGCGAGGTGATGATCGAGCTCGGCGACCTCTACGCCGACGAGGGGCGGAAGTTGTTGCTGCGCATGGGTGTCACCGGCCTCGCCGCACTGGGACTGGCCCAGATCGCGACCCTCGAACTGCGTTGGGTCCAGACGGCGACCCTCACCGAACACACGGTGGCCCTGCCCATCTCGGTGAACGCGGTGCCCGGCGACGAGCTCGGCGACCGCATCCCCGACCCCACCGTGCAGTCGGAGAAGCTGTATCAGGAAGGGCAACAGGCGAAGCTGGAGGCGTCGCGCGCCTACGAGTCCGGCGACACCGCAGCCGGACTCGAGTACCTCGCCCGGTCGCGGGCGAGTTTCCTCGACGCAATGGACGTGGCCGGCGCGCCCCCGGTCGTCGGTGCCGCCGACGAGATCGCCTTCCTGGATCAGTTGGAGGCCGAAGTATCCACTCTGGGAGCCGGTTACGCCTCCAAGCGTTCCCGCGACTCCTACCAGCAGAGCAACCGCAAGCGGGGGCGTGGGTAGGCCGCACCGTCCTGTTGCCGACCCGCCTCCCCAACCCCCGCTGGTCGGCCCGCCTCCCCAACCCCCGCTGGTCGGCCCGCCTCCCCAGCCCCCCGCTGGTCGGCCCGCCTCCCTTCCGCCAGTCGAGTAGCCTGCCGCTGGTCGAGTAGCCGACGAGCTTGCGAATCGGCGTATCGAGACCACCATCTCGCCGGTCGAGCGGTGCGAGCCCCCAGGGCGAGCACCGAGTCGAGATCCGGTGACACGACGACGAAACCCCACCACAGCACACACCGCGAGAGGACCCACATGCCCTCACTCACCGACATTCAACTCGACCGCGCCCACGGCACCCTCCTGGGCACCGCTGTCGGCGACGCCCTCGGCGTCCCGTACGAGTTCGGCCGACGCCTCGGCCCCACCGACATCCCGGAGATGATCGGCGGCGGACTCGGCTCCTATCAGCCGGGCGAATGGAGCGACGACACCTCCATGGCCGTCGCCATCGCGACCGCCGCCGCCGAGGGTCACGACCTCACCTCCGACGCCGGACTCGACGCGGTCGCACGCCAGTTCCTGCGATGGCTCAACGACTTTCCGGGCGATTGCCCACCGGACATCGGCAACCAGACCTACGCCGTGCTGTCGGCGACGCGACGCAGGCTGCACGGCGATCCCGACGCGCCGGTCGGCGCGATCATGCGGGAGGAGTCACTGATCCACGCCGCCGAGCATCCACGCTCGGCCGGCAACGGCGCGCTCATGCGCACCGCGCCGGTCGCACTCGCGCACCTCGACGACCGCGCCATGCTCGCCGAGGCCGCCCGCGCCGTCGCCGGGCTGACCCACAGCGACGCACTGGCCGGTGACTCGTGCGTCATCTGGTGCGAGGCCATTCGTGTCGCCATCCTCGACGGTCGCGTCGACATCCCCGCCGGACTCGACCTCCTGCCCTCGCGACGTCGCGGTCAATGGTCGACGTGGCTCGAGGAGGCGGCCACCGCCGATCCGGCCGGCTTCGCCCCCAACGGTTTCACCGTGAGAGCGCTGCAGGCGGCGGCCGCGTCGATCCTGCAGACACCCCGCACGTCGGCGGATGCGCATCAGACTCTTGTCGAATCCCTGTATACCGCAATACGTATCGGCGATGATACCGACACCGTCGCGGCCATCGCCGGCGGATTGTTGGGAGCTCGGTGGGGGGCGAGTGCGGTGTCGGGGACGCACCGCGACGCCGTGCACGGCTGGCCGTTCGTCGACGGCGACGCGACCACCTACACCGATCTGGCAACGCTGACCGACAAGACCTTGCCAGCGACAGCAAACGAGGTGCGCTCCTGACGGCGCTCACACGCAGTCAAGCGACGTCGACCATCGGAACGTCTGCCGCCGCGCACACCCGAAAACTGTCGGACCCCCATGGAATGATCAACCGCGAGAATGATCGAACACAGCACCCGACGAGAGGACGACGAATCATGGAGAGCGCGAACGCACATCCCGCACCGGTTCCGCTGCCCACGCGTCGTCCCCGCCTCGACATCGGCTGCCTGCGCCCAGCGGAGCCACAACCGATGACCTCGGTGGCGCTCGCCGTTCGACGGGTTGCCGACGCCCGGTATGTCTACTGCGCCGCGGGCTCCGACGACGTGGAGTGGGTCGGCCGGGTGTCCTCGCCGAGCACGCACGTTGCGGTCCTCGACGCCCTCGTCGATATCCGGCGTCGCGCGGCCGGGCACCCGCGACTACGGTTCGCCGTCCAGCTGTCGGCCGGAAGTCCTCTGTGGCGCAGCAAGATCGAGATCGAGACACTGCTTCCGGGGGTGCTTCTCGATTTCGCAGCCCCCGCGGACGCGCCCCTGTTTCACAAGGCCCATACACGGATCAACGCCGAGGTGGCGCCGGCGCCGCCGAGCGCCCGGGACTTCGAGCCGGTCACGGTCGCCACCGACGGATCGGTCCGCGGTGCCATCACCGGTTGGGGCTGGCTCGCCACCGACGGCAGGTACGGTCTGCGCGCATTTACGCACTCACGCAAGGTAATCGGTTCGAATCCCGTTCTCGTCGCAGAGCTCCGCGCCATCGACGACGCCGTGCGGGCCATTCGTCACGCACCGTTGACGATCCTCACCGACAGCCGACTGGCCGTGACCATGGTGCGCAAATGGGCTGCGGGCATCACGGTTCTCCCCGACGGCTACACCACTGACCGTGGTAACGGTCCGGCCGGCCTCGTCCAGGCGCAGCGGCGCATCCAGACGCACCGCGACCGCATCGACATCGTGTGGCAGCCGGGCCATCGCGGTCACCTGCTGAACGAGGGTGCCGACGCCCTCGCGCGTCTCGCGTCGCGGCGACTGACGCCGGGCAACGACCTGACGAACGACGAGTACCACCGACGCGCACAAGGGTTGGCCGACGGGTTTGCCGACGCCTTCCGCGCTGAGCACGTCGGCGAATCGCGTGCCTCGTAAACCGCCACTTCGACCACAGCGCCGGGTGGTGCCGGCCGCACCTCCGCTACCGGAACCCTCGCGCCCTTTCCCGGCGGCGCACTTCATTCCCCTGCCGGGCCGGTTTCCCGAGGACGTCGTCGTCGGCCACGACGGAATGCTGTACTGCGGTGTGGACGGTGGCAGCATCGTCCAGATCGATCCGGATGGCCACACGACGCGCATCGTCGCCGACACGGGCGGCCGCCCCCTCGGACTCGAGCCGGCTCCCGACGGTCTCATCGTCTGCGACGCCTACCGGGGCCTACTGTCGGTCGACGTCGCTACGGGCGCGGTGACGACGCTCGTGTCCGAGATCGACGGTGTGCCACTGAACTTCTGCTCCAATGCCGCGCTCGCCCCCGACGGCGCGATCTGGTTCACCGAATCGTCCACACGGTTCGGTTTCGACCACTACCTCGGGGCGTTCCTCGAGCACCGCCCGTCCGGGCGGCTGCTCCGCCACGACGTCGACGGCACCACGTCGGTCATCCTGACCGACCTCGACTTCCCCAACGGCCTCGCGCTCACCCCGTCCCGCGACGCGCTGATCCTCGTCGAAACCGCCGGATACCGACTCAGCCGCGTCAACCTGAGCGACGCGCGTCGCACCATCCTCGCCGAGAACCTCCCCGGCTATCCCGACAACCTGTCACAATTCCGCGACTGGCACGCCTGGGTCGCCCTCACCAACCCGCGCAGCGCATCCCTGGACCGCTCCGGGCGACTGCCCGGCTGGATCCGCCGGATCGCATGGCGCCTACCCGACCGGCTGATGCCCGGTCCCGACGACATCGTGTGGCTTCGTTCGATCACCGCCGACGGTGAAGTCATCGACGACATCCACACTCACCGCGACGACTACGAAATGGCGACCGGCGCCGTCGAATACCGCGGATTCCTGTATGTGGCCGGGCTGCGCCGCACCGCGCTCCTGCGACTCGATCTGTCCGCTTTGGCGATCACAACCCGGCGTCCGTAAGTCGCTTCATCAGACTCACCTTGCGGGAGTGCGTATTTCGCAAGACCGCGACCCGCTCGACGAACTCGTCGTCGTCACCACCGCGGTGGTACACCTCCTGCAGGTCGGTCAGCAGGGCGACCGCGCAGTCGTAGTCGGCGGCCTTGGTGGCCTGCATGTGCGCCTCGACTCGCGACCAGCTCCGCACGCGGTCCTCGGACAACTCGGCCAGCCGCCGCTCATGGGCGGCGAGCCGCTCGCGCTCGATCCGGGCCTTCTCCCGCGCACGTTTGCGCGCCGCCGACCGTTCCCGCGTGGTGGCGAGCTGGTCGGCACGCCGCAGGAGCTCGGCGACGAGGGGCCCGGCGGGCGCGTCGACCCGCGGCAACGATTCGCGATACCGCCCCATCAACTCGAGATGCACCTGACGCTGCCCGTCACGCAGCACCCGGACCAGCAGCGCGTCCTTCTCCGTCGCGGCAAGACCTCGAACAAAGCTCTCGTACTCGTCGGTGGTGTCCTCGATGTCGGCGGAAGACTCAGCGGCGGCTCGGAGCAGATCGTCATCGACACGCAGGTAACGGGCCAGTGCACGTTGCGGCGACGTGAGGGCCCGCAGTCCGGGCGGAACAGGTGGCGTCGGCGTCGATTCGTCCTCGTCGTCGATCAGGACGCCGTTCTCTCGCACCCACCGAAACGGGCGACTCTGCGCCGCAAGCCAGCCCAGATACAGCGCCCGGAGATCACCGGCGGCGAGTTCCCCGCGGATTCCGACCATCGACGACAGCATCGCGGGTGCGTCGAGATCGTAGTCGTCGCCCTCGTCGTTGCTCGTCAGATCGATGATGACGTGCTCGTCGGTCGACCAGATATCGACCTCACCGTCGACGATGTAGCTTTCGTACGCATCGAAATCCGCCAGCGCGATCGGGATCCGAACCATCAGCCGGTGGGTACCCCAACTGGTGACGTGCAGGTGCGCGTCGTACCACAGTCCCATCAATTGCCCTGGGCTGCCCCGAAAGTCGCCGTAGTCGTACTCGTTGACGAAGCTGGTGGCGGTGATGTCCGCACGTGACGACAGCCCACGCATCTGCGCTTGCTCCTCGTCGCCGAGCGGCCGATCGATCGCGACGAACTCGTAGTACTGGTACTCACTCATCGCGGACCCACAGATTCGTCGCGAACCGCCCGGAACGTGCTGCGCATGCCCTGGTGGAAGGTGATGCGGCCGGCGATCACCGTGGGTTCGACGAACGTGACCCACCCGGCGCCGCTCGCTTCGTCGTTGTCGTCGAATCCGACCCACGTGAAGTCGACCCGCGACGGGTCACGGTCACCGGGCGGCTCCCAGTCGATTCCGCCTTCGACCGCGATGAATCCCAGCAAACCCAGGCCATGGTCGTCGAAGATGATGAACGCCGGCCCCATCAGGTCGATGGTGTCCTGGTCCCACTCGCTCATCTCGGTGATGCGCCAGGAACCCACGAGGTCGGAACGCACAAAGGGAAGGTGATCGGTCATGGTGGCCACTGTACGAGGAAGCACCGACAGAACCGGTGGCGCACGGATCGGCCTCGACGACGTGGGCCGAACACAACCGACTCGGCTGCAGTCATACGACTGCAGCCGAGTCGGAGACGAATGCACACCCGGGAACACGTGCCGCCCAACACGGGAGCGCAGGATGCGGCGCTGGACTCCCCCGACGACGAGCTCAGCTGTCCATCAAAAGGACTGACAGCCGTAGGAATCCAACGACATCATCTGCGTCGAGTGATGCAGGAATCCGTTGAGAACGTTCGTGTACCTCGTACCCCGACCGCACGGAAGGGAAGACAAACCCTCGCCGCGCGACTTACCGTGGCAATCAACGGATTCGACAGATCGGGATGGACTCGCCCGTGGCGGGGTCTTCGAAACTCCTACGCACCACCGGGATTCCCTCTCTGTCATCATCAATTCTACTGAAGGTGCGCCACTTTCAGTAGGGACGAAAGTCCCTGATATACACTAGCGGCGATATCCGATGCGCCATAACGGATGTCGCCACAACGGCTCCGCCCAACATCTCCCGGATGTCGGACGCGGTGATGGCGGTACCGAACAGTTCCCCCTCGTCGATGGCCGCGTCAAACAGTGCGCGCTTTCGATCCTGCAGTGCCACAACACGTTCCTCGATGGTGTCCGAGGACACCAACCGATACACGGTGACCGGACGCTGCTGACCGATCCGATGTGCACGGTCGATGGCCTGCGCCTCGGCCGCCGGGTTCCACCACGGATCACACACGAAGCAATAGTCTGCCTCGGTCAGATTCAGACCGAATCCACCGGCCTTCAAGCTGATCAGAAACACCTGCGTTCCACCCGAGGTGAATTCGGCAATGGCAGAAGCACGTTCACGTGCCGTCTTGCTGCCGTCGAGGTAGCTGTAGGCGATCCCGGCGTCGGCGAGGTGCGCACGGACGATGGCGAGGAATCCGGTGAACTGACTGAACACCAACGCACTGTGCCCTTCGGCGATCAGCTCCGGCAGACTCTCCATCAGGAACTCGACCTTCGCCGATTCGACTCCACCGTTCGTCTCGTCGACCAGTCCGGCGTGCAGACTGAGCTGGCGCAGCAGACTCAGCGACCGGAACACCTGGAAGCGGCTCTTCTCCCAATCACCGAGCAGTCCCAACACTTTCTGGCGTTCCCGGGCCAGCCGGGTGTCATAGATCTTGCGGTGCCGGGGAGCGAGTTCCAGCATCATCGCCTGCTCCTGCTTCGCCGGCAGGTCCAGAACCACCTGGTCCTTGCGGCGGCGCAGCATGACCGGTTTCATCCGGCGGCGGAGCGTGTCCATCCGGCCCGACTCCTCACCGGACTCGATGGGTTTGCGGAAGTAGGTCTCGAAAGCCTTGGGGGACGGGAACAATCCCGGAGCGGTCACCGACAGCAGCGCCCACAGCTCCATCAGATTGTTCTCCATCGGGGTACCGGTGATCGCCAGTTTGAACGGCGCGTCCAACCGGCGGGCGCACTGGTGGGTCTTACCGGTGTGGTTCTTGATGAACTGCGCCTCGTCGAACAGCGCTCCATCCCAAGAGAATTCGCTGATGTCGTCGAACATCAACCGCAGCAACGTGTAGGAGGTGACCACGACGTTCGCGTCGCCGACCGCCTCGGCAGTCGGTATCCCCGACTTGGCCTCGGTCGCGACGATCGACGTGACCCGCAGCGAAGGGACGAAGCGTCGGGTCTCGGCCACCCAGTTCGGGACAACGCTCGTCGGCGCGATCACCAGGTAACGCACGTCGGGGTTCTTCTTGGCCGCCCGCGCCATCAACGCCAGCGTTTGCAGCGTCTTGCCCAGACCCATGTCGTCGGCCAGGATTCCGCCGAGATCGTTGTCGGCGAGGAAGCTCAGCCAGTCGAGGCCGTCCCTCTGATAGTCACGCAACGTCGCCTTCACGGTACGTGGAGTCGCCACTCGCCGAGGGGGTTTGGCCGCGGCCAGTTTGGCCATCCGGGCCTGCCACGCCTTGAGTTGCGCATCGACGACACCGAGTTCGAGCAGTTCCTCCCACAATGTCGCGTTCATCGACGACGTGTTCACCCGGTCGTTCTCGATCTCGCCGAGTTGCCGTGCCTCGGAGAGTAATTCGGACAGGCGTCGCAACTCCGGGGTGTCGACGCCGACGTAGGCGCCGTCGTCGAGGACGATGAACGACGACCCCATCGCGAGTTCGGAGATGAGCTGTCGCAATGGGATCTCCCGGTCCCCGACGGTCACCGCCACATTGAGGGCGAACCAGTCGTTGCCGGTGCCGTCCTCACCGGCACCGAATCGGATCTCCGGCGTCGCGTCCAGGTAGTGGTAGTCGGTGGCGATCCTGTTGTCGATCAGGATGTTCGGCTCCTGCTCGAGTTCCGGGAGGATCTCGGTTGTGATGAATGCCGCGTCCACCGGGCGCATATCCGCCGCCGTCCGCAGGATGTGCTCCGGGAGGTCCCCGATGCCGATCTCGTCGGCCAGGACCTGGTCGAGAAGAGTGACCGCCTCCTGCGCGCGCGGACCCGGGTGACTCACGGTTTCCGCACGCCACGAGACCCGCGCCGACATCACCCAGTGGGCGGTCGTCGTGGCCAGCAGGAGCAGCTCGGAGCGGATCGATTTCCACAGTGCCGCTTCGGCTGTCGCGTCGCGGTAGGGGGTGGCGCCGATCGGTTCGTTGACGTCGAAGACGTGTCGCTTGTCGTTGACCAGGTAGCCCACACTCCAGGTGTACCGATGATGATCACCGGCATCACTGAGGGTGAGCACGGCGACCGGCCCGGTGATCGTCGGCGGCGTGAGCAGGCCGTCGTCGACGGCCACGGCGCGTCGGCGTTCGATGCGGGGCAGGAACTCCAACGCGAACTCTGGCAGATCCGATTCGGGGACGGTGACTGTCCGGATCCGGGTGGCGAACTCGATCTCCCCTTGCGTCGGTACCGGATCGGCGAAGCCGGCGAGCGTCAGCGTGTCATCGGCGATGTAGGAGAGTCCGTGCGGTTGGGGCCCGGCGGTGCCGAGCAGGGACACCGCTCCGGGCTCCACCGCGGCGCCGTCGACGTGGAGGACCGCACCCACCCGAACACCGTCATCGTCCTTGGTCACGTCGTAGTCGATTGTCGCCGAACCCAACCGCACGTTCTTGACGGGAAAGCTGCGCGTCGTCTGGGCGATCGGCGTGACCCCGGCGTCGACGGCGTTGCGCAACGCCGGCCAGATCGATCGCGGTGCGTTGGTCAGCGACAGCGTGTCGGGGTTGCTCACGTAGCTATTGCGGTGCAACACCTGATAGATCGTGCGCAGGGCGTCACAGTGGGCGACGTCGAGTTCGGTGTTGTGCGTGAAGAGGACGTCCTGCCATGTCGCCCCCGTCTTGATCCACTGACCACGTTTCCCCATCACCATAGGCCGCAGGTGCAGTCCCGGTTCGGGCATGAACCGCGACGACTCACCACGCCCGACGATCAGGGCCAACGGCCGGCGTTCGGACTCGTCGCTCGAGGTACCGACCACACCGCCCAGTGCGGTCCGCCAGTTGGGGGCGACCGGCGCCGGGGCGGCCGTCGCGGTTGTCGCACCCGCTCGCTGCGAGTCCGAGATCGCGACCAGCATCAGGGTGGCCGCGTGTTTGCAGCGCACACCGACCGGACAGCTGCACCGCGTCGCGGCGAGGGTGGCCATCGACGGCGTTCCGCGGAACAGTACCGACACCCGATACTGCTGCGGTCCGCTCCCCTGGCACGTCCCGGACAGGACCTGACCGTCCGACGACCACCCGTAGGTCCTGATCATCCCGCTGCGGCGATACTGCATGGCACGCTGCAGCGTCGTCGCACCGAACTCGCGGCGGAGGTCGGCGTCGGAGGCGATCAGAGCAGGTGGGACCACGTGCCGCAGGGTACCGGGTGACGACCGATCACGGCACACGCACCAAGGGCAGCACAGCCTGAGCCCGTGTCATCCCGTGTCATCCCGTGGAGCCCACCCATGCCCGAACTGTTCGAGATCACCCGCCCGATCCAGGCCGATCCGCCCATCACCTTCAGCATCCTCACCTCGCCCGACGGCCACGTGGTGGCCGGCCTGCGCGCGAGGCTGGGAATCTTCGCGGGGACGGTCCAGTCGCGCTGAAACCCTCGGTCGGCGGCAGGGTTTGCCCATTTCTAGACATTCCCCAAGTAGCCGAGCGACAAAACCCCAGGTCATGGCTTCCGGCTACCGGGCCCGATGTCTAGAAATGGGCAACGACTTGCTCGACACCGCTACTTCTTCGTCAACGACGACTCTTTGTACGCCGCCTTCGCCCCGGTCTTGTCGGATTCGACGATCCAGAAGGGCTCGCCGTCGCTCGCGTCGAACTTCTGGCCGTCGAAGGTGAAGGGCGAGGAGCGTTTCTCGCGTGCGGTGCCGTGTTGTCTGCGACCACCTGCGGTCTCGCCGAGTCGGGCACCGCGCCGGCGGCTACTCCTCCATCCCCCGCTGGGAGAGTTCGTTGGCATCCGCCCAGCCGACGATGTCACCGCGGTTGATTGCGACTGCCAGGAGGTCGGGGAATGCATCGGGGGTGCACGCAAAGGCGGGAACCCCCATCGCACCCAACGCGGTCGCGATGTCCCGGTCGAACGACGGTGCGCCTTCGTCGGACAGCGCGAGCAGCACCACCACGGTGATCCCGTCGGCCCGCATCTGCGCGACACGTTTGAGCATCTCGTCGCGCACGCCGCCCTCGTACAGGTCGGAGATCAGCACGAAGATGCTGTGCTCGGGGCGGGTGACGAGGCCTTGGCAGTAGGCGATGGCCCGGTTGATGTCGGTGCCGCCGCCGAGGGTGGTGCCGAAGAGGACATCGACGGGATCGTCGAGTTCGTCGGTGAGGTCGACGACCTCGGTGTCGAAGACGACGAGGGAGGTCCGCACCGAGCGCATGGTGGCGATGACCGCACCGAAGATCGAGGCATACACGATGGATCTGGCCATCGAACCGGATTGGTCGATGGCGAGGATGATGTCCTTGCTGACGACCTGAGCGCGTCGGCCGTGGCCGACGAGCCGTTCGGGCACAACGGTTTTCTGTTCGGGCAGGTAGTTGTGCAGATTGCGGCCGATGGTCGCGTTCCAGTCGATGTCCCGCAGCTTCGGTCGGTTCACCCGGGCGGCGCGGTCGAGGGCGGCACCGACGGCACTGCGGGTTCGGTCGGCGATACGGCGTTCCACCTCGGCGACGACCTTGCGGACCAAGGCGCGCGCCGACGCCTTGGAACTCGCCGGGATCGCGCGGCCGAGTCCGATCAGTGTGGTCACCATGTCGATGTCGGGTTCGATGCTGTCGATGAGTTCGGGTTCGGTCAGCAACGCGTACAGGTTGAGGCGTTCCACGGCGTCGCGCTGCATCACCTGAACCACGGTGGACGGGAAGTACTCCCGGATGTCGCCGAGCCACCGCGCGACCGAGGGCGCCGACTTGCCCAGTCCCCCTTTGCGGGAACCGCCGCCGTTGGCGTCGTAGAGCGCGCCGAGTGCGTTGTCCATGGCGAGGTCGGCGCCGCCGAGGGCGGGGAACGCGTCGGCGGCCGGGTCGCCGAGGACGAGTCGCCAGCGGCGATCGCGATCGGCCGCAGCGCTTTCTGATTCACCGTTGTTGTCGGTCATGGCAATCCCAGGATTCCGGCGACGACGGCCACCGCGGGTGCGGCGAGTTCGGCGTCGAAGGTGGTGGCGGTGGTGACGGGAACGGATCGCTGCCGGTCGAGGGCGGCGGCGCGGTTGCCGATGTTGCGTCGCACCGACGGGTCGAACACACCGAAGGTCCGGCGCAGCAACGGGAGGACGTCGGTGAAGTCGTTGTCCCCGAGGCCGGTGAGCCAGCCGTCGAGGATGACGAGGAGGTCGCGGTCGTGGACGAGGAGCAGACCGCCATCGCCGAGGAAGCCGTCAATCCATTGCGCTTTGGCGGTCGGCGTCGATCCCGTCGACAGTGCGAACTGCAATCGGGTTGCGGCGTCGGCGGTTTCGATGTGTCCGCCGTCAAGGAGCAGTCGGGTGACGCGACCGACGAGGAGGCCGTTGACATCGGCGCGGTCGGCGATCGCGTGGAGCGCCCCGGTCCACCGCTGAGTGTCGTCGATGTCGAGGAGGGCGACCACCTCGTGCACGGCGTCAAGGCGTTCCTTGAACTCGTTGGCGGCGTCGTCGTTGAGGCTGGAGACCGCGGCGGGGATGCCGACGCACACACGCGTCAGCAGCGAGGACGCGACCAGGCCGAGGGCCGCGGTGTCGGTGCCACGGACGTCGCCGTAGCGTTGGGCCCGCCCGAGCGCCGGTAGGGCCTCCATCAGTTGGGCGACATCGTGATTCACGGCGGCGCGGTCGCGCAGTGCGGTGAGGACGGTGGGGATGACCTCGACGAGCTCGGCGAGCAACGCGGATTCGAGGGCCCCGGTGACCTGTCCGAGTGATGTTCCGCCGCTCGCTGTGTCGGCGACCTTCGCCGCGGCGGCCCCATACACCGTGGTGCCCCACACCGATGCCATCACGATGTCGATGACGTACTCGGGGCGCCACGCAAGGATCCAGCCCTCCTTGAATGTGCCGGTGCCGGTGACCTCGTTGGGTGTGCCCCAGTCGACGCCGAGGATCTGCAGTCGGTGTAGCAGAAGCGATTTCGCCTTGTCGGCGGGTTTGCGGAGGTCCAGGACGAGTTCTTTGGCGACCGGATCCATTTTGAGGCGTGCGGATTTCGCGGTGGCGGTGACGTCGGCCTGCAGCGGGACGACGGGGGCGTCGGCGGGGACGGCACCGAGGCGTTCACCGATGACGGCCTCGCGGTGCATCAGGTCGGCGAGGGCGGTGTCGCCGTGACACATCACCGACAGGGTGGCCTCGCCGATCTCGGCGAGACCGGCGAGGGGTCGGCGCCGCAGCACGGCGAGTGTCTCGGCGAGTCGCGCGGTTTCGATGATGTGCGCCGAGGACACATCGATGTCCTTGTCGCGCAGCAGGTTGGCCTGGTGGATGAGCCAGCGGACGATGACGTCGTCGTCGGTGGTGAACAGGTGGTGATACCAGCCGGGTGAGATGACACCCGCACCGTAGCCGGAGGCGGTGGCCAGGCGGGAGTGGGTCCAGGGAACCCAGGCGAGGCGGCTGCGGAGTTTCGGTGCGCCCTTGAGGGTTCGGGTGTCGGCGGCCGCGGGTGGGAGTTTCCCGGCAAGTGCCGGTGCGTGCCAGGCACCGCAGATGACGGCGACCCGCTGCACTCCGTCGCGTTTGAGGGCCTTGCGGATCGCTTGGCGCATATGGGCTTCGCGGCGGGCCTCGTGCCGGGCTTCGGGGTCGGAATTGTCGGTGACCTGCAGGAAGTCGTCTTCCCGCAGCGCCGCCATCGCCTCGGTGATGGCGTCGAAACCTGCTCCCTCACCCCGGGTTTCGATGACGTCGTCCCACCAGCGTTCGGGGTCGCCGTACCCGGCGGCGGTGGCGAGGGCACCGATGGGGTCGGCGCGGTACACATCCATCTCGCTGGGCGCATCCATCTCGCGGGGCACATCCATCTCGCGGGGCGGGTCTGTCTCGCGCGCGGCCCCAGCCTCGGTGCGGTGCGCGAGCACCATGGAGGTGGGGAGGTCGCAGAATTCGACCGGCACCGCGTGGGTCACCGCCCAGCGCATGGCCTGCCATTCGGGGGAGAACTCGGCGTACGGCCAGAATGCGGCACGCGACGGATCGTCGGCGGCGTAGCCGAGCAGCGCGACCGGTGGCGCCATTCCCTGGTCCGTCACCGCCGCGATGAGATCCGACGCATCGGCCGGCCCCTCGATCAGGACGGCGTCGGGTCTGATGCGGTGCAGTTCACTGACGACGGCCCGGGCCGATCCCGGTCCGTGGTGGCGGATGCCGAGCACGTAGGTGCCCGGCGCCACCGTGTCGGTGGCGCCCTTGGCGGTTTCGGCGGTGGTCACCGACATCGTCAGCGCAGCGCTCCGCGGGCCGCGCGGTAGAAGTCGGCCCAGTCATCACGCTCGCGGACAACGCTTTCCAGATACTCGGTCCAGACGACGGCGTCGGCGGAGGGATCTTTGATGACGGCACCCTGGATGCCGGCGGCGGTGTCGGCGGGGCGGAGGACACCGTCACCGAAGTGCGCCGACATCGCGATGCCGTGGGTGATCACCGAGATCGCCTCGGCGGTGGAGAGCGTACCGCTGGGTTGTTTGACCTTGGCGCGGCCGTCTTCGGTGACCCCGGAACGCAGTTCACGGAACACGGTGACGACGCGCCGGATCTCCTCGGCGGCCGACGGCAACTCCGGCAGATCCAGTGACTTGCCCAGTGCCGCAACACGTTGGGTGACAATGGAGACCTCTTCGTCGGCGGTGGCCGGCAGGGGCAGCACGACGGTGTTGAAGCGTCGACGCAACGCGGAGGAGAGGTCGTTGACGCCGCGGTCGCGGTCGTTGGCGGTGGCGATGACACTGAAACCCTTGGTGGCCTGCACTTCCCGGCCGAGCTCGGGGATGGGCAGGGTCTTCTCGGACAGAATGGTGATCAGCGCGTCCTGCACGTCCGACGGGATGCGGGTCAGTTCTTCCAGTCGGGCGATCTTGCCTTCCTGCATGGCGGTCATGATCGGCGAGGGCACCAGCGCGTCGGTCGACGGCCCTTCGGCGATGAGTCGGGCGTAGTTCCAGCCGTAGCGGATCGCCTCTTCCGGGGTGCCGGCGGTACCCTGCACCAGGAGTGTGGAGGTGCCGCTGATGGCGGCGGAGAGATGTTCGGACACCCAGGTTTTCGCGGTACCCGGCACACCGAGGAGCAGCAGCGCGCGGTCGGTGGCCAGCGTCGCGACGGCGACCTCCATCAGGCGACGCGGCCCGATGTACTTCGGCGTGATCTCGGTGCCGTCGTCGAGGGTACCGCCGAGTAGGTAGGTCACCACCGCCGACGGGCTCAGCAACCAGTTGGCCGGTCGGGCAGCGGTGTCGTCGCGCGCCAGTGCCGCAAGTTCGTCGGCGTAGAGCTGTTCGGCGTGCGGACGGAGGAGGTTGTCGGCGGTGGTCATGGCAGCTCCCTGGTCAGGACAGATCGGATACGGAGGGCTTCGGACAGCGTTGCGCAGGGGATGATGGCGTGCGGATGACGTTCCCGCACAATGGTGATCATCGACTGGAAGTCATCGGTCGCGGGCAGTCCCGTGGACATCAGATCGAACAGGGTGAGGACGTTCCCGCGGACGAGGCGAGTATTGGCGAGCATCGAGTCCAGCAGCCGCAGGGCGTGGCGCGCCATCTGGTCCGACCAGGGTGCGGGCAGCGCATGCAGTCCGACCAGTTGCCGCTCCGCCGCGAGCGAGGGGAAGGCGCGCACCACGGCATCCGGGTCGGCGAAGGCGATGACCCGGGCGGACGCGCCGGGATGGCTCATGAGCGCGGTCGCCCAGCGTCGGTCCTCGAATGTGACGGCGGCCGAACACAGTCCCTGCACAATCGTGGCCTCGTCGGAGTCGGTCGCGGCAACGATCGTCTCGGGCGGCTGACCGAACTGCTGCTCCCAATGCCCCGGCGGGATACGCGACAGCAGTTGCGCCAGAACATGATCACCCAGCGCCACGCCCTTGGGTGCGGTGAGGTTGATGCCGTCACGAGCGAGCGGTGTACCCGCCGGGCCGAGCGTGTCGAGGTCGAGACCACTCGACCGCAGCACAAAGCCCGACTCTCCCGCCACCCACTCCATCAACCCGACAGCCGCCCCCACCAACCGCCGCCGATGCGCCGACCCGTCCACCCGGTCGAGAATATCGGCTGCGACAGCCCGGATCTTCCCGCGTCGATCATCGAGTGCAGCCTCGAGGAACTCCTCGTCGTCGAGGGAGACCTGTCGAAACATGGCCGGTAGCAGCAACTCCCTGTCGGTGCCCGATTCCCCACTCCAGCCGACGGCCAGCAGTTCACGCACCGCACCGGGATCACGCTCGCGCAACGCTGTCAGGTAGGCGACACGCTCTGCGGGTTCACCGTGCGTCCACGCGGACTGGTCGGGCGGAGCGCTCACGAGCGACGAATCATCCAGCACTGCTTTGATTTCCGGCGCCTGCCCGACGAGCCAGCGTCCGCGAGGTCCGACGATGGTGGAGATCGCCGGTCGCAACGTTGCGTGCCGTGCGGTCCGCGACAGCAGGTACGGCAGAAGGGTCGCGGGGGGTCGTAACCCCGAGTCGGCCAGCAGGTTCAGACACCACTCGGCCATCCGCGGCGTCATCTCCATGGCGCGAACGGCGTAGGTGGAGACCACCTGCGGCATGGCCGCGCGCGGATCTTCCGGGGCCACCGGAATCGGCTCCGCAGACACCGACTCGGGCCCGCACGCGGCACGGGCCGCAGCGGTGAGCGAGGCCACCTGCAGAGCGAAACGAGCCGGATCACTCTGCGCTGCATCAGAGTCCGGTAGGTGTACAGCGATGACGGGATCGGCTCCCGCCGGAGTCACCGGTCGACTGCGAACCCCGACCAATGCTGCGGAGACGATCTCCTCCCAGCTGCTCACAGTGCGATCACCTCGCCGTCGCAGATCACCGACGCCACCTCGAGGCCACCGGACCCGAGTTCCCCGAACGCCGAGATCCGCCGGCCACCTGCGACGGCGAGCAGCAGCGGCCACGCGTCGCCGATCTCGGCGACCGGGATGGCCGAGCCGGTGGCGTCGATGAGTGCGGGCGCTTCGGACGCCATCCGCCCGAAGCGGCCGTCGATGAGCACAGGCCAACTCAGCGTCCACGGATCGTCGGCGATTGCGCGGGCACGGGCGCGCCGAGCGTCGGCGATCGTCGTCGGTTGCAGCGAATCCAGGGGATCGAGCTGCGCGGGCAACTGTTCCGACGGCGGTGTGGAGTCGTCGTAGAGACAGCGCAGCCCCGGCGCCCCCGGGTAGAAGTGCATGGTGGTGGCGATCGTGGCGCCGGGAACGGGTCGTAGTGGCAGGGTGGCTCCGGTGGGGGCGTAGTCGAGCAGCATGCCGAAGCGTCGGGTGCCGGCACCCCATACCCAGGTGCGGCGGCTCTGGAGGTGATCTTCGTCGGTGTCGCGGCGACCGAGACACAGCCACAGGTCGGTGATGCCCGCACCGGCCAGGACGTCGGCCTTGGCAACCGGATAGCCGACGTGGCGTCGGACGGTGGCGGCGAGGTCGTCGGGAAGCTGGTCGATGCGCTGATGCGCGGTGGTCAGCGACCAGAGCCGGCCATAGTCCTCAAGGAGTCGGCCGGGCCAGTCGACGGCGTCGTCATCGCCTCCGAAGAACAGGCCGGGGAGCCGGCGGACGCGAGCGGCGAGTCCGGGCGCCTGGGCGTCGACGAGGCGCGCGGCGACCGCGTCGAAGCGGCTGTAGGCGTCGACCTCCGAGCCGGCCAGGCCGTGGCCGACTTGGTCGGTGAGCCAGAGTTGCAGTTCGTCGATGCCGCCACGGACTCGGTCGACGCGTTGCGCCGCGGTCTTCGCGGCGCGTTCGGGATCCTTGGGTGCCGCCGGTTCCACGGCCTTCTTCCCGGCGCGTT
The DNA here is from genome assembly GCF_040044975.1 of Gordonia oleivorans. Classification (NCBI taxonomy): domain Bacteria; kingdom Bacillati; phylum Actinomycetota; class Actinomycetes; order Mycobacteriales; family Gordoniaceae; genus Gordonia; species Gordonia oleivorans. The sequence continues at coordinate 132,845 of NZ_JBDZDI010000010.1, forward strand.
CGACGCGTCCGGCAAGCCACGCGGCGGCGTAGTCGGACGGCTCGGCGGCATCGGGTACCTCGTGCTGCGCCCACAGCAGAAGCAGGCCGAGGGCGTGTTTGCAGGGGAACTTCCGCGATGGGCACGAACATTTGTACGCGGGTGACGCGAGCTCGACGATGGTCTGATACGGCGTCTTCCCGCTGCCCTTGCACAGGCCCCAGACCAGCAGGTCGGTGGCGCCCAGATCGGTCCATGGGGTCGGTGTGGCGAGCTTCTGCCCTGCCGTGGCCGATGACGCGTCGGGCGCCGAACCCAGCACCTGATCGGTCGTCCAGCGGTCCCCCATGGGTTTCACACAACCACATCCACCCGACATCCGTCGTCGGGAAACCCCGGCAGACGGCCGCGGAGCAGTGGTGACGGTGACCCCATCGCGTGGGCACGCGTCGACCAGGGTGTTGATCGGGCGCAGCAACTGCCGGTCCATCGGGTGTGACGATGACCCCGCCCGCCCCTGATGTCACGCCCCGCCGATGACGGGCACCGTCACCGTCTGCCCGTCACCCGCGGGAATCGCCACCGGTAGCGAGTCCTGGCCGCCCCGATAGTTGGTCGATCCTCCCGATATCACCAGGCGTAGCCGATGCCCGGTCTCGAAGCGGTGCACGATGGCGGGCATGGTGACGGTGACCGGCCGCGAGGGATCAGCAATACGTGCCGGCGCCACCAGATTCCCGACCGTCGTCGCGTTGCCGACCGCGTCCACGTCGACGATCCGGAGAAACAGCACGAGTTGCCTCTCGGCGGGCATGTTCGCCGGGACCGTGGTACTCACCCGCACCGCGACGCGTGGCGAACCGACCACGTCGAGCGGTTGCGCCAGTGCCGCGGAATCCCACATTGCGGCGGTTCCCGGCACATCCCGTTCCGGCACGCTGATCAAGCCGAGCGAATCGGGATGGTCGTGGGTGGTCGGCAGACCCCACGGAGGTGTGACGAACCGCGCGGTGCCCGGACGCGTACGCACCCCCTGGGTCGCCAGCCGATCGGTGGACGAGAGCCGATAGGTCAGTGCCGATCCCACATCGGCGGAGTCGGCGTAGGCGTAGGCGGGCTCGGTGTCACCGTCGACGCGGATCCAGTTGCGGAAGTAGGAGAATCGCGGTCCCGGCGATGCCGTTGTTCCCCGGAGGTGGTGATCCATCCACGCCACGATCCTGCGCGTGACGTACTGGGTGGCGGGATCGGGGGCGTTCTCGACGTAATCTCCGGTCTCCGGCAGAGCGGAATGACCACCGCTCATCCAGATCATGTGGGTGTCGACGCCCCGCGAGGTCAGCCCACGATAGGTGGCGACGGCCTCGTTCAGATTGAACAAGGTGTCACTCTGGCCCTGGAGGAGCAGCGTGGGGATGCGAATCCGATCGAGATAACTTGCCACCGACCCGGCCCGCAGCCGTGCCACCACGTCCGGCGTGACGACACCCGTCGTCACCGCCTGCGTCACCGCGGTGCAGATCTGCGTCGGGTAGTTGGGGCAGCCGGTCAGTCGCGTCGGGTCGACGTCGCCATGGGCGAACCCCGACGCCACGCCCGCGAAGACAAGGGACGCATCCCAATTGGTCTTCGGCGCTCCGGTGCCCCGGGTCGAGACGCCCACTGTCTGGCCGGTGTTGTTGGGCGCCAGCGAGTAGGACAGATCATTCCACGTGGCCATCGGGGTGATGGTGTCGATCCGCGGATCCATCGCCGCGGCGGCGAATTGGACTTGTCCCCCGTAGGAACCGCCGACCATGCCGACCCGCGGGTCATTCGGATGCGCGCGGCCGTCATGCGCCACCGCGTCGCGCATCACCACATCCAGGGCGGGCGCACGCTGGGTGTGTGCGGCATCGAGGTAGGCGTTGGCCTTTCCGCCGAGATAGTCGACGAGGTGCGCGGCGGCTCGGCCGTCCGGATCGGGTGTGTCAAAGCTGATGCGGCATCCCGATCCGCCGAAGCCGAGTCCCGAGTACGCCAGCACCACATAGCCACGGCGCGTGAACATCTCGGCCATCGGCTTCAGGTCATTCTTGGAGCCGCCGAAACCATTGGTGGTCAGGATCGCCGGCGCGCGGTGCGCCGAGTCCACCCCGGCGGGGACGTAGACGTCGGCGACGACGTCGCAGGGCGCACCGTCCTCACCGGTCGCCTCGAAGTGCCTGGTACTCACCGAATGGTTCGGTGTATCGCCGAATGCGATCGGGGTCAGCGCACCACCTGCAAGTGCCGGACCGACGGTCCCCGCAGCCACACCCAACGCCAGTCCCAGGGCGGCCGTCCGACGGCTGCGTCGTCTCATCACACCTCCACCACGTGGTTGTTCACCGCAGACCGCCTGCGACCCTGACGTGGTACTGATGACTGTGCGCGATGTGGAGGGCGAGCACAATGAGTTTGGGTTTTCGGGTCGGTGTGCCCGGTATGCGGGTGCGGGTGTCGACGCGGGGCGTCCGCGCGTCGGTCGGGCCGCGGATAGCGCGCGTCCACGTGGGTACGGGTCGTACACGCGTGTCGAGCGGGATGGGGCCGTTCTACGCGTCGACGGCGCTGAGCCGCAGCCGCGGCGTGAGTCGAGGACGGTCGTCGACGACGCGGAGCGGCGGGCCGTCGCCGACCCAGCTCGCACGGGCACAGCGCGCCGCGCAACGCGCACAGCAGGAGGCCGAGCGTAACGCCGCCATCGAGCAGCTTCGGCAGTTGCGTCGTGACACCACACGCGCACATCTGGAGCGGTTCGCGATCTCCTCCGCGCCGATCATTCCGCCGCCGCCGCCGATCCCGGCGGAAGCCGTTCGCGCACAGGCCTACTCGATCTACCAGCAAGGGCTCGGGCTATTTGCACGCAAGGAGAAGGAACGCGCCCGCGTTCAGGCCGATGCCGCGGTAGCGGCCTACGTCGACAGCGAGTCACGGCGCCTGGCCGGGATCCACGCCGAGCTGTGCGACGGAGCCGATGCGTGGTGGACGGCATTGTGCGCCAACGATGAACAGACTGTGTGCGATGCGGTCAATGCCGCGTTTGCGGATAACCCCGCAGCCGGATGCGCTGTCGGCGTCGACGGTGCGTCGTTGTCGGTGATCATGCGGCTGCAGGATCTCGACACCTTGCCCGATCAGATGCCGTCGACCACAGCCGCCGGACGGCCCACCCTCAAGGCGATGCCCAAACGGGAGCGGATGCTGTGGTGGATGCACATCCTCGCCTCGAATCTCGCGGCCACTGTGCTCGAGGCGCTGGCCACCGCACCGTCGATCACCGAGGTGAACGCGGCGGTTATCACCCGGATGCCCGATACTCATCGGCTCGGCTTGGTGGCCTACGGTTCGTGGTCGAGGACCGCCATCGAGCGCGGGCCGTGGGGGTGCGCTGACGACGCGTGGCGGATCCTCGACATCGGCACCGACGTACAGTGCAGTATTCGGACGACCGCCTCGGGCAACATCTCCTCGGTCGTCAAGCCGTTGCCGCTCGACGAGCTCCCCGGTGTCGCAACCCTTCTCGCCAACTGCGACGACGACGGAGATGCGGCACTGGCAGATCTGGATGCAGATCTCGCGAGCAGCACGCCGGTCTCCGAGCCCGACCCTCCGAATCCCTTCCGGCTCACTCCCTTTGACCACTGGTTGCAGACGCGTGCGGCACCGCCCCCGGCCGCTCCCCCAGCCCCCACCCCGATCCGGTCGGCGCCGATCGCTGAACCCACGCCGTCGCCCACACCCGTCACTGCGGCCCCGCAATCCCCTGCCCCACGACCTCCCGCGCCACAACCTCCTGTCCCCGTCGCGGACGACTTGAGCGCGGGCCAGTCCGTCGTGATCGGTGACGCCGCCGCGATCCCGCTCCGCATCACCTTCACCACCGCGGGCGCCGATGCCGATCTGGTTTTCCTTCTCCTCGACCGCGATGACAAGGTGCTCGACGACAGTGCCATGATCTTCTACAACCAGCCCGTCGGCGACGGTGTCACCTTGATCAGTAAGCAGCACACTGGTTCGGCCACAGTCGAATTGGCGGTGGTCCGGCCTGGCGAGGTGGGGCCGAGGGTCGCGAAGGTGTTGGTCGCCGCGAGCATCGACGCCGACTCCGGGGCGACGTTCGACTCACTTGGGCTGTGCCACATCCGGATCGGCGCCGAGAATCAGTGCTGGTCATTCACACCGAGTCCGGAACCGCAGGTTCGGGCTCTCATCCTCGTGGAGATCTATCTGCATCGCCCGCCCGACGCCGGAGCGCGGTGGAAACTGCGCGCGCTCGGACAGGGATGGGACGATGGGCTGGCGGCGTTGGCTCGTGCATACGGTGTCAACGTCGACGGGTGAGACACGAGCCAGCACGGCTGCCTAACTGTGCGCGTTGTAAATCGCCTCTGCCAGTTCGACTTTGATGTTCTGGAGCTCCGGGGTGGCGATCACGTCGGGTGAGCGGACACCATCCGGAGAGTCACCGGGCAGTTCGATTCGGCGGTCGATGGTCACCCGCCCGGGGCGGGCACACATCACCAGCACCCGCGTCGACAGGAACACCGCCTCCTCCACCGAATGCGTGACAAAGATGATCGTCTTGCGTTCTCGTCGCCACAGATTGAGCAACTCCACCTGCAGGCGTTCACGGGTGAGCGGGTCGAGCGCACCGTAGGGCTCGTCCATCAGGATGACCCGCGGATCGTTCACCAGGACGCGGGCGATCTGCGCGCGTTGCTGCATACCACCGGACAGTTCGTACGGTCGTCGACTGCCGAAGCCGCCGAGCCCGACGGTTTCGAGCATCTCGGTGGCCTTCTGGGCCCGTTCGGCTTTCGGCATTCCCCTGGCTTTGAGTCCGAATTCGACGTTGTGCTGCACCGACAGCCATGGATAGAGCGTCGGAGCCTGGAACACCACGCCTCGTTCGGGTGCCGGACCGCGGATATGGCGCCCGCCGATCATCACAGTGCCCTCGGTGGGTTCGAGGAATCCGGCGATGATCTGCAGCAGCGTGGTCTTGCCGCAGCCGGACGGTCCCACCAGGCAGACGAATTCGCCCGGATCGATGGTGAGGTCCATCGGGGAGAGCGCGACCACCTGGTCGTCGCCGGAGCCGTAAGTCTGGCCGACCGACGTCAGGGTGAGCCGGTCGGAAAGGTCTGCGCCCGTCTCGTTGTCGGGGTTCGTCACGGGTTCGGTCATTGGCCCGCCACCTCCTTGATCGCGGCGGCGTACACCGCATTGTCGTAAACCTGCTGCGGGCTGACACCGTCGACCTCACCCTGATCCTTGAGGAACGACGCGGTGTCGAACAACGAACGGGCAAGTCCCCCACCGAACCAGCGAGGTTCAGCCTGCTCTTTGGCGGTCAGGTAGATGTAGCCCTTGAGTTGGGTGCGTACCTGATCCGGTGTGACGCCGAGCTGACCGGAGATCCTCGCGACGGCTTCCTCCGGGTTCTGCGTGATCTGCTGGACTGCCCAGTCCTGCGCCATCGTCCACAGTCGCATCGCGGCCGGATTCTCCTTCACGAAATCGGTTCGCGCACCGGACAGATCGAAGGTGGGGCTGCCGGCGTCGGCGGTGTCCTTCGCGGTCATGATGACGTGGCCGTCGCGGGTCAGCTCCGACAGCGTCGGTTCCCAGATCCATGCGGCATCGATCTGTCCGCCCTGCCAGGCCCCGAGAATCGCACTGGGTTCGAGGTTGATGACGGTGACGTCGGAGGTCAAACCCGCCTTGGTCAGGGCCGCCATCAGGCTCAGATGCGAAGTGGAACCGAACGGGACCCCGATCTTCTTGCCACGCAGCTGATCGACCGAGGTGATCGAGGGATCGCGGACCACCAGTGACTCGGCGCCACCGATGACGTCCTGAATCCACACCACCGACACCGGCAGGTTCAGCGGCGCCGACAGGGCCTTGGCGGCCGGTGCCGAACCGAAGAGCCCCAGGTCGAGTGAGTTGGCACCGAAGGCCCGCACCACGTCGGCGCCCGAGGAGAACTGGGTCCAGGCGATGTCGGCGTTCGGCATGCACTTGCCGAGGATGTCGGAGTCCTTGACAACGAGGTCGCCGTTGGGGATCTGTTGGTAGCCGATGCGGATGGTGCCGGTGATCGACTGGTCCGGCGTGACCGGGCAGGACACCTCGGTGATGAGTGATCGACTTTGTTCTCCGCGACCGGATTCGACGATGCAGCCGCTGGTCGAGATCGCCACCGCGGCGCACAGGCCGACGACGGCAAGTGACCGTCGCAGCCGCCGCGGTCCGCGGTGCGGATCGGGTGTGGGGTTCATACCTTTCCCTTCCACGGCGCCACCAGGATGCCGATCCACTTGAGGATCGAATCGAGGACGAGGGCGGTGATTCCGATGACGATGATGCAGGCGATGACCAGCGGCGTGCGAAGCTGGGTGCCGGCGATGTAGGCGAGTCCTCCGATGCCGGGGATGCCGTTGTTGAGTTCCGCGGCAACGACTGTCGTCCAGGCGAATCCGACGGCCAGACGAATGCCACCGATGATGTCGGGGGCTGTCGCGGGGAGGATGACTCCGCGGATCACCTGTCCGCGTGAGGCGCCGAGGCTGCGCGCCGCGTTGAGGTAGTCGGCCTTGACGCCGTGGATACCACTCATCGTGGCCACCGTGACCGCAGGGAAGGCGGCCAGGAACAGCAACCAGATCTTGGAGGTGTCGCCGATGCCGAACCAGACGATGAGCAGGCTGAAGTACCCCAGCGGCGGTAGCGCGCGGAGGAAGTTGAGGTATGGATCTACTGTGGTGGCAATGACTTTCGAGGTACCCATCGCGATTCCCAGCGCGATGCCGACGATGATTGCCAGTCCGACTCCGGCGAAGATGCGCTGCAGGCTTGCGATGAGGTGTTCCCACAGGAAGTAGTTCTGTTCGCCGAGCACCTCTCGCGGCACACCGGGTGCCACCTGATGCCAGGTGTTGGCGCGCACGAACGCATCCCACACCGCTCCCGGTCCGGGCAGGTACAGCGGTTTGATGACGCCGGCGGCGGTGACTGTCCACCACAGCAGGACGAACACCACCAGGGCGGCGATCCGGATTCCCCAGTGCCGCAATGTTGATGATGAGGGCGTGAGACGGCTGGTGATGGCGCTTGTCATACCGCCGCCGTTCGATGAACCCGTTGGGCGCTGGTCTGATCACGCGCCAGCAGCAGCATGGAATCGACGTTGACGTGCGCCGGGCGGGTGGCCACCCAGGTGACGGCGTCGGCGACGTCGTCGGCCGACAACGGGGTGAGTCCGTCGTAGACGGCGGCGGCACGGTCGGTGTCGCCGCCGAATCTGTTGATGGAGAATTCCGTCTCCACCATGCCCGGGTCGATCTCGCAGACCCGTACCGGTTCGCCGAGCAGTTCCAGTCGCAGCACCCGCGTCAGTGCGCGCACCGCGTGCTTGGCGGCGTTGTACCCGCCGCCACCGAGGTACGGTTCGACGGCGGCGATCGAGCCGATGGTGACGACAGTGGCGCACGCCGACGACCGCAGCAGCGGCAGCAGTCCCCGGGTGACGCGTAAGACGCCGAGCACGTTCATGTCGAACATGGCCTGCCAGTCGGCGTCCACGGATTCGGCGATCGAGTCGGTCCCGATCGCGCCTCCGGCGTTGTTGACGAGGACGTCGGCGCGGTCGAGGTCGGCACAGAAGGTGATGACCGAGCCGGGATCGGTGACGTCGAGGTGGCGGACGATCACCTCGCAGTTCGGGTGGTCGGCGCGGATCTTGCCGGCGAGGTCGTCGAGGCGCTCGACGCGCCGTGCGCCGAGGAGCAGGTCAAAGCCCGCATCGGCGAGCTGAGCGGCGGTCGCGGCACCGATCCCGCTGCTGGCGCCGGTGATGACCGCCCGTGGCCGGATGTCGGTGGAGTCGGGCTGATGTGCCATGAGGCGATTCCCCCTTCGTGTGGTGATGCGTCGTCTGTCTGCGGCGGCGGTCGCCGCGTCGTGAACTCAGACTGTCGAAGATCTGGAGCCCCGAGAAGGTCCACTGGTACGGAGTTTGACGGTGCCAGATGTAACCGGATGGACTCGTCGAACATCGTTCGTGACGGCGTCACCAGCCCGAACCGACTCAGGCTTCGGGCGCGAGGAACGGCGTGTTGTGCACGTCACCCCAACTGGCACTGTCAGTTGGCCCATTTCTGGCCCTTTTGCCGAGGCCAAGCTCTTGCGACGGTGGTGTCAGGCCGGCGACTACCGCGACGTTGCCACACCCGATTCACGGAGGAGCACACATCATGCCCGCACCACAGAACCCCCACGCCGCGCAGATCTACGCGGCCGATCGCGCCCACGTCTTCCATTCGTGGTCGGCACAATCGACGCTCGATCCGATCGTCATCACCGGCGCCGAGGGCTCGCATGTCATCGACGGCGACGGTAACCGGCTGCTGGACTTCTCCTCGCAGCTCGTCTACACCAACCTGGGCCATCAGCATCCGCGCGTGGTGGAGGCGATCGCCGAGCAGGCCCGCACCTTGTGCACCATCGCGCCGGCGCATGCCAACGAGGCCCGCGCCCGCGCCGCCGAACTGATCGTCGACATCGCGCCGCAGGGATTCACCAAGGTGTTCTTCACCAACGGTGGCGCCGACGCCGTGGAGCACGCCGTGCGGATGGCGCGGCTGACCACCGGCCGCTACAAGACGTTGTCGGCGTTCCGCGGGTATCACGGTGCGACGCATCAGACCATCAATCTGACCGGCGATCCACGGCGCTGGCCCAGCGACTACGGTTCGTCGGGCGCGGTGCACTTCTTCGCGCCGTTCCTGTACCGCAGTCAGTTCCACGCCGAGACGCAGGAGCAGGAGTGCGTCCGCGCCCTGGAGCATCTGCGGTCGCTGATCGAGTTCGAGGGACCCGACAGCTTCGCCGCGCTGATCCTCGAGACCGTCCCGGGGACCGCCGGCATCATGCCACCCCCGCCCGGCTACCTTGCCGGCGTCCGCGAACTGTGCGATCGGCACGGTATCGTGATGATCCTCGATGAGGTGATGGCCGGCTTCGGACGCACCGGAAAATGGTTGGCGCTCGAGCACTTTGACGCGGTTCCCGATCTGATCACCTTCGCCAAGGGCGTCAACTCCGGATATGTACCGATGGGTGGGGTGCTGATGACCCAGCAGATCGCCGAGCAGTTCGACACCCGCCCATATCCCGGCGGGCTCACCTACTCGGGTCATCCCCTCGCCGCTGCGGCGGCCGTCGCGACCATCGAGACCATGCACGCCGAGCAGGTGGTGGAGAACGCCGCGGCGATCGGCGTCGACACCCTGGGACCCGGCCTGCGCGAACTCGCCGAGCGCCACGAGATCATCGGCGACGTACGCGGACTCGGCGTGTTCTGGGCGATCGAACTCGTCTCCGACCGCGCCACCAAAGAGCCGTTGGCGCCCTACGGCGGCAACTCCCCGGAGATGAAGGCGATCGCCGATCGGGCGCGACGCAATGGACTTCTCATGTTCCAGAACATGAATCGCTTCCATCTCACCCCGCCGTGCATCGTCTCCCCGCAGGAGACCAAGCAGGCTCTCTCGATTCTCGATGACGCACTCTGCGCAGTGTGAGACTTCCTGCGTCGGGTCGGGGATCAGGGCAGCGCTGCGGCCAGCGCCCTGATCCCCGGTTCGATCTGCTCGGTGCGCAGGGAGCTGTACCCGAGCCGCAGGTTGTGATTGCGCCAGGTTCCGGGGAAGTAGTAGCGCGACCCGTCGGCCACCAGAACCCCGTGCTCACGAGCTCGCAATGCCCAACGCTTGCAATCAATCTCGGCTGGCGCCGTGTACCACAGACTCACTCCGCCGGGCGGGTAGGAGCCACCCTCATCAGGGAGTGGCAGGTACCGGTTGACCGCCGCGGTCAGTGTGTCCCAGTTGGCGCGCAGTCGACGCCGCTGACCGCGCAACACCTTGTGGTAGTCGCCAGAGGTGATGAAGATACCAAGCGCCCGTTGCAGATGTCCGGCAAGGTGTTTGGATCGGTTATGGCGTTCGGCACGCAGCGCGGCGATCACCTCGGGATGTCCGACGACGAACCCGAGGCGCAGTCCCGCGGCGAGGAATTTCGAGAAGGAACCGATGTAGAGGACCCGGCCGGAGGTGTCCATCGCCTTGAGCGACGGAGTGGGCTGGCCGCGGAAACGGAACTCGCTGTCGTAGTCGTCTTCGATGACGAAGGCGTCGCGGTCGGCGAGTTGGTCCATCAGCAGCCGTCGGCGGGGCAGGCTGAGCGTCACGTTCGTCGGGTGATGGTGGCTCGGGGTGAGGTAGATGGCGTCGAAGCCGGGCGCATCCTCGATCACCGCACCCCACTGGTCTGTCGGGACGGGAACGACCGAAGCGCCGATGCGGGAACAGATCTGCCAGGCGTCGACGTAGCCGGGATTCTCTACCACCACCGTCGACGTCGGACCGAGGAGGACGTCGGCGATCAGTGATAGTCCTTGTTGCGCACCGGAAGTCATCAGCACCTCATCGGTGGTCGCGTGCACGCCCCGAGAGGGCAGGATCTCGTTGCACAGCGCCTCGAGCAGCAGTGGATCGTCGGAGTCACCGGCGTCGCGCACGCTGTAGGTCAGGTGCGGATTGTGTAGCGCGGCAACCATTGCCCGTTGCCACGAGCGCGCCGGGAAGGACTTCATCTCAGGCTGCGCGGAGATGAAGGGATAGGGGTAGTCCTGCCACTCGGGGAAGGCCGGCGCCTTGGTCACCGGCAGCTGATGCAGACCCGCCTGATGGCGTTCCAGTCGTGGCTGCCAATCCATTTGGATGGTCCGGTCGCGTCGTGTCGTGCGTGGCGTCGTGGACGTCGGGGCGAGGTTCACCGGATACAGACCTGAGCGCGGGCGGCTCTCCACCAGCCCAGCGCCGGTGAGCTCCTGATACGCCAGGGCGACGGTATTACGCGAGACACCCAGTGCCTGAGCCAGGTACCTGGTAGACGGCATCGGCCGGCTCGGTCCGTAGACCCCACGCGCCAACTGGTCCTCCAACAGTGCCCTCACCTGCCGGTACAGCGGCGTCGCCGACGACGGGTCCAACGCGAGCGGCGCCGGATCACCTGCGGTTGACTCAGTCATCTGGCCTCAATGTTTCTGCTCCAACTGGCGCTTTCCTCATGACAGTACGGGGTTCAGTCTAGATCGGTGAATCTCTTGACGCCGTGGTCGGCGGCCGCCGTGATCGCGATCATCGCCGTCGGTGCACTCATCCAGGCCACCACCGGCTCGGGATTCGGCATCGTGACCGCCCCGGCGCTGATCCTGGTGGATCCGCACCTCGTGCCCGGCGCCCTGCTAATGCTCGCGACCGTGATCTGTACCGTGACGGCGTGGCGCGAACGTGCCTGGATCGACCGCGGTTTCGTGACGCGGTGTGTTCTTGCCGCTGTTCCGGGAACCGCTGCCGGGGTCACGGTGGTGCATCTCGTGGGTGGCCAGACCCTGGCCGTCATCATCGCGCTGACGGTGGTTGCCGCCGGGTGCGCCGGACTGTGTGGTGTCCGCGTCCCGCTGACCACTCGCAGCACACTGACCGCCGGATTCTTCTCCGGTGCACTGAATTACGCCGCCGCCCTGCCCGGCCCACCGTTGGCGTTGACGTTCCGCGCGGCCGAGGCCGCCCGCATCCGCGCCACGATGTCGGCGGTGTTCGCGATCATCTCCGCGGCAACCGTGTTGTTGCTGGCCGCCACCGGGCGCAGCGATTCTCACGATCTTCTCGTCGCGCTGGCACTCCTCGTGCCGATGGCGGCGGGAATCCTGGCCGCCCGGGTCGTCATGCACCGGATTCCGGCGGCGGCGGTGGCCCGCGCGGGCATGGCGTTGTCGGTGATCGCCGGCGTGGGGTTGCTGGTCTCGAGCCTGTGAGGCCACGAGCATCGATGCCTGCCGGAGAACTTCGGGAAGGCGCCGGCCGGTGGAACAGCCAATGCCACAGCCCGGTCTCAGCTTGCGGCGGGTAGGCGACCGGAGATCAGCTGCTCCAACATCTGGCGTGGCGACGAGTGAGCGATCTCCCTGACTTGCGGTCGCGTTGGCCAACAGGGCGGTCATGCCCCCAGAAGAGGGGGCATGACCGACGGTACCCACGCCACTAGCGTGACCAGAAGCAACGTCGCGTCGAATGTGCATGGAGGTCAACTGTTATGACGGCAGTCAGTTTTCGGTCGGGGACTCTCGTACCGGTGGTGGTGGGACTCTCGCCGTTGCTGGCCGCCGCGTTGATTGCGCCGTCGCTGTCCACCACGCCGCCGGTTGCGGGGTCGGTGTCGCTGGCTGCTGCAGTCACCCCACTACAAGCGCCGGCGCCGTTCCGGGGTGGGCAGATCGCGCTGGTGCGCACCGACGAAGTCGTGGCGGCGATCGTCGATCAAGCGAGCACACCGGGGGCAACCGCGGTTATCCGATCACTCGCCGGGCAACTGCGTGCGGCGGGTGCGGACGGGCCGACCGCACCGCATAGCAGCTCTCGGTCGGGGCTTGCCGTGTCGGGCGGAACAACCCCCATCGGAACACGCTCCGGCAGAACATCTTCAGACCAAGATGCGTCGGTGGCGTCCGATTCGGCGACACAGTCGTCGACGAGCGGCGCATCGGCCGGTATTCGGCGCAATACATCCGGCCCCTCGTCGGTGCCCGCCTACGTGGTCGCCGCCGCTGACCGCACCTCGGCCATACAATTCTTGTTCACGGTCTCGGCTGGTCCACAGACCGGTCTACGCGTGGTCGGCCCCACCGGGATCTTATGGATTGGCAACGGCGCCGACGGTACTGCGGAGCATCCCGACGGCTACGCGGGCGGCATCCTCTGGGGCAACGGCGGTGACGGCGTTGCCGGCGGGAAGGGCGGGGATGCCGGATTGTTCGGTGATGGCGGCGACGGTGGCGACGGGGTTGCCGGAACCCTTGATGGCGGTGCCGGTGGCCGTGGCGGATTGGTGTTCGGCAACGGTGGTGATGGTGGCGTGGGCGGCAACGGATTCCGCATCGCATTCCTCGGTGAGGATACCGCGATCACCGGAACCGGCAACGGTGGTAATGGCGGTGCCGGTGGAGCGGCAGGCTTGTGGGGCAACGGTGGCAACGGTGGTCAGGGAGGGCTCGGACTTCTCGGCCTTGACGGAGTCAACTACCTCGGCCCGACGATGACCGACCCGACTCTGAGCGGCGCTGACGGCGTGAATAGCTCCAGCGGCCAAGCCAATGGCGACAACGGACAAGACGGTATGGCTCCCGGCGACGTCGTCGGTGTCAACGGCGGTAACGGAGGCAGCGGCGCCCCGGGCGACGGCTCCTGGAGCACTGGCGGCAAAGGTGGGTCCGGCGCGACCGGATCGATTGGCGGACAAGGTGGTCGAGGTGGCGATGGCGGTGCGGGCACATACGACGGCGGCGCAGGCGGCACGGGCGGCGCCGGAGGAATCGGTGCCGCCGGTGGTGACGGTGGCGATGGTGGACTCGGCGGAACGCCAGGTGTGAGCAACGTCGTGTTCGTCGGTGGTGACGGAGGCATGGGCGGGACCGGGGGAACCGGCACCGCAGGTGGAGCGGGTGGTTCCGGGGGAGCGGGCGGCTCCGGAGGCTCCGGTGGCGTGCTCTATGGCAACGGCGGGAACGGAGCGTCCGGTGGCGTCGGCGGAAATGGCGGCAACGGTGACGTCGGCGGGACCGGAGGAACAGGTGGAGCGGGTGGCGTAAGCGTCTGGGCCCCTTGGTACTCCGGACAAGGGGGCAACGGTGGTACCGGTGGTACCGGCGGCGCTGGAGGAGATGGCGGAGACGGGGGCACGGGCGGCTCCGGCGGCACCACAGGTCTCTTGGGTGGTTCGGCAGGCACCAACGGCGCCGACGCTGAAGGTGGGAGCGGCGGCGCGGGAGGAGTCGGTGGGACCGGCGGCGCCGGCGGCTCACGGGATGACGGGGATCTGAAACCCGGCTCCGCCGGGGCCGACGGAGACCCGGGTGCTACCGGCGCTGCTGGTTCGACCGGGGGCAGCGGTACCGGCTCCTGATCGGCCGTCGTCGGCCGGTCGTGTCGGCACGACCGGCTACTGACTCTCCAAAGGAATGCCCCGCCAGACATCGCCAGTTGACTGTGGATTTCGTCCACCGCGTAAGTGGCGTCCGAGTCGATACGAAGGAGCTGTCCCGGTGGCTATCGAAACTGTGCGCCATATTGGTCGATGTGCTGTACCGCCGTTTCGTCCGAGTCTTCAATCCCGGTTTCCCTGGGATCGGTTCGACGGCTGGATCGACGCTGTCTTCGCCATCGCCGCGACCTTGCTCGTGCTGGAGTTGCGTCCGCCCAGCGTCGAGGAGGGCGGACTCGGACACGCACTGCTCAACCAATGGCCGCTCTATCTGATCTACCTGCTGGGTTTCGTGCAGATCGCCGGCGGCTGGTCGGTTCTGCGTCGAGTATCGGCATGGTCGACCGGCTTGGACCACTACGCCTTGTTGCTCGCGTTCGGATCGCAGATCGGCTACATCCTGACGCCCTTCACGATCGCCGTGCTCGGCGAATCCCGGCACAATGCCACCGATTTCACCTCCGCGGTTCGTTTGATGGCGATCGTGATGATCTTCGCGATGGGCGGATTCGCCGCGTTCATGTATTACTCGGTCAAGCGCGGATTCTTTCGGCCGGACCTCGACGCCGGGGTGTTCCGTACCGCCTACGTTCTCTCGTTGGCCTCCGTTCTCTGGCCCATCGCCACTCTTGCCTTCACGTGGGTGATCGGAGGCTGGGCGCTCGCATTCTTGGTGCTGCACCTGGTCACGATCTTGTTCCCGCTCGACGCCATGTCGACCGAGCAGTATGACGAGGCCGACAAGAGCTGACCGTTGTCCGCGGGTTCAGGCAACCTTGACCGCAGCCATCACCTGTTCACATGCCGAGCGGACTTCCCCGACGGTGGGCGGCAATTCGTAGGCGTGCACGTGGCAGTATCCGCTGAGCCGGTACCACGACAGGACGAGCGCCTTCCCACCCTCGGTGTGGTCGAGGGATTTGAGGATCGCCAGTTTGGATTTCGTCGTCGCGTCCGGGACGGGTCCGACGAGTTCGGTGCAGCGCGCCTCGACGAGCGCCTCGGTGGCCTGCCGGGCGAGGAATGCCGCGAGTGTCGCGGAGTGGCTCGCCGAGTGTCCGGCCAGGATGGCGTCGGCCTGTGCCAGCAGCGCCGCCGCGGTGGTGTGCCCGTCGGCGCTCACGTCTTGCCCTCTCTCCGGAGGTCGTCGACGGTGCGTTCCAGTCGTTTGATGCTCTCCATGGTCAGATCGTCGGTGCCCTCGTGCACCGCCCCGCCGCAGAACCGCATCGTGGGTTCCCGATAGTCGCGGTAGGACTGCCAACCACCGATGCTGCGAGTCGCATCTCCGTAGAGGGCCAGCGCCACACGCGGTTTCGTCCGCAGGTGCTCGGACCACGTCGACTCCGAGGTCTCGGGGGCGACGCCGAGCCGCGCCTGCTTGCTGAAGTAGACCTGCTTGGCCGCCGATTCGACGGCAAGCCGGTAGAGGCCCGGAAGGGCTCTCTTCTTGACCTGATCGCTGACACCGTCGTCCTTGATCAGAGCGATGGCGTCGTCGACGTAGCGTGCTGCGGGCGTCGTGTTGGTGGTCACGGTGACCACCGAACCGGCAGATCGCCTGACGGACAACAGTTCCGCCGGGATCGAGGCGTTGCGGATCGCCGTCGGCAGGCGGTCGTCGTGGGAGAAGACGATCACCTGACGGTCTTTCGCGAGTTCTTCGAGTTCGCCGAGAAAACCTTCGATCTTGGCCGGATCCATGGCCTGGATCGGGTCGTCGAGGATCAGGAACCGAAACGGGCTCGCCTCCGCGGTGGCCCGCGGGATGAACAGCGCCAGGGCCAAGGCGTGCAGTTCGCCCTGGCTCATCACCGACATCGCGCCGAGTTGGTGATCGCCGATGGACCCGGTGACGTCGACTCGTCGGCGGTTGCCGGCACCGGTCAGGGAGACCGTGCCGAGGTCGACGTCGCTCTCTTGTCGAAGCCGCGCCCAGATGTCGCGGGTGCGCTCCACGATCGGAGCGAGTCGTCGGTCGCGCAAGGTTGCCGATGCGCGACGCAGCCATTCCAGGGCGTGGGTGGCTCGATTCTTCTGCGTGTCCGCACGCTCGGCTTTCCGTTGCTGCTCAACCCAACCGAGGATGTGTCCGGCCAGCGGTGCCCACGCGTCGTCGAGTTCGTCTGCGCGGGAACGGGATTGGTCGGTGACGGCGGTCGCCGCGTCCTGGATCTGCAGAAAGGCGGTGTCGACGTGGTCGGGCCACTCGGCCACGTCGGCGGGCAGCGCGCCCAGTGTTGATCGCGCGGCGGCATATCCGGTCAGCGCCGGCAAGTCCTCCCCGGCCGGTGCGGTCAAATCCGGCACCCTGGTGACCAGTCGTCGAATACCTTCTTGCGCTGAACGTTTAGCCTGTTGGAGGTTCTGATGCTGACCCAACAGCTGTGCCGATGCGGCGATCTCCTGCTGTGCCTGTTCGCGCCACTGCGCGTCGAGGGTCCCGTGCCCGCAGACCGGGCAGGTCTCGCCGTCGTGGTCGTGCTGCCAGTCGATCGCCGCCTGCAGCAGGTTGCTGCGTTGGGACAGGGCGTCGAATAGGCTTCCGGCGCTGTCGGCTTCGGCGGTCAGCGCCTCGCGGAGTTGGGTGGTCAGTGCGCCGACCTCGGCGATCGTGGGCAGTTCGACGGCGGCGATCTGGCGGAGCCTGCTCACCGTTTCTGCGGCCGCCGATCCGGTTCCGACCGCGGTGGCCTCGGCGTTGGCGGTCTTGAAGGGTCGGCGTTTGGTGAACGCGAGTACCTGTGCCGCCCGCGGGTCGTCGGAGGTCTCGAGGTGGGCACGCATCGCCTTGCGCGCCTGTTCCGCTGCTGTCGCAGGCTTCTTGAGTTCCTTGAGCACCGCAGCGAGGCGGGCTTCGGCGTCGTTGACCTGGTCGAGTGCCAGCAGCCGGTTGATGCGGTCGTAGAAGGCTGCCTGCCCCTCCTCGAACACGCCGCCGACTTCCTCGTAGGAGAGGATCGGTCGGTAGATGTCGAGTGGCTGAGTCCATCCGAGTCTGGCGACGTCGGTGGCCGGCTCGCCGTGTACCTGCGCCCAGAGTTTCGCGTCGTAGAGTCCGGCGCCGTCGTCCCAGGACGCGGCGACGATCAGGTCGGTGGCGTGCTTGCCGTCGTCGCGGACCAAGGCGAACCGCACGGTGACCGCGGCGTCGGTGTCCTGGTGGATGTTGCGCCAGGAGTCGCGCCAGTGCACGGACCGCTGCTTCCAGCGGTAACTGTCGCCGGTGAGCGCGAACTCGACGGCCTCGGCGAAACTCGATTTGCCCGAACCGTTGCGGCCACTGACGACGGTGATACCCGGAAAGGGGTTGAGCTCCAACGTCGATTCCGGGCCGATCCCCCGGAACCCCCGAGCCGTGACGGACCGGATATAGGCTGTCACCGGCGTCGTCTGCGCAGTGGCCACCGGTGCCGGCCGAGTCAGCTGGGGCGCATCATCACCTAACTGCGCGGTGAGTTCGTCATCGCTACGTAGTGCCGCGGCGACCATCAATGCGACATCCTCGTCGAGGTCGGGATCGTCCCCGATGAGGTCCCAGATCTCGCTCTCGACCGTGCTCGCGTCCACGTCGCACCTCTCCGTTGATGGCGGCCAATGCGTATCTTGGCAGATGCCACCGACGTGGGTGGCGAACGGCGCCTGACTACTGCAGTTGCGCGTCGTCCCCCATCACCGCACCTTCACGGCGAGGGTCGGCACCGCCGACCCAGCCGCTGGTGGGGTTGAGTCGCCACAGCGCGCTCAGGCCGCTGGACTGGTCGTCGACGGACACCTGCTCGCCGCGTTGCCGCAGGCCGGTCACCAACGGATCGGAGGCGCCGTCGTCGGCGGTGTTCACCAGTGGATGTTCGCCACCCACGTTGGACACCGGGGTGTTGGCCGAGCCGAAGTCGATCATCGACACCGCCTGTTGCGGGTTGAGTTGCCAATCGATCATCCCGACAAGGGTTTTGACGACGTACTGGATGATCGTCGAGCCGCCGGGTGAGCCGAGCGCACCGATGAGGGTGTAGGGGGCGCCGTTGGTGCCGGGTCGCATCACCAGCGTCGGGGCCATCGACGAGCGGGGGCGTTTGCCCGGTGACACCCGATTGGCCAGGAGTGCACCGGAGGTGTCGCGGGGTTGCGCGGAGAAGTCGGTGAGCTGGTTGTTGAGGATGAAGCCGTCGACCATGTGGAAGCTGCCGAACGCCGACTCGACCGTGGTGGTCATCGATGCGACGTTGCCGTAGCGGTCGGCGACGGTGATGTGGCTGGTGCCGTGCTCGGTGCCCGGGTAGGAGCCCAGCGGGACGTCGCCCAGGTCACCGGGTGGGGCCTACTAAGCTAAGCTAAATTAAGTACTGCCGCGAAGCGCGCTACTGACATCGGCAAGTGGCGTCGCCAAGGGTCCCGCGGCACAACTGTGTCGCAAGCGGCTACAGTCAGACCCGTGGACCAGACCCAGGGGCGCGAAGTTGACCATTCAGTAATCAATCGACTGAAGGGTTACGTCGCTCCCGCAGAATCCACACTCGCAGGTCACGAGCACGTTTTCTCCTCGGTAATCGCAGGACTCGAGGAGTTCGATGCCATTCGAGACGCCCATGGTAGCGCCACAGAAGTCTACGGCCTCTTGCTGAAGATACTGCCTACCAGTCTAGACCTTCTTTGCGCGAAGCAGTTCTTCCCCTCTTTCTCCCTCCTCCGGTCCAGCCAGGAACTTTCTCTCGCATATGCGTGGTTCTGGAATCAGCCTTTCGAAGCCCGGCGATGGTCTCGCGAGAATCGTCCAATTCCAACTACCACAATCCGCGAGCAGGCTGCTGGTATCTTCTCGACCCAGTTCCTACGACTCTCGAACATATTCACCGCAGATGTACGAGAGAATCCCGACGTGGTGAACGACCTACATTCGATCCAAAGCGAGGCGAGCGAAGAATTCAGAACCAGCTATTCGTACTGCTCAGACTTCCTTCACATGAACTCCTCAAGTGCAGAAACTATTCTGGAATCTGAGCTGAACCATACTTCCCCGCTAATTAGTGAATGGGTGAATTCGTGGCAATCGATCGTCAACGTGATCTCGATGTCGTTTCTGTTCGACGCATACCCAAGCCTTTCCCCCGATAATCCCAGTTGGGTTCAGGTTGTTGATGTCCTCGAAGACAAGTACTCACATCGACTATCTTGGCAAATGTTAAGAGGAAAGGAGTACCGAGTTGGCTAACAGGGATGTTAAACAAGTTGTTTACATACGAACGGAGGACATACCCCGAGATGAGCTCACCAAGCTCTTCTCCGAGCGTAGCGAAGAGCGGGAGAATCTCCAACTCCTTAAGAACAATATCCCATCGCTGCTGCGTGGATGCCGTGGCATGGGCAAGTCCTACCTACTCCGAATTGCCGAGCACGAGCAGCGCACAGATTGGAGCAATGCGCTCAAGTCGGAACGTTCCGATCGGCCATTCCCGGTTTACGTCTCCTTCGCCGATGCCGCCGTTGACTGCAATGATGGCGGCGACACAGCCATTTTTCGGAAGTGGATGATTCGCAGAATCGGCCATGCGATATATAGAGCCTTTCGGAAGGCTGGACTCATCGAAGGAACTAGCGGCGAGCCCGATTGGACTTCTATCGAGCAAATCAAAGAGCTGACTGAGGATCACTGCGAAAACCAGGAGCTATCCCGAGTCGCAGTCTACATTGACGAAGCCGCCCATGTATTCAATCCAGTTCGACAGTCCTCCTTCTTTTCACTTATGCGCGCCCTCCGCTCAAGCACAATCACAATCAACGCCGCCGTGTACCCAGGAGTCACCAACTACGGCCCAGAGTTTGAACTCGGCCACGACGCCCACGTGATTGATCTCGTGAAGGATATTGCCAGCGACGAGTACCTTGACTGGTGCAGAGAAATTCGAGACAAACAGTTGAGTGACTCAATCCGAAAGAAGCATTCTGCCGACGCAAATCTGGATAACTTTCACGCATTATGTTTTTCCGCATCCGGAAACCCGAGACTACTAGTGCAGCTCTTAGTGTCATCGAGCACAAACCCGATTAAAGATGGCTATAATCAGCTCCTTTCGCTGCATTCCAGCCTGGGAGACAAGTTCCCGGGCCGACGGGATCTTATCGATTGGGGGAGGATCTTCTTTGAAGACAAGATCGTAAAGGAAATGGTGCGGCAAAACAGGCTCGCAATCGACCTAGCTGCTCAGCCCCATTCTAGTGCTCACAGCCGATCCAAGCCACAGCGCTTCTTTGTCTGGGCAGATAGGCGTCGCTCGCCATCCGTTCGACTTGCGCTGGATATCTTGTGCTACAGCGGACTATTGTTTCAATATTCGTCGAATGTACGGACGAGACAGTCGGTCGGCGATCGCTACCTGGTGAACTTGGCATCCGTGTTTGGCGAGATCGACAAGAAGGACCGAAAGACTCTAGTTGATGTCGCGTTGCGCGACATGAACATTAAGCGGTGGATTGAGTTTCAAGCAAAGTCGCCATCGTTCACCGACTGCCCGGCAGTCGACTTCAGCGACGACTCACTGTCGCGTCCGGACATCTCCGCCCACCTCAAGCGAAGCATTGATGTACTTGAAATTTCCGATATCACGAAAGACAAACTGAAAAGCGCCGGATTTGGGACAATTCAAGAAGTGTTGGCTGCATCGGTGGACGACTTTAAGACACTGCACTACGTCGGAGAGAAGCGGGCAGATCTCGTTTACAACTCGGTCCGCGCTTCCTTGTATGAATACGTTACTTAGTTACCCATCGAGTGGTCAACGACGCGAATCGAGCGAACGAACAATCGACGCGACTACTAATTCCGGCGGATCATGCTCCCAGAATCTCAGAACCTCCCAGCCGAGACCCACAAGGGCATCAGTATTTCGACGATCGCGAAACTTATTCGCCTCAAGCTTCTCTCGCCACCAGTTTGAGTTGTTCTTGGGCGCTGTCGCATGGTCTGGGCATCCATGCCAGAAACACCCGTCGATGAAGACCACCAGCTTCGCACGCGTGAAAACAATGTCGCCCCGGCATCGCAGGGACGACTCGGGGCGGTAGTCCACACGGTAGCGTAGGCCTACCGCGTGCAATCGACGACGGATCTCCATCTCAACCTCAGTGTCACGACGGCGCTGAGATTTCATCCGTTGGCGGACGGTCTCGTCGAGAGGCTCCGGCTGCATCGGTCAGGTCACCATCGCTTCGATATGATCGGAGAGCGCTGATTTGAATTCCTCTCCTCCAGCGCGAAGGCGTGAGTTCGTGAATCTCTTGTAGAAACCCTGAGTAGCCTTCGCGGACAGAGGCTCCCACCGCTTCTTCACAAGCTCGCTGATTGACATCCGGTCGACGGCAAGAGGTGCCTCTGTGACTTCCCACGCTTGCCTCTCCCCGTTCACAGACGACGCGGCGCATGGCCATCGACCAACAGCATCCAGCGGACGCGCAACATCCAGGACCACACCTGGATTCACCAATCGATCCCCAACCCACTGGGCAACCGGAACTGTGACTGCATTCCCGACCATTTTCCACCGCTGGCCAGCAGTCACACTGCTCACGTCTGTCCACCGTGGAGTGAATCCCTGGAGTTGTTCTCCCACCTCGATGCGCGGTCGGACGATAGCATTCCCTGCTTGAGCCGTCTTCCGCCAAATCGCGGGTGGAGACGGAATCCCAAGTTTTGAGCCACCTTTGAGTGTTGGGACGATGTCGTTACCCCATCCAACACCGCGATTTCCTTCGGTCCAGTAGAAACCGTGAGCCTTGGGAGCTCTCAATTCTCGCGGGTCGTGACTATCGGCGAATAAGACTGTCCGTGGGTCGTTGTCGCGAGAAGCGACGATCAGCACACGTCGACGGCGCTGGGGTACCCCGAAGTATTGTGAATCAACTATCCGATACGCCCAGTTCCACCGATGCTCATCGAACCACTCGGTGATGACTCTGATCGGCTGACCCCCATGCAGACTCAGCATGTTGGTCACGTTCTCCAGCACGACCCACGATGGCTGAGCACCGTCGAGCAGGCGGAAGACCTCGCGGATCAGTCCCGATTCATGCCCACCAATTCCCGCGGCCTTTCCGACCTGACTGAGATCCGTGCAAGGAAAGCCGGCAGTCACCACATCGACCTTGGGTAGAGCCTGGAGAGCACAAATGTCGCCGACCACGGGAACGTCGAAGTGGCTCTTCAGCACCTCGACCGCGGGTCCCCAGTTCTCGCATAGCAACTTCGTAGTGAACCCCGACTGCGCGAGCCCAACTTCCAATCCACCGATTCCTGAGAAGAGGCCTACGACACGCATCCCGCCATCCTCGAGGATTCTTCTCGCAAACGCAACCAGGTCAGTAGTCAGCCAACTGTCCGTGTTCTCTCAACGTCTCCAACTGCCGAACCAACCCGTCGGACACCGCAGAGTCTCGACACAAGAGGCCACACTCGAGGTTGAGCTTGGCTGCCGCGACCGAAAAGTTCGCGCTGGTCACGAGCGCGGAGCTGCGGTCGACCACGACGACCTTGGCGTGTTGTTTGGGCATCCAGCCACCAGCAGTCTCGGGGGAGTACGTCCAGATTCGTGCGCCTTTGAGTGCGGCCGGTACGACACCACCGCTCTCGCTTTGCTTTGCGCGATCAAGAATCACCGTCACCGAGACCCCTCTTGCTATCGCGTTCGACAGCGCCTGTACGTACTCGGCTTTTGGCTGTGCCGTGTAGGTCGCGGCATAGATGGTCGACGATGCTTGATTGATGAGGTCTGCGACGGCCAGTGTGGTGCGTCCTTCGAGCCCAGGTACACCGGGTGCGGTCCACACCGCTTCGGGTGTGGTCGCACGAGGGACAGCAGCGATGCCTTCGAGCATGGCGGCCGCGTACTCGGGGTTACCAGTAGCGCCTACGAGGTCGCTCAAGAGGGTCTTGACTCTCGCCCGATGAGCGGGAAACGCCCGCTGCGCCGCGAGGTGCGGCAAGTGGCGCTGTCGTAGGACGGCTGCAACCGCGCTCGCTTCCTCGGGGGCAAGCAGTGCGCCGAGTTCGGCGACTGGCGTCACTTCCCAATCCCCACGACTGGAGACAGAAGACCAGGAGTCGCGATGTCTTTGTCAACAGGGAGTCCCAACAGCAGACGGCGGTCGAGGAATCTGTTTGTCCGCTCACAGCTTGTCTCGCTGACGAACAGGCAGAAGTGACACGCCGCGCCGTGAAGAAAGTCCTCCTGACCTCGAGGCCGACGGTGCGAGCACACTGGGTCGCTCGAGCATCGCCATCCCCTGCGCACCGCCTCCTGAACCAAGGGACCGAGGCGTTCCGGCCGACACAGATCAACGAGGCCACCGAGCGTTCCCTCGCTATCAGATGCAGTAGTCGTGATCAAGAGTCCCGCAGCCGCGGGGCGATCGTTGTCCTCTCGCCACGCGTAGATGCGCTCCGTCAAGCTAGCGGAACCGTAGCCACTAGACATCGCGGCTTCGCGAATGAGCAGATGCGACAAAGTGTGCAGCGCCCAGTAGCGAGGGGGCGGGAAGCGATCATCAGGGTCAATCGTGGAGTCGGCGGTCTTGCTCGTGCGGCGGCGGAAATTCACTCGGTGCGCGTTTCGGTAGGTCCTCCAGATCGGCAGTTGCATGACGCCTTCTTCCCATTGCCGCACGATGGCCTCGTCGAACTGGAGAAAGAATCCTTCGCCGCGATCCTCGGTGGCGGGAACCCACGTCGGCCGGCCATCTCGATTCAGAGGGGCGACTCTGCTGCGACTATCGTCGATTCGGTCAAGCGCATCAATTCTGGTGAACCCGACAAACGCGTTGACCTTCTTCAGCTTCTCGACACCCACCACATTGCTGACAACCGGCTCGAGGACTGCGGGAACGTCACGTCGGGTAGCGCGAAAGTCCGCGGCGCCACTGTGTTTCGTGTACTTGACTTCATCCGTGAGTACACGCCACTCGGGCAACAGAATTTCTGTCGGATCGGAGCTCGCTGAACCCTCTCGCCCTGCGACCTTGCCCTCCTTGATGATTTCCAGTGCGGTCCAGAGAGTTTCGTCATCAGCGGTCTCTAGCACGTCCGTTGCGGCAACGGCGGCCACCAGCGCCCGGAAGGCGGCTAGCGCATCCACACTTGAAGCGGTCGCGAGAATACTGACGGGAAGCGCTCCCAAGTGCGGCAACAGGTCTTCGGGTGATGCTGACTCTTCACGCGGGAGCGCCAGCAAGCCGACAGTTGATGCGAACCACTGGTTGGCGGCTCCGAGCATCATGAGTTTCCCGGGTTCATCGCACGGGTAGAAGGCGTCGAGGTGGGGGTGACGACCACGGCACATAGGGAGTTTGTCTCCTGCTTTCGGCCCTGTCGCCTCCAGCATTCCTCGGCGCGCGTCACAGTTGAGACACATGATCTGTACGTCAGGGCCGATGTTGCTTTTCCATTCACGCATGCGCAACTGCGGGATCTTTGCCTTCGGGCACACACTTCCTCGGTGAACCCAGGCGTCGTACGGAAACTCGTCGAGATGCCCTTTCCGACAAGCGATCATGTAGCGCGCGGGCACAGTCGGCTGGTCCTGCCCTTTGCGATTCTTGGTTCTGTTCTTGTCGGCGTCCCACCCTTTGCAATTCTTGTGGATGAATTGAGCCTTGTCGGGCCGATACCGCAACACATTCTTGAATTCAAAGACCTGATGATTGACGGGAGCGAGCCGGTTGCACCCCGTGCAACGCAACCATTGCGGGAACACCCGAGCAGGAATGCCGAGATCGATTCCGTCATCCCCGAAGCCGCTTTGGTCGTCTGGCGCCCACGGCGGCTTCCGTAGTTGGTCGACTTGACTCCCAAGGTGAGTCCGGACGAGATCTAGCAGGCGTGGTTCGACGATCACATCGACACCACCCTGCCGTCGATCGTAGTACCGTTGCCACGCATCGATGCCGTGCGGCATGACGGACAGATGAGGGAGGTCTACAGCGGACCCGATGCCAGAGGTGTAGAGCATAGCCGACGGACGAATCGCACCAACCTTGCTTCGATTCTTTGTCACCTTAGCTTCGATGTCGGCAATCGGGTCCAATTCTTTGCTTCCGACGCTGACCGGCTGGATCTCGTCTACATGGGACTCGGCGTCGCTCACTTGCTACCTCCATCAGAGAAAATCCATCGCGGCGCGCTCACCGGCTCACTGAACGCAAGCCCGTCATTCTTCGGACTAACGAGAAGGTTGAACTCCGGCTGTACCTCCCGCATTGAGTTCGCTACCATGAAAATCCGATCCGCCGGCGAGGCGAGCGCGCTCTCAGGACTGATCAGAAGAGGAAACTCAACGACGTCCTTACGCCTTCGTGAGTAGACAAGGGCGTCTTTATTCTCCTCCGATCTCCCGTACCATCGATCGATCCTCTGGAGGAGCTTCTGCCGGAGCCGATCAACTGTTTCGGAATTCGGCGCGGCCGACGTTGCTCGCGCGATGATCCGTTCCGCAAGACCGTTCGCCACAGGCATCTTCCGACGGATTTCTCCGGCCCCTGTCTCTGGTGAGAGCGAGTCGGCGGAAGGCTCGTCGACTACGCGTAGTGTGCTGACCAGCATGCCCGTTAGTCCGCGTTCCATCGCTGTTTCGGAGTACGGCGTGACACTGAGTGCCTCGACCTGAGCGTAGAACGTCTCGTGGTAGTGGCGGAAGGTCTCGAAGTGCGACATGTCCCGAGGACGCGACCAGTTCGCCAGAGAGACAACCAGACCTGGCTTGCGCGCGTCACGTCCTACACGAGAGGAGGCCTGAATGTACTCGGCAGTGTTCTTTGGTTGACCGACCACCATCATCAATCCGAGTCGTGGAACGTCGACGCCCACCTGAAGCATCGATGTTGCGAGCACGACGTCGTACGGTCGGGGCGGCGAGCTGGGCTCAGGTCTCTTCGCCTTCGCCGCAGCCGCCCAGGCTGCACCGTACTCCTTCTTTCCTTCGGTGGTCCATCGAGGTTGCTCGGGGCCACCCTTGTGCGCGAACCACGTTGACGTGAACGAGAGTGCGAGTCGGTCCAGAGTCCGTGAGATCTCCTCCGACGAGACACGCGCGGTGAGTTCGCCGGTTTCGAGGCGTGACCAGTCTGTCGTTCGGCGGGGAAACGGTTCGGTTCTTCCGGAAACGCGAGTGGTCACATCATCGTCGAGGTACCGCCTCATTCCTGCGAGTTCACGTGTGGCAGAGAAGTATCCGACAGTGGTCATGTAGGGATCCGCGGCATCGCCATGCTGATCAAGTAGTTTCTGTCCCGCGAGGAGGAGAACTTCGGACATACGAATCTCTGCGAGGGTAAGCCGAATTCCGTGTGCACAGATTCCTAAGTACTTCCGGCCCGGATCAGCGTCAGACAGCGACTTCTCTTGAGAGAAGTAGGTGTCTCGGACATCCAAAACCTGGGGCGGGAAGACCGCAACACCTCGTCCGTACAGCGCGGTGACCTGATTGAGGGCATTGCGGACGGTGGCGGTAGAGGCTACGACGAGTGGTCTGACGCCGCCGACAGCTGAACCGTACGAGCTCAGCACATCCACGGCGTTCTCGAAGACTCCTACTGCTGTGCCAAGCGCTCCGGTGATCAGATGGAGTTCATCCTGAATTATGAGATCTGGCGGACGGAGCCGCGAGACTTTTGACACTGCAACGGGTGGGTACTCTATGCCGCCCTCGCTCTTGCTCTTGTGTGACTGGCCTTTGCAGGCGCTCCGGGAATCGGGATGTCGGTAGCCGTGCCTTGGACACCGCTCGGACACATATCCGAAGAGACTCGCAGCCTCGCCTTCACGGGCGAGGCGAGCGAACTTGTCGACTGTTGCGAGCAGGAACGTTGGAGGGTTTCGGTAGAGTTCGTCGTCCACCGTCGTGATCGGAAGCGGTCCTGTATCCCCATCGATGCCAAATGGACAGTCGCCCTTTCTGTCTCCACAGAACACTTCAATCCGTTCGGTCGCGCCCACAGTGCGCAGATCCCGCTTTGGGTCAATCTTCGAGCCGCACCAAGGGCACCGCTGGAGTTGTAGGACGGTGAGTCCGTAAGTCTTTCCGGTGTCGCTGCGTGCGGTCTCGACCTGTTCTTTGGCCTCGGTGTATCGCTTGGGGCTGACGGCCGAGCCCACCCAGAGCCCGATGCTGAACGGACGGTCACCCCATGTCCCGCTGTCTTCCTGCCGAATCACCTCTGCGGCGCAAACCAATGCAGCTGCGCGCTGGAACTGCTGCGACGTCAGAAGGCGCAGCGTATAGCGCATGAGGACTGCGACGCCATCACCACCGTCGAGCGGGCCATCGGGAGTCTCGAGGATCCCCTGGAGTCTGCGGATCGCGAATGTGAACGCTGCGAGTCCCAGGTACGCTTCGGTCTTTCCACCTCCCGTGGGAAAGAACAGGAGCTCGACGTTCGCAGCGGCACCGCTCCGCGATTCATCGCTCGGATTGACCAGCGCCGGTAGCTGAAGCAGAACGAAGGCAAGTTGGAACGGCCTCCACGATGCCGCTTTGTCTCCGTCGGCTTCCACCTCGGCAACGGCATCGTTAATCGTGAGCTGTTGTCGTTCAGACCTTTTCGCTGCAACCTGTGATCGCATTCGCTGATCGCGCATCGCCCGGTTCATGAATCGAAAGGCCTCAAGCGCGTCTGCGCTCGCTCTGAGGACCCGCAAACCATTCTCCAGTCGGGTGACGACCAACGCGGCCTCACCTATTGCCTCATCCGCAGTGGTACGCAAGTGTGCCGGCAGAGTGTCCGCAATCGCCTCCTGCTTGCCGAGCCAGTCCTGGTATCCGTCGACCAGGGGGCGGAATGCCGCGTCGACCTCATCTGCGCGCAACGTCATCAGCCGTCGCATAGACGTAACCGCCGCACCAGCGTCACCGGCAATCGTCTGAGGAATCTCAGCAGTCGGTAGCCAGGATGTCTCCACCGATGTCGCGCACCGCAATGACACGCTTGGATCGAGCTTGTCGAAGCCTTCAGTCCACGTAACAGATGCAGTCCGCCCGATCGCGAACTCAAGCCTATGTCGATACTGCAGATCAAGTCGACGTCGTTCGTCGTCAGTTTCGTCGTAGCTGTCGTCGAGTACGTCCCGCGACGGCAGAAAGACCGCTTCGCCATTATTAGCTTGAACGTGAAGCTTGCTCTGGAACAACCAATCGGCCGGAGGTGCTTCCAGGCCAGTCACCTTGTCGTTGGAAAGCGCGAGTTCCACGATTATGCGATCGCCGTGCGGGAACAACTCGGCTCGGAGCGACACATCAGCATCGAGGAAGATCGGGTCGAACGTGGTGTGCTCACGATGACCTCGCACATCGATCTCAGCCAATCCCTCGAAGGGAACCCGCTTTGACCACTGCACCTTTCGACCGGACTCGTCCTCTCGCCGGAATGTCATGTAGCGACCCCACGAGGCCGTAACCGCGAGAACGCCGCATTCGCTGGGCACTTGGAAGCGCAGTCCCATAGATGACGGGTGAGTCAGAGCTCCCTTTGCCCCTTCATCCCGGTCCTCGTCAGCGTCGTACGACGGATCCTCATCTGTCCCGACCGGTACTCCGGACTGACCGTTGGAGATCGGGTCCTGGTCGGTCATTGCGACTCCAGTATCTGAGGGATCGCCACCACTGTCGTCAACGTCGGATTCAGTACCCGCCGCGGGGTCGATGGTCACCGGCGCCAAAGCCCCGACCATGTAGCGGCCTCTGGCAGTACCTCTTATCTCTTCCTCGGGCCCGTTGCGAGGACCTAGCAATTCACTCTCGATCAGCCCGACGAGTTCAGCCCTTACTACGGTAGATTTGCTCACAGTCATGAAATGCCAAGGTCCTGCCCACTCAATACTTCCAAGTTCCGTTCTTCACTTGCCCGCACGTGGTTGAGCTCAAGCAAACGCTCAACAATCGAGCCGCGCACTGAATCTGCGGGCATCCACCTTGTGCGACCTCGATACCTATAATGTCCATAACACAAGTCTAGGTCGCCCCAGCCGTACGATTCAATCACCGCCTTATCTAACGCAATTTGCGCCTCACGAATCTCTTGCAGTCCAGGGGCAATATCCCCCGGGTTATCAATCCGGTTGTAAAGATGTGTTACCGAGGGGGATTTTTCCAGCTCACCTAATACTGCACCGCTAAGTCTGCTTGCAGAGACTTCGATTGAGCGTTCACCTTCCGTTGGAAATACAAAAGTCCGAAGACATCGCGTCACCACGTAGGTGCTCGTGGCCCCCCTACCTGTTGTTGTTCTTTCGAACCACGAAAAATGTACCCCGGAATTCAGTACGCCAAAATGAGCCAAACTGTCTGTAGCCACGATAACTACCTTGTGGCTGTAAAGCGCCCTCGTATCAGTAGTCCTCAGAAAGACCGGAACCCGGGAATTTTCCGCGACCACCAAGAAGCTGCCGCATTCATTTGCGGCGGCAAATAACGGCTCACGCTTGTCCCAATGAGCCCAATAACGCGACTCGTGCACTTGACTTGTAATCGAATCGCGAACAGGCTTCACGGTCTCCCGCAAGCGCTTGGCAAGATGTGGGGCTGCCGCGAAGAGGTCTGCCTCCGTCTGAAAGCAATTCACGTCGATAGCGAGCTTGCCTGAGGGAGTGCCCCCGAGGAGCGACTTTCCGTTTACAAACGGCCTCAAGAAAGAACGCTCATTGCCACTCAGCTCGGATATGATCTTATCGTTAGTGCCAATCAGGAAGCCCTCGCCATATAAGTACACGCCACTACCCGCCATGAAACTAAGCCGCAGCTTATGCGCCGTTCTCACGTCGGCTTTCTGCCCATCAGACAGGCATCCATCGATAGTGTTGATTGTTACCCCATTCAACGTAGGATGGGCGTCCTCTTTCAGGGGAGCCTTTGATGCCCAAACGATTGCAGCACTAGTCGAAGCCTTACCGGGCCATTTGAATTCTGAAATCGCTCGGAATATAGTGCCTGAGTCGACGAGGACCTCCGTCGACATAGCTGCAGTGTCCCCCTGACCTACGCGATCTGACGCGATTAGCCCGATCACCCCCGACTCTATTCCAACCAATGCCCACGCTCTACGAATAAAATGTGCACAGATGTCTGCGGCGCCCTTACGTCCATCCAGATCCGACTTGCACCAAGCCTCGAAGCCTGCGCCGTATGCCGTAGAAATCTTCTTTCCTGACAGGAATGGCGGGTTACCGACGATTGCATCAAAGCCTCCCCCCTCTATGAGCACGTCCGGCACCTCGATTGACCAATGCAGTGGCTTCCACCGGTCATAATCGGTCTTTATCGTAGGCGTGAGTCCTGAGTCAATCCGACCACGTAGCGGACTCTGGTCCGGGTCGCTACCCCCGGTAGGAAACGCAGCTTGGACCTGCCACGACAACGTTCTGTAAGCGTCGTCCAACTGCCGACCCGGCTTACCACCCAGTGGAAGGCCGGCCGCGACAACACCATCGGCGATCAGCCGCAGATCATCGGTCACCTGACGGGACTGCTCAAGCAGGCGCTGTTTCGCGCGCGATGACCGCATCGGATCGTGTTCTTCGACCGGGCTTGCCAGTTCGTGCCGCAACCTAGTTGCCGTACGGATCTTGGCATCGATGTCTACGAACAGTTGCTCGTGCATTCTCGTTGGCTCAGGGTAGAGGTGGAAATAGCGTAACTGATCAAGATCGGTGACTCCCAGAAGCGAGTTACCGCAGAAGACCTTGTCATCGACGAACGAGAACGGCTGGGTCTTGTCCATCGACACCAGCCACAGAGACAACTTGCACATCTCTACAGCCAGTTGGTTGATGTCGGCACCGTACAAACAGCGCGAGATCACTTCACGCACTGCGCGTCTCTCGATATCGTCGGCGGGAGCAAATTCGGAGTCGGTGAGTATCCTCTCTTCGGTCCAGGCCTCGACAACCCGCTCACCCAGGTAACGCGCCGCCGCGACCAAGAAAGCGCCTGACCCCGCGGCGATATCCGCCACCTTGAGATCGAGGATCTCGGCGGATGACTTGAGCTTCCACTCCTTATCGTTGTTGGTCTGCAACGGTCCCGGGGCGTACACCAGCGGTTCGAGTGCGTGAAGGACCACCTCTTCCGCGAGAGAGCGGGGGGTGTAGTGCGCACCGGCGTTCTTACGTGAAGGTGTCTCCACAACGACGAGGCCACCCCGCGGGAAGACCATCGGTATATTCCGTAGGTCCCTGCGGATCACCTTGCCCCAGCTGATGAGGCTTTCGAGAAGTTGCGTGTCCCCACCGGCCACCGGTGTAAGAAGCCGCATCAACTCGGCGCGTTCGTCGGCCGTAGGCGGCGTCGCAATGAGCTTGGCGAGGGCTGCGGCCGTCTTGCTGGTGGCCGCCGGCTGGTTCTCCTTCACCCACTCTCTGATAGCTGCCGCCATCTTCCTCGGGTCTCCGGTGTTTGCGTCTCGAATGCGTTCGAGCACACCGAGCGGAATCTCGGGCTCTTCGCCGTCCTTGCCTACTAGGCCGAGGACTACATCGTCCTCCACATCGGCACTCGAGTAGCCGAGAAGTCCCTCGTAGATATAGCCGATTTGTTCAACGTCAATATCGCGGAAGGAGATTCGGCGCCTTTCGTCACCTGTGACGACAGTCTGAACAGACTCGAGGACATGCATCATCACCCGGTCCGACACCTTGAGTGCCAAGCCCCGCTTGTCCACGGCATGCATCCAAGGAAACCGGTTCGGGTCGAGGAGTGAACCGCCGTAGGCTGGCATTCGCATCTCGTCGTAGTTGACTCCCCCGTACAGGGCGTCACTGACGGCGAGAAGGCGGTGCCAGACGTCGTACGTCTCATCGAGCAACTCCTCACCATCCGTCGCCGCCGCTCTGAGGTCCGTCAGGAGATCTTTGATGGCGTACGAATCCCAGTACAACCGCTCCGTGGGGAGCATTTCACGTTCTTCAGCGAACAGCAGGAACACAATTCGCATCATCACGGTGACCGCCGCCTGATACACCTCATCAGGATTGGTTGGCAGCGGGTCGGCAGTACCGTCGCGACGTGCCTTGAGCCGCTCCTCCGAGAATGCCTGAATGAGCAACTCCACCGACTTACGGACCTGAGTACCCAGCTTCGCGGTGATC